>DGIP01000117.1:1378-19558 GCA_002386405.1 Stenotrophomonas maltophilia
TAAACGGCCATTCGCGTACATGCCGACCGTTGGTCGGTATGCACCGGTAAACGGCCATTCGCGTACATACCGACCGTTGGTCGGTATGTACCGGGAAACGGCCATGCGGGTAGGTACCGACCGTTGGTCGGTACACTCTGGACTTACGGCCCGGGTGGCAGCTTCACTTCAAACCGCGCGCCACCCAGTTCCGGCGAACGCTTCACCTGCAGTTCGCCGCGGTAGTCCTTGATCAGGTCCTGCACGATCGACAGGCCGATGCCGTGTCCCTGCACGCGTTCATCGCCGCGCACGCCACGCTGCAGCACCTTGGCGATGTCGTCCGGGGCAATGCCCGGGCCGTCATCGTCCACCGACAGCACCAGCCCGGCGCGACGCATTCCCGGCGCGCTGAACGGCTTGGCGGTGAGCAGCACGCGGCGGTTGGCCCACTTGAACGCGTTCTCCAGCAGGTTGCCAAGCAGTTCCTGCAGGTCGCCCGGCTCGCCATGGAAGCGAGCACCGTCGTCGATATCGAACTCGCACAGCACGCCCTTCGAGGCGTACACCTTCTCCAGCCCGCGCACGATTTCCTCGGCGTTGGACTCGATCGGCAGCGGCGCCGAGAACAGCTTGTGGCCCGACGATGCCGCACGCGCCAGCTGGTAGGACACCAGGTTGTTCATGCGGCGCAGCTGCACATCGAATTCCTGGCGCAGGTCCTGGTCGGCCGCGCCACTGTCGAGCTGCGTGCGCAGCACCGCCAATGGCGTTTTCAGGCTGTGCGCCAGGTCCGCCAGGGTGTTGCGCTGGCGCTCGAGGTTCTCGCGCTCGCTTTCAATGAAGGCGTTGATGCTGTCGGTGAGCGGCTCCAGCTCGCGCGGGTGGCGTTCGCTCATGCGCTCGGTTTCGCCGCGCTGCACCTTGGTCAGCTCGGTGATCACCCGCCGCATCGGGCGCAGGCTCCACTGCAGGATGACGGTCTGCAACAGCAGCAGGATCAACCCCGCGCCTCCCATCCAGAACCACACCCGGCCACGGAACACGCGCAGCTGCGCACCGAGCGCGCGCGAGTCTTCCATCACGTAGATGGTGTACGGGAATTCGGTGGCCGGGTCGGCGTCGGCATCCCACACCAGGCCCAGGCCATAGCGGTACACCGAGCCCTGGCTGCCGTCGATCTGGATCATCGGCAGCGGGCCTTCGAACACTTCCTGGCGCGGGGCCAGCAGCTTGCCGCCCACGGTGGGCAGCATCGGGCCTTCGGCGGACATGGAGTTGCCCTTGCCGTCTGGCATGACCACCTGCAGGTACAGGCCGCTGCCTGGCACGTCGAAGCGGGGATCCGGCGGTTGCTCGCGGATGTACAGCGAGCGGTCGCGGGTGAAGTCGATGCCGGCCGCGTAGGCGGTGGCATAGTTTTTCAGGCGCTCGCGCAGGTTGGCGCGCGCCGTGTCGGCGAACGCCGCATCCAGTGCGTAGCCTGCAATCGCCAGGAAGGCGAGCAGGCTCACACTTGCAGCCAGCAGCTGGCGTGCCTGCAGGGAGCGCGGCCGCCAGCGTTTAAAGAACCACAGACGGCCTGACATCATCCCATCGCCGGACTAACGGCTCAGCCCTCGTTGCGCGGAATCGCGAAGCGGTAGCCACGGCCACGCACGGTTTCGATCGGCTTCAGTTCGCCGTCCGGATCCAGCTTCTTGCGCAGGCGGCCGATGAACACTTCCAGCACGTTCGAGTCGCGGTCGAAATCCTGCTGATAGATGTGTTCGGTGAGGTCGGCCTTGGAGACCAGTTCACCGGCATGCATCATCAGGTATTCCAGCACCTTGTACTCGTAGCTGGTGAGGTCCACGTTGCTGCCTGCAACGCTGACGGTCTGCGCGGCAAGATCCAGCGCGACCGGACCGCATTCGAGCGTCGGCTTGCTCCAGCCCGCCGCGCGGCGCAGCAGCGCGTTGACGCGTGCCAGCAGCTCTTCGACGTGGAACGGCTTGACGAGGTAATCGTCGGCGCCCTGCTTGAGCCCTTCGACCTTGTCCTGCCAGCTCGAGCGGGCGGTAAGGATCAGCACGGGGAACTTCTTGCCCTCGTCGCGCAGCGCCTTGATCAGTTCCATGCCCGACATCTTGGGCAGACCCAGATCGATGATGCCTACGTCGAACGGCACTTCGCGGCCCATGTACAGACCTTCCTCACCGTCCTGTGCGGCATCGACGGCAAAGCCTTCGCGCTTGAGCCGGGCTGCAAGGGTTTCCCGCAGCGGGGCTTCGTCTTCGACCAGAAGGATACGCATGAACTCTCCCTAGTGTCCTGGGTGTGGCCTGGGGCCAGTGGCTAACAGATGACTGCGGACAACTATCCCCGTTCAGGGGTTATCGCCGCGTAGTGATGACATATCCGAACGCGGCGTGCGGGGCTGTGAACGCGGCTGGGCCGGATCGTCCATGTAGCGGACGCGACCCCTGTCATCCATGTATTTCACCCGGTTGATGTCCCGGCCGTCATAGGGCACCCGCTCCGCGCCGAGGATATGGCCACCGGTGGTCCGCTGGACCCGGCGCACGGCGTCGGACAGGGAACGCTCCTGGGGAGCACCGCGGGAGGCCCGCACCATCGCTTCGGCCCGGGCCGGATCCGGCTGGGGAGCCTGTGCGCCGGCGCTGCCAATGGCAGCAACGGCACCGCTCGCCAGCAGGGCGACAACGGCAAAACGGCGGTGGCGGGTTACGGATGACATCAGGTCTGATCCTAGCGGAGCGCGTCAAAACGTTCAAAAGTTGTGAATCGGCAGCCGCCAGCCTGGGCCGGCACTTTACGAATCTTTTGCAAATTCTTGGTTTTACGCAGTGAATCCGGTCTGAACTTTTCTGACCGCCGCATCGCTTTGTTCATCTAGGTGAACATTGACGGCTACTTGTCGCCCGATGTCAAGCGCGGTCTGAGACGCGGTTCACGCTGCGACGCGTTCCGCCTGGTCGCGGGTGATGGTCAGGGCCTGCTCGATCAGGCTCCAATCGGCCCCCGGGCGGTGTGCGCCCTCGCTGAGCACCTGGCGGAAGGCGCGGCCACCGGGCTGCCCGTGGAACAGGCCCAGCAGGTGGCGGGTGATGTGCTTCAGGGCCAGCCCACGGGCCAACTGGGCCTCGATGTAGGGGCGCATGGCGCGCAGCAGGGCCTCGCGTGGCTGCAGTGCAGCACCGGTCTGCGCAGCCTCCAGCTGATGCAGCACGTAGGGGTCGTGGTAGGCCGCGCGGCCCAGCATCACCCCGTCCAGCCCAGGCAGCTGGGCCTGGGCGGCGTCCACCGTGGCCAGGCCGCCGTTGAGCACGATCTGCAGCTGCGGGCGGTCGGTCTTGAGCCGGTGCGCCCAGTCGTAGCGCAGCGGCGGGACTTCGCGGTTTTCCTTCGGCGACAGACCCTTCAGCCAGGCGTTGCGGGCGTGCACTATGAACATCGCGCTGCCGGCGTTGGCGGACTGATCGACGAAGTTGACGAAGGTTTCGTAGTCGTTGTCTTCATCCACGCCCAATCGGCATTTCACCGTGACCGGGATCTTCACCGCACCGACCATGGCCGCCACGCACTCGGCCACCAGGGTGGGCTCGCGCATCAGGCAGGCGCCGAACCGGCCGGCCTGGACCCGGTCGGAGGGGCAGCCGCAGTTGAGGTTGACCTCGTCGTAGCCCCACTCCTGGGCGATCTGCGCGGCCTGCGCAAGCAGGGCCGGATCGCTGCCGCCCAGCTGCAGGGCCAGCGGCTGTTCGCTGCCATCGAAGGCCAGCAGGCGCTCGCGGTCACCGTGGATCACGGCGTTGGCGTGCACCATTTCCGTGTACAGCCGCGCACCCGGGGCCAGCAGCCGGTGGAACACGCGGCAATGGCGGTCCGTCCAATCCATCATGGGGGCGACGGAAAGGCGCAGGGAAGCGGCGTAGCGGTCTGCAGGGGTGGCAGGCAGGGTCATGGGTGTCGGATCAGGCTGGGAAGTGCTGGGTTTGCCAGCGCGATCAATAGTTTACACCGGGCCACTGAACCGGGCCGGGATGGCGCGGACCGGGACGTACGTCAATGACGTATGTACGTCATTGGCGTACTCTGAAACGCATCCTTCCGCGCAGCGCGGGAGTGCCTTCAAGCAAACGGGTGGGTAAGTGGACAAGACCGTCTTTGCCGAACTGATAGGGAGCGTGGCCGAGGCCGATGAGATCCTGAAGGGTAATCAGGTACCGTCGCGTGAGCTCCATGTCAGCCCCGTGCAAGTGCGCGAGATTCGCCAAGCTACGGGGCTGTCGCAGCAGAAATTCGCGCGCATCATCCACGTGGACGTTGGCACACTGCGAAACTGGGAACAGGGGCGGCGGGACCCCACGGGTCCGGCACGTGCCCTGCTCCACGTCATCATGAAGAATCCCAAGGAGACGCTTCGGGTGCTGGCGGAGGCGGGTTGATTCCTCGCCCGGTGGCCGGTCATTCTCTTGAATCAGGGGTTTTGCCAATCGCCCGCACGCCGGGTGCGCAATGCGACAAGCTCAATCTGGATGTGCTCGCGGACTCCTCCCCACCCGTAGACGGCCTCAACGCTACGCGGTGCGCTGGTCGGGCCATGGGCTGTCACCTCCATTACCCGGTCAAGCATCAGCTTGCCGTTGTGCGAAGAACCTCTCCATAGCTCCAGCCGTAGCTTCAACGGAAGCAGCTCGGTGGACTGGTCGGCTTTCATCACGTTTACCCCGAGCGTATAGCCATCCCTCTCACTTGCGCCGATCGATACTTCGGCACGGCCAGCGGTTGGCATCCCCAGGATGGGGGCCATCACTTCCCTTCCGTTTATCGATACCTTGAACGACATGGCCTGGACGTTTTCAGGCATCTCCGATGCCGCTTGAACCGAAACCGGGATCGCGGTGACGGCCACCCACGAAGCAGCTACGAAGATTCCCCTGAAGAATGGAAGCATTGAAGTTCACCTTGGATTGCGTGACCAAAGAAGGGCAATCTACTGCCCAAGGCGCCCTTGGCTCTCCAATGGCCGTCACGGATCCCGCTAGGATTTCCCCGAATTCACCATGAGCCTTTTTCACCCTTCCAGCTTCGACAGCACCACCGAACAAGGGGTCCTGCGCCTGTCAATCGCAGCCTCGTTCGGCGTTGCGGCAATCGCCGTCGCGTTCGGCCTGTTCGCCAACTCCTCGCTGATCATCTTTGACGGCATCTATGGCCTGATCGACGTGGTGATGACCTGGCTGTCGCTGCTGGTGGTGCGGTTGATCAGCATGTCCACCAACGTGGATGCATTGCAGTCCCGCTTGAACCAGCGCTTCACCATGGGCTTCTGGCACCTGGAACCCATCGTACTGGGGGTCAGCGGCACGCTGATGATCGGCGCTGCCTTGTATGCAGCGGTCAATGCGGTGGACGCATTGATGTCGGGTGGGCGCGAGATCGAATTGGGGCCCGCCATCGTCTTCGCGGTGATTTCTATCATCGTCGAGAGCGGCCTGGCGTTGTTCGTACGCCGCGCCAACCGTTCGATCGGTTCCGAATTCATCGCATTGGATGCAAAGAACTGGGTGGTGGCCGCGAGCATGTCGGCGGCCTATCTGGTTGCCTTCGTCGGCGGCTGGCTGCTGCGTGGCACGGAGTGGGCGTGGCTGGTGCCCTACATCGATCCGGCCATTCTGCTGGTGGTGTGCATGTTCGTCGTGGTCGCGCCACTTGGCACCGTGCGCCAGGCGCTGTCGGACATCCTGCTCATCACCCCGGCGGACCTGCAGGCGCACGTTGACGAGGTTGCACGCGGCATCGTCGCCAAGCACGGCTTCATTGAACACCGCAGCTACGTGGCCAAGGTGGGGCGTGGCGACCAGATCGAACTGTTCTTCGTGGTACCGGCCAACGACCCGCCGCGCCCACTGGTCGAATGGGACCAGCTGCGCGACGAGATCGGTGAGGCGTTGGGTGAGGAATCGACCGACCGGTGGCTGACGATCATGTTCACGACTGATCGAGAGTGGACGATTTAAGGAGACGAACCTTTCAGCAACCAGCCGCGCCCTTTATTCAAACGCATCCACCATCAACCAACTTCAATCTTTAGCACCGCGAAAGGAACCAGTGGCGGGATCGCGGAAACCATTCACGAAGCTACGCAACGCGCAAAAAGCTCTTCTGGGCCACCGAGTTCTCGACGTCCGTCTTAAACATCCTCATCAAAAACGTGACCTCTTCTACGAGCGAGAGATATCGTTCTTTCGAAACAACAAGATGTTCGCCATGGGCGATACCATTTCGACTTGGAAGCAGCACGTCGTCAATAATTGGATAGCGCGCGGAATATCCCTCTGTGTCCAACCCGATCCAGCCCGCAATGTTTTCAAAAACTGCCGAACTTAAGTTGCTTTCCGTGCTAATCCCCCTGGATCTTGGCAAATCAACCGGCGAATCAAGGCTTTCGATCAAGTACCTAACCATAGGCACTACAACCTTAGACCTTGAGGAAGCAGAAGCCTCACTAAATTTCGCGCGAAGCGAGAGCGCGACCAACGAGGGGATCAGGGAACTACTCGCATCAGCCCTGTACGAAAGATAGTTAACGTACGAGTTCGCAGTATCTTTGATGAAGCCTTCCCAATGAGCATAGAGAAGCGCAATGCCGCACCGCACATGAACGTTGGCGTTTCTACCCTCTGCGCGCTTTACCGCGCTTGTCAATTCATAGATTTCCTTGGATCGCCACGACATCTGGCGATCCAAATGGTCGAAGAGCTGCTGCCCCGTTCGGAACTCAGTCATGGGCGGAAATATGCTTTAGCCCAGGGTAACAGATTCATGAGACGAGTAGTCCCGCGAACGCCTGAGCCTGAATTTGACTGGTACGTTTTATCACTCCAGAGCCCCCTCACCTTTCCCACAATCCATGTGTCACGGGCGTCAGGCAACATCTTTTCGATCTCGGCTCTGTTCACAGCGAGGCCATAGGCGATTGCATCAAAGGCGGAGATGGTAAAGGGACCCAAGTGCCGAGCGCCATCCCATTTTTTGAAGGCGCCATCACCAAGCAATCTGCTTAGCTCACCAAAAACCCAGTTGAAGGTGTCTCGCTCCTGGACCAAGTCAAAAGAACCCGGAACAGAGAGCTTACGCGCTGAGTAATCGAGATACTCATTTACGTCCAAGCCACTCTTATAAGGGTGCAGCCGGTAAGCAAAGAAACGTAACGCTATCTCCATCCCTTGCTGCTGATCGACCTGCGCCGCCGTCAAGGGAACGGTCTGCTTGAAGTTGACCGCTTGAGACCTCTCCGAAAGCCAGCTATAGAGCTCGAGGTTTAGCATAACCAGTATGCTGTTCCTGACCTCCTGCTCACTGAGCTTCGAGCCTCCAGTATTAAGGCGCTGGAACAACTCGAACTTTGCACCCTCATTACTCTCCTTCTTCAATATTTCCACGCGCACCCGAGCGCGCCTAAGCTCCAGCTGCAGAGAACTGTCGAATGCAAGATTGTCATTGGCATGAGCCGGCTTCCACTTCATGCCATCCAATGCTGGCAACAAATTGGTCCCAGCCAGTTCTAGCAGAGGATAAAATCCATTTCCATCGGGAAGCTTAAGCTCCCCCATAAGCTGCAGAACCGTAGACATCCGCTGCAGGCCGTCGATCAACTCCCAGACCCCGGATTCTCTTTGAAATACGAAGATCGGCGGAATTGGAATTCCAAGCAAGAGTGACTCGATGAAGCGCGTGCGCTGTGAATCAGTCCAGCGGTAAAGTCTTTGATAGTTCGGGTCAATGACAAGCTCTTGGGCTCGATACATGGACGCGACTTCACCTAGAGACATCTCATAACCATCGGTTACTACTTTGGTCCTGGCGATCTGTAGTTCCTTAACCAGCTGACTGATAGTCACAGCACACTCCCGTTTCGATAGGCGAATTCTAGCAACGCGAGATGGTCGAAGCACATCTTAACCCTAGGGCCGTAGCTCTGGTCTCGCCCCAAGGTACTGACCTATGAAATCTTTAATGCTGGCAAGCCACATCCCGATTTCTAAAGGTGCGCCGCATGGCCCCTCTAGAGGGCTCGCTGCCCTCATTGACTTGGGGCATGGTTCGCGTCAAGTCTTAGTTGGCACCTTTCCACGCAGCTTCGATTTGACTAACTGGCATTTCTAGAGCGCTATCGCGTGTTTCCACTGCCGCGGCGATTGCCCGGTCTGCGACTTGAACGCGCGCGACAGCGCCGCTTCACTGCCGTAGCCGACATCCACCGCGATGCGCTTGAGCGGCTGGCCCTTGCGCAGCGCCTGCTGCACCAGGCGCGTGCGCCAGCCCTGCAGGTAGTGGCCGGGGGTGCTGCCGATGGTGTCGCGGAAGCTGTCGGCGAACGCGCTGCGCGACATGCCGGCGCGCTGGGCGAGCGATTCGAGGGTCCATTCCTGCGCGGGTTCTTCGTGCATCGCCACCAGCGCGTGGCGCAGGCGCGGGTGGGCCATGCCGGCGAGCAGGCCGACGCGCAGCTGGCCGCTTTCCATCAGCGCGCGCAGGATCTGGATCATCACCACTTCGAACAGGCGGTCGAGCAGCGCCTGGCGGCCGCAGCGCTGGGCGAAGGCTTCTTCGAACAGCACCGACAGAATCGGTTGGCCGCCGTAGAGCTCCTGCAGCGGCAGGCAGATTACCGGCGGCAGTGCGGCGGCGACCGGGCTGCTGCCGCCGCCTTCGAACTGCAGGTGGGCGCAGGCGAAGTCGGCGCCGGTGTCGGGGTCGGTCACGAAGCGGTGCGACAGCGGGCGTGGGTAGACCAGCACGCTGGGCTGGGTGATCTCGAGCACGCTGCCGTCGGGGTGCTCCACCCGCACGTTGCCCTCGCGGATGAGGTGCAGCTGGCCGCGCTCGCCGTCGGCGGGCAGGTCGTTGATGCCGCACAGGGCGCCGGCGTGGAAGACTTCGGCATTGACCGCAAAGCGGCCGAGCAGGGACTGCAGGCGGTCGACCATTTCGGACTCCAGATCAAGTTTTCTGGACCTTATGTTGCCACACGTCCGCCCGGGAGGCGCACAGTACACCTCACCAACCGCCCCACCCCATTCACAGCCAGGAGCTCTCCCATGTCGATTGAAAAGGTTCTCTACACCGCACACGCCACCGCCACCGGCGGCCGCGAAGGCCACGCCACCTCGTCGGACAAGGTGCTGGACGTGCAGCTGTCCACCCCGCGCGAGCTGGGCGGCGCTGGCGGCCCGGGTACCAACCCGGAGCAGCTGTTTGCTGCCGGTTACTCGGCCTGCTTCCTGGGCGCGCTGAAGTACGTGGCTGGGCAGGCGAAGGTTGCGCTGCCGGCCGAGACCAGCATCACCGGTAATGTCGGCATCGGCCAGATCCCGACCGGCTTCGGTATTGAAGTGGAACTGCAGATCAGCGTGCCGGGCCTGCCGCGTGAGCAGGTGGAAGAGCTGGTGCAGAAGGCGCACATCGTGTGCCCGTATTCGAACGCCACGCGCGGCAACATCGATGTGACGCTGACGGTGATCTGATGCAGCGTGCCGACCAACGGTCGGCACCTACCTTGGTCAACACGTCGGTAGGTCACGACCGTTGGTCGTGACAAAAAAATGGGCGGATGCCGGTCGCGTTGACCGTGCATCCGCCCATCCCACCGCAGTGGATCCCGTTTTCGGGATGCGTTCGTTGTTCCGGTTATTTTTCCGGGGTGACCAGCTGAACTACGCTGGAGAAGTCCAGCTTGCCGCGGCCTGCCTGGTGGTTCATCGAGTACAGGTTGCGGGCCAGTTCGCCCAGCGGGATCGAGGCGCCCACGCTCATCGCCGCTTCCACGGCCAGGCCCATGTCCTTGAGCATCAGGTCGCTGCCGAAGCCGCCGCTGTAGCCGCGCGACGCCGGCGCATTTTCCAGCACGCCCGGCCACGGGTTGCACACTTCGGTGGCCCAGCTGCGGCCGGTGCTGACCGCCATCATCTGCGACAACACCTTCGGGTCCAGGCCATGGGCCACGCCCAGTGCGATGGATTCGCCGGTCACCGCCATGATGACGCCCAGTGCCATGTTGTTGCACAGCTTGGCCACCTGGCCGGCGCCACTGGCACCCACGTGGAAGATGTTCTTGCCCATGGCCTGCAGCAGCGGGCGGGCGCGCTCGAGCGCATCGCTTTCGCCGCCGACGATGAAGGTCAGGGTACCTGCCTGCGCACCGGCGGTGCCGCCGGAGACCGGGGCATCGAGCATCTGCAGGCCGCGTGCGGCGGCCGCTTCGGACACCTTGCGCGCGGTCGCCGGGGCGATCGTGCTGCAGTCGATCACCAACGCGCCGCCGGGGATGTCGGCCAGCAGGCCCTCGTCGCCCAGGTACACGTCTTCGACGTGGCGGCTGGCCGGAAGCATCGAGATGACCACTTCGGCGTCGGTCAACGTATCCAGCGCGGAGCTGGCGGCGGTGGCACCGGCGTCGACGGCGGCCTGCACGGCGGCAGGCACCAGGTCGAACACGCGCACGGCGTGGCCGGCCTTGGCCAGGTTGGCGGCCATCGGGCCGCCCATGTTGCCCAACCCGATGAATGCAATACGGCTCATGCGTGGCTCCTTTCAGGAACAGTGGCGCCCAGGTCGGCCAGCGGATGCGTGGCGTCGTCCCAGGGCGATGCGAAGAAGGTGTCTGCCCAGCCCACGGTGGCCTCAGCCAGGGTCTGCGGCTGCCAGTGCGGGGTACGGTCCTTGTCGATCAGCAGCGCGCGGATGCCTTCGGCGAAATCACCGTGGGCGGCGCAGTGCAGCGCGGCGATGTATTCCAGACGGTAGACCTCGGCCAGCGATGCGGCGGCAGTACGCTTCTGCAGTTCCCACGCCAGGCGCGCCGAGCCGGGGGCACCGGCCGCCAGGGTGGCCTGCGCGGTCTGCAGCCACGGGTCTTCGGTCTGCAGCGCGGCAATGGCGTTCACCACGGCCGGCACATCGCTACCCTCGCACAGCGTGTCGATCAACGCGGCGTTGCGCAGCAGCGGACCGGTGGCGGCATCGCTGGCGTGCTGCTGCAACAGGGTGCTGAGCTGTTCGTGGTTGCGCTTGGCGTCGGCACTCCAGTGCACGTCGGCCAGCGCGTTGAGTACATCGGCGCGCTGGGCCTCGGCGATATGGATATCGGCCATGCCGGCATAGATGGCATCGCCGGCATTGAGCGGCGCGCCGGTCAGGGCCAGGAACAGGCCCGCCTTGCCCGGCACGCGCGGCAACAGCCAGCTGCCACCCACGTCCGGGAACAGGCCCACGGTGATTTCCGGGAACGCCAGCTTGGAGCGCTCGCTCACCACGCGGTGGCTGGCACCGGACATCAACCCGATGCCGCCGCCCATGACGATGCCATGGCCCCAGCACAGGATCGGCTTGGCGTAGGTATGGATGGCGTAGTCGACGCGGTATTCGACGTCGAAGAATTCGGAGGCGTAGTGGTTGTCGCGCACATCGCCAGCGCCGGCGTCGCGGTAGGCGCGCATGCTCTGGTACAGGCTGTGCAGGTCGCCACCGGCGCAGAACGCCTTTTCGCCCGCGCCCTGCAGCACCACCAGCGCGATGCCGTCATCGGCCGCCCATGCGCTCAGGCGCTCGTGCAGCAGGTGCGCCATCGGCAGCGAGAAGCCGTTGAGGGTGCGCGGTGCATTGAGCGTGGCAATGCCGATGCGGGTGCCGTTGGCGGCGGCCCGCTCTTCGAACAGGACCGGTGCCTCCTGGGTGGCGTCCGGCGTGCTCATGCGTTCTTCCACTGAGGCGCACGCTTTTCCAGGAAGGCGTTCACGCCTTCGGCCTGGTCGGCGCGGTCGAACAGGTCGACGAAGGCCTCGCGCTCGGCCACCAGGGCCGCGCCATGGGTGCCGGTGCGGGTGGCCTGCACCAGGGTCTTGCAGGCGGCGATGCTGGACGGGCTCTGCTTGCCGGCCTTCTGCGCCCACTCGATGGCAAGCGCCTTGGCTTCTCCCTTGCCGACCTTTTCTTCGGCCAGGCCGATGCGTACGGCGGTGTCGGCATCGATGCGCTCGCCGAGCAGGATCATCCGCTTGGCCCAGCCCTCGCCCACCAGGCGCGGCAGGTTCTGGGTGCCACCGGCGCACGGCAGCAGGCCCACGGTGGCCTCCGGCAGCGCGACCTGGGCGTGTTCTTCAATGATGCGCAGGTCGCAGGCCAGTGCGCATTCCAGCCCGCCGCCCATGGCGTAGCCGTTGATGGCGGCAATCGACACGCCACGGAAGCCGGACAGTGCTTCGAAGGCTTCACCGAAACGGCGCGCGGCTTCACGGGCAGCGGCCTTGTCGCCGGAGGCGAACTGCTTCAGGTCGGCACCGGCGGAGAAGAACTTCTCGCCGCCACCGGTGATCACCAGAGCGTAGATGCCCTTGTCCGCATTGAGCGCGCCGACCAGGTCGCGCAGCGCCGACAGGCTGTGCACGGTCCAGGTGTGCGCAGGCGGGTTGTCCAGGGTGACCACTGCGACATGGCCGTCGGCCTCGACCTTCAGGCCCACGTGTTCATGCTTGCGCCAATCCATCATCGCAGTTCCTCATCGGTGTTGAGCAGGTGGCGGGCCACGATCACACGCATGATCTCGTTGGTGCCCTCCAGGATCTGGTGCACGCGGCTGTCGCGCAGCAGGCGTTCAATCGGGTATTCGCGGATATAGCCGTAGCCGCCGTGGATCTGCAGTGCTTCGTTGCAGACCTGGAAACCGGCGTCGGTGGCGAAGCGCTTGGCCATCGCGCACCACACGTTGGCATCGCTGGCACCGGCGTCGAGCTTGCGCGCGGCGGTGTGCACCATCTGCCGTGCGGCCACCAGCTGGGTGACCATGTCGGCCAGCTTGAACTGCAGCGCCTGGAAATCGGCCAGCGGCTTGCCGAACTGGCGGCGCTCGCCCATGTAGCGGCGTGCGGCATCCAGTGCGCCCTGCGCGGCGCCCAGCGAGCAGGCGGCGATGTTGATGCGGCCGCCGTCCAGGCCCTTCATGGCCAGCTTGAAGCCACTGCCCTCTTCGCCGAGCAGGTTGCCCACCGGCACGCGCACGTTTTCGAAGGTGATGCCACGGGTAGGCTGGCTGTTCCAGCCCATCTTCTCTTCCTTGCGGCCGTAGCTGATGCCGGCCAGGTCGGCCGGCACGGCCAGCGCACTGATGCCGCTGGCACCCGGGCCGCCGGTACGCGCCATCACCACCAGCAGCTCGGTGGCACCGGCGCCGGAGATGAAGGCCTTGGAACCGTTGAGCACGTAATGGTCGCCCTCACGCACGGCACTGGTCTTCAGCGACGCTGCGTCCGAACCGGCACCCGGTTCGGTCAGGCAGTACGAGGCCAGCTTGCTGCCCGACGACAGCGCCTGGCCCCACTCGGCGCGCAGCGCTTCCTGACCCCAGCTGCTGACCATCCACGAGGCCATGTTGTGGATGCTGATATAGGCCGCCGTGGACGGGTCCACATTGGCGAGCTCCTCGATGACGACGGCGGCGTCCAGGCGGCTCAGGCCGCTGCCACCGACTTCAGGATCCATGTACAAGCCACAGAACCCGAGTTCCCCTGCCTTGGCGATCGCCTCGCGCGGAAAGATGCCCTCCGCATCCCATCGCGCGGCGTGCGGCGCCAGTTCGGCCTGGGCGAAATCACGCGCGGCTTCTCTATAGGCCTGCTGCGCTTCTTCGAGTTCCGTCGTCATCGAGTTGCTCATAAACACTCCGTGCCGTGCAGGCGCTTACTTCAGGCTGATCGTGGTGTTGACGCCGTGACCCAGGGTCTCGTCGTCGAACCAGCGCGCGGTGATGGTCTTGGTCTGGGTGTAGAACATCACCACCTGCTTGCCATACGGGCCCAGGTCGCCGAGCTTGGATGCGCGCGAACCGGTGAACGAGAACAGCGGCACCGGCACCGGGATCGGCACGTTGATGCCCACTTGGCCGACGTCGATTTCTTCCTGGAAACGGCGCGCCGCCGCACCGGACTGGGTGAACAGCGCGGTGCCGTTGCCGTTGGGGTTGCTGTTGATCAGCTCGATGGCGTCATCCAGCGTTTCCGCTTCCAGGATGACCAGCACCGGCCCGAAGATCTCTTCGTCGTAGATGCGCATACCCGGGGTGACGCCATCGAAGATGGTCGGGCCCACGAAGTTGCCCTTCTCGAAGCCGTCCACCTGCGGGTTGCGGCCATCTAGCACCAGCTTGGCGCCCTGCTCCACGCCCGAGGCGATCAGGCTTTCCACGCGCTCGCGGGCGGCGCAGGAAATCACCGGGCCCACGTCGGTACCGGCCACGCTGCCGGCGCTCACTTTGAGGGTCTTGGCCTTGGCCACCAGGTCCGGCACCCACTCGCGCGCTTCACCGACCAGCACCAGGGTGGAGGCGGCCATGCAGCGCTGGCCGGCCGCGCCGAAGGCGGCACCGACCATGGCGTTGAGGCTCTGTTCCTTGTTGGCGTCCGGCAGCACCACGGCGTGGTTCTTGGCGCCCATCATGCACTGCACGCGCTTGCCGGCCAGCGAGGCGCGGTTGTACACGTGGGTGCCGACGCGGGTGGAACCCACGAACGAGACGGCCTTGATGTCCGGGTGGTCGCAGATCGCGTTGACCACTTCTTCGCCGCCGTGCACGACGTTGAGCACGCCCTTGGGGATGCCCGCTTCCAGCGCCAGTTCGACCAGGCGCATGGTGACCATCGGGTCCTGCTCGGACGGCTTGAGGATGAAGGTGTTGCCGGTGGCAATGGCCATCGGGAACATCCACAGCGGAATCATCGCCGGGAAGTTGAACGGGGTGATGCCGGCGCACACGCCCAGCGGCTGCAGCAGCGTGTAGGTGTCCACGCCATTGGCCACGTTGTTGGCCAGCTCGCCCAGCTGCAGGTTGCCGATGGCAGCGGCATGTTCAACCACTTCCAGGCCGCGGAACACATCGCCTTCGGCGTCCGGCACGGTCTTGCCCTGCTCGGCGCTGAGGATGTGGGCCAGCTCGCTCATGTGTTCGCGGATCAGCTGCTGGTACTTCAGGAAGATGCGCGCGCGGGTGCCGATCGGGGTCTTGCGCCAGGTCTTGAAGGCTTCCTTGGCCGAGGCAACGGCGGCGTCCACTTCGCTCACGGTGGCGAACGGCACCTGGGCCAGGACGTCCTGGGTGGCCGGGTTGACCACGTTCTGCCAGTGCGAGCTGGCCGATTCGACGAACTGGCCATCGATCAACATGCGGATACGGGGCGCTGCAACAGTCATGGCAATACCGGCGGGATGCGAAAGGTGATTGGCATTATTCACAGGCCACCCCTCGATTTCCGGGCTGTCTACGCTTAATCTGGCCAACGCCCGCTACGATTTCTGTTAATTCTGTGAATAGCCAGCTCCCCCACCGCCAGATCGGCCTGCGCCTGCTCAAGCTGCGCGAGCAGCGCGGCTACAGCCAGGCCGACCTTGCCCGGGCGCTGGGGCTGTCGGCCAGCTACCTGAACCAGATCGAGCGCAACAAGCGTCCCCTGACCCCCGCCGTGCAGGCCAAGCTGCGCGAGGTGTTGGGCGACGTTACCGACCTGTTCGACGTGGATGAGCCCGGTGCGCTGCAGGAAGCGCTGGGCGAGACCCTGCGCGACCTGGGCCTGGACGAGGTGAGCAGCACCGAGCTGCGCGCCATGGCCGGCAACCTGCCGCAGATCAGCCGGGCCCTGCTCGACCTGCACCGCCGCCACCTGCTGCTGCGCGAGCACGCCGCCGCGCTGGAGTTCCAGCTGGGCGACCCGCAGGCCGGGCATTCACTGCCGGCCGGCGACCAGGTGCGGGATTTCTTCAACCGCATGCACAACCACATTCCCGAACTGGACGACCTGGCCGAGCAGCTGTTCGGCGAATGGGGGCTGGTGGCCGGGCATGTGGCGCCGCGCCTGCGCCAGCTGCTGGCCGACCGCCACGGCGTGCTGGTGGAAGTGGGGCCGCTGCAGGCCGGGCGCGAGAAGCGCGTGTACGACGGCGGCAGCCGCACGCTGTGGCTGCCCGATTACCTGGAACCGGGCCAGCAGGCGTTCCAGATGGCGGCCGAGCTGGCCCTGCTCGGGTATGCGGCGCAGATTGACGCGGTGATCGCGCGCGCGGGCTTCCGCGAACCGGAGCAGATCGCGCAGGCGCGGATCGGCATGTCCAACTACTTCGCCGGCGCGCTGGTGATGCCGTATGCGCAGTTCCTGCGCGCGGCCGAACACAGCGCCTACGACATCGATGCGCTGGCGCACCGCTTCGGGGTGGGGTTCGAGGCGGTCTGCCACCGGCTGAGCACGCTGGCCCGGCGCAGTGCGCCGGGGCTGCCGTTCTTCTTCATCCGCGTGGACCGCGCCGGCAACGTCTCCAAGCGGCACTCGGCCACTGATTTCCACTTCTCGCAGGTGGGCGGTTCCTGCCCGCTGTGGATCGTGTACGAGGCCTTCAACCAGCCCGGGCGGGTGCTGACCCAGACCGCACGCATGCCCGACGGGCGCCGGCACTTCTGGCTGGCACGCCAGGTCAGCAGCGGTCCGATCGGTCATGGCCAGCCGCGCAAGACCTTCGCGGTGGCGCTGGGTTGCGACCTGCAGCATGCCGAACGACTGATCTACTCGCGTGGGCTGGATATCCAGAGCCCGGGCAACTCGGTGTCCATCGGCCCGGGCTGCCGGGTCTGCCCGCGCGAGGACTGCATGCAGCGCGCGTTCGCGCAGCTGCCCGGGCGCGCGTAGGGGTTGGCGTGCGTACGCGGTGAGATCGTACCGACCAACGGTCGGTACCTACCGGGGGCGTGGACGTTACCGGCGTTCCCGGTTGCACGCACACCGGCGGACGTTACGGTTGGTCCCGGTTGCACGCACACCGGTAGGGCACGACCGTTGGTCGTGCCAACGTGGGGTAGTGCACGACCGTTGGTCGTGCGGCGGCGCGTTCAGTAGCTGGGCGTCACCTTCATCTGCGGCAGCGGGCGCGGGGCGCCGTCGGTGAGGTCCGGGCCGAGGTCTTCCCAGGTCTGTCCCTGCTCGACCATCAACCGCCAGAGCTGTTGCGATTCGCGGCGCTTTTCTTCCGAGCTGAACCGGTACGACGGTGGCAACGGCGCTCCCTGCGCGACGGATTCGTACGCCCCCTCCCATGCACCCACGCGCTGCGCGGGATCATCGGTGCGCGCCACCTCCAGCGTGTAGCGCTGATAGGCCGACGCCAGGTTGCGCCAGCGGATCCAGTAGTGATTGGCGAACGAGAAATCACAGAAGCGCTCGCCCGCCACACTGCCCTTGGCGGCGATGCGGCTGAGCACCGCCTGCGGCATGTCCAGGTTCATGCCGCCTTCGTCGCCCTGCAGCGATACATGCACGATGCGGTCGCGGTAGCCCGGCGCACGCGCCTGCAGCACATCGCGCCAGTTCTGCATGGTGGAGACGATGGAGAACAGGAAGCCCGACATTTCCGCCGCTGCCAGCGGGCGTGCGATGGACTGGTAGCTGCGCTGCCAGCCATGCCGGTTTTCAGTAGGCAGGAACACCGCGGCGTTGATCGCACCGGGCGAATCCGGTGACGCGCGTAGTGGCTCGGCGGTGTGCGGGTAGACCAGGTTGATGCCGAAGGTGGGCCAGCGCGGCAGCGCGGCGTCGAACAGATGGATGGGGAAGTTGCTGCTGATGCCGCCATCGGAGAACCAGCACACCCGGAACGCGGTGATCGCCGGACCGGCGCCGTGGCCACCACTGGTCAAGCCTTCGGTGCTGTCGGCCACGTTGCGGTCACCGTGCGCGGCCACCGCATCGGCCACCGGTTCACAGCGGCGTTCGCGCCGCGCCGGTTCGTGCAGCGGCACCGCGCTGATCAGCAGCGGGAAGCTCAGGCTCATGCGGGTGGCCACCAGCACCGGCAGCTGCTCGCCTTCGGGCAGGCGGTAGTAGTCCACGCCGTCCACAGGATGCGGCGCGCCCGCGCGCGCCAGCAGCCACGCCACCACGCTGGCCGGGAACAGCTGCTCGAACTGATCGCGCCGGAACCAGAACTGCGAGGCGCTGAACGGCAGCGTGCGCGGCTCGGTGTGGGACACGCAGGTGGTGATCATCTGCAGGCTGATGGCGTGCACGCCGGCCGGCTCACCGCTGTAACGCGGGGCGTTGTGCAGGTCCGCAAAGGTCAGCGGCTGGTCCAGCGGCTTGCCGGCCAGGGCCTGCAGCTGGG
>DGIP01000117.1:19794-20016 GCA_002386405.1 Stenotrophomonas maltophilia
GGCCAGGGCCTGCAGCTGGGTGTGCAGCCAGTCGGTCAGCGCGGGGTTGTCGGCGCCGGTCTGGGTGGCGCCCGAGCACAGCCCCAGCAGGTTGCGCCGCGCCACCCGTGCCACCCGCAGCGCGGAGGCCAGTACCCCGGCCCCATACGCGCACAGCAGCGACGGCAGCAGCGTGGCCCACATGCCTTCCACGCCCGCCGCCAGCCAGCCGATGCCCAGCAG
>DGIP01000117.1:20253-20562 GCA_002386405.1 Stenotrophomonas maltophilia
CAGCCAGCCGATGCCCAGCAGCCCGATCAGCGCGGCCAGCAGCTCCAGCGGGGCGATGGCGAACACCGCCGCCAGCAGGCACAGGATCTTGCGCGGCAGCCCGGCCTTGCCGGTGAGCATCACCAGCAGCCGGTAGGCGGTACGCGCGCCGTAGGCCGGCTGGAACAGGCTGTAGATGAAGCCGCGCCGCGACAGCTGGGTGGACACATCGGCCAACCCGGCAAAGCCCGCCTGCGGGCCCATCGGTTCACCGGCCCGGCAGCGCCGGTCGCCCAGCGCCGCCGCAGCGGCCACGGCGGCGGCAATCGC
>DGIP01000114.1 GCA_002386405.1 Stenotrophomonas maltophilia
GTAGGGACTGTCAAAAACATGGATGTTTTTGCCAAGCCTCCAGGGATGGATTCACGGCGTGTCCCGGAGTGGGCTGCCCGTCGCCCTCCCCAGCACGTAGCAACCGAAACGCTGCTTTTTACTCACTCTCCGGCGAAGGAACAGCAACCGGCTGGGCGGTATTGGCGCGGCGTTGTTCTTCGTGCGTGCGGAACGCCTGGTGGATGTGCTTGCGCAGCTCGTCGTCGTTCCACGGCTTGGTCAGGAAGCGGTAGATCGCGCCGCGGTTGATCGCGTCGGTCACCGTGTTGAGGTCCGTGTAGCCCGACAGCACCAGCCGGATCGTGTCCGGGTACAGCATCTTCACCCGGCCCAGGAACTCCGTGCCGCTCATGTCGCTCATGCGCTGGTCCGACAGGATCACCTGCACATCGTTGATCGCCAGCAGGTCGAACGCATCGCGCACGTTGCCCGCCGCCAGGATCCGGTAGCCATCGCGGCGGAACAGCCGCACCAGCGAACGCAGCACGTTCTCCTCATCGTCCAGCAGCAGCAGCGTGCGGTCCGGGCGGGTTTCAGCGAACGCCTCCGGGCGCAGGTAGCGCCGGCGCAGCGTCATGCCCGCCGCGTCGGCCGACATCGGCTCGCCAAACAGATACCCCTGGAACACGTCGCAGTCGTTGCGGCGCAGGAAGCCCAGCTGGGCCTGCGACTCCACCCCGTTGGCGATGACGGTCATGCCCAGCTGGTGGCCCATGGCGATGATCGCGCGCGCGATGGCGGCCTCGCGGTTCCCGGCCGGCGCGCTCTTGATGAAGCTGCGGTCGATCTTCAGCTTGTCCACCGGATAGCGCACCAGCGCGCTCAGGCTCGAATCGCCGGTACCGAAGTTGTCCAGGCTCAGGCTGATGCCTTCGTTGCGCAGGTTCACCAGCGTTTCGTGCACGAAGTTGACGTTGTTGGTCAGCGCACTTTCGTTGATCTCCAGCGTGAGCATATGCGCCGGCACCCCCGCAGTCTGCATCAGCGCCATCACCTCCGCGAAGAAGTTCGGCCGCAGCAGCTGCAGCGTCGACACGTTCACCGCAATGGTGAAGTCATCGAAGCCCAGGTCGCGCCACAGCTTGGCCTGCTTCAGCGCGCCCTCCAGCACCCACGTGCCGATCTGCACGATGATGCCCAGCCGCTCGGCCGTGCGCATGAAGCGCTCCGGCACCAGCATGCCCAGCGTCGGCGACTGCCAGCGCAGCAGCGCCTCCATGCCCACCACGTGGCCATCGCGGGCGCTCACCAGCGGCTGGTAGCGCAGCTTCAGTTCGCCATTGGGAATGGCGTCCACGATCTGGCGCGCGATGATGCTCTCGCTGTGCGCACTGGACGGCGTGTTGACCGCATGGATGCGCACCGCATTGCCGCCTTCGCGGGCGGCCTGGTACAGCGCATCCTCGGCATGGTCGAGCAGGCGTGAGGTCTCGGTTGCATGTTCCGGGCACAGGCTGACCCCGAGCTTGCCGGTCATGAACAGCGTGTACGGCAGGACCGAGAGCGGCAGCTCCAGCTGCTGGCGGATCTCTTCGGCCAGGTCGTCCGGCAGCGGCAGGTCGGCGGTGCGCGGTACCGCGATCAGGAACTCATCGCTGCCATGCCGCCACAGCTTGCCGCGCCCACGCAGGTGGTGCTGCAGGCGCTGCGCCACCAGCACCAGTGCCTGGTCGCCGACTTCGGCGCTCATGTTCTCGTTGACCGACGCGAAGTGGTCGATATCCACGTGCATCAGCATCAACGGCGTGCCACCGGAGGCGGCCTCGGCCACCATCGCCTGCAGCGCGGGGTTGCCGGCGCCCAGCCGGGGCGGCGCGTCCTCGATGCTGACCAGGGGCAGGGAAGGGTTCCACATGACTCAGTATTCCAATGTATCGGGGGTGGCCACGCCATCGCTGCGGTAAGGCAGGAACAGGTCAACCAGGGTGCCGGCGCCATGCGCCGACTCGATCTTGAGGGTGCCGCCGGCGCTCTGCGCGCGTTCGCGCATCACGATCAGGCCCAGCCCGCGGGGGCCATCGGGGTCGAACCCTTCGCCGTCATCGCGCACCTGCAGGTGCAGGCCATGGTCCTGCACATCCTGCAGCGTCAGGTGTACCTGGCTGGCGCGCGCATGGCGCAGCACATTGGTCAGGCTTTCCTGGGCGATGCGGAAACAGGCCTGCTCGATCTCACCCTGCGGGCGCCGCGGCAGCGCCGCGATGTCGGCCAGCAGCTCGATCGGCGAGGAGCGGAACAGCACCCCGGCCTGCCAGCGCAACGCCGCCTCCAGGCCCAGTGCATCCAGCTGCGGCGGGCGCAGCAGGGTGGAGATGTCGCGCAGCTTGCCTACGGTGGCATCGGCCAGGTGGATGATCTGCTCCAGGTCCTCGCCGCGCCGCTGTGGATCGGCTTCATCCTGCGCCGCATACGCCGACAGCTTCATGGCGGTGATGGCCTGGCCGATGTCGTCGTGCAGGTCGCGCGAGATCGCGCGGCGCTCGTCTTCCTGCAGCGAGAACAGCCGCCCGGCCATAGCCTGCAGCTCGCGGTTGCTGGTTTCCAGTGCCTCGCGGATACGCTCCGGCTCGCTCAGGTCGCGCACGATCAGCAGCTTGCAGTTGCGGCCGCCATAGCGCACCTCGCCGACCGCAAGCCCGGCCTGGAAGCACTCGCCGCCCTGGCGGCGCATGCCGATCACTTCGCTGCCGCTGCTGGGCAGCGGAATGCTGGCAAACAGCTGCGCGCGTACCCGGGCCAGGTCGGTGGCCACCACCAGCGCCGACAGCGGCTCGCCGAGCAGGGTGTGCTGCCCGTAGCCGAACTGCGCGGCAGCGCACGCGTTGGCATACAGCACGTGTTCGTCCGACAGGATCACCACGCCGTCGGGCAGCACCCGCACCAGCTCGCGGAACTGTTCTTCGCGTTCGCGCAGCAGGCGGCGTGACTGCTCGCGCTCGGTCACGTCCTGCAACGTGCCCAGCACGCGCGGCCGGCCGGCGTCATCGGTGCCGCTCTCGGCACGCAGGTGCACCATCAGCGCCCGCCCGTCCATGGCCAGCAGCGGCAGCAGCAGGTCGATCTGCACCCGGTCGCCGCGCATGTCCTGCAGCAGCTGTTCGGTCAGTGCGGCGGTGGTCGGGTCGGCGGGGACCAGCAGCTCCTCGAAGCGGTGCCAGCGCCGTGCTTCGGGCGGGCGCCGGCCCAGCAGATGGTAGACCTGGTTGGAGTAACGACCCAGTCCGGTGGACGGGTCGACTTCCCAGGCGCCGATCCGCGCCATTTCGTGCGCTTCCTCGACGCGGGTCAGCGCCTGGTCGCGGCGCCGCAGCGCCTGGTCTTCGCGGGTGCGGTCGATGGCGATCAGCAGGCGCGCCGGGCGCCCGGCGTAATCCAGGTAGTTGCTGCGCATCTCCATGCGCCGGGGCGTGCCGTCCTTGAGCACCAGGTCGGCGGTGATCACGCACAGCTGGTCCGGTTGCGCGCGGATTTCCTCCAGCTTGGCCGCCAGCGCGGCTTCATCCCCGGGCGGCCACAGCGCGGTCATCGACATCGCGGTGAACTCGTCGCGGCTCCAGCCGAACAGGCTGCTGGCGGCCGGGTTCACGTCCAGGATCTCCAGCGTGTCCAGGTCGTAGACCAGGATCGGCCCGGGATTGCCTTCGAACAGCTGCCGGTGCCGCTGTTCGGAGTGCTCCAGCCGCACATGGGTCTGCAGCACGTGCTGGGCCAGAGGACGCAGCAGCAGGTAGATCACCGCGCCGCTGAGGATGACGAAGAATGCCCCCTTTGCCGTTTGCCAGCGCGCGGCGGTGGCCAGGTCGGCGGTGAGCACCTGCACGGCGGCATCGCTGCACAGGATCCATACCAGCGCCAGCATCAGATAGCCGAGCACCACCCGCCAGCGGTCGCGGCGCAGGGCCTGGGCGAGCGGGTGGTCACGACGGTGCGGTGCGGGCGGGCCGGGCGGGACGACGGGCATGGGTCGCGACGGGATGGGGTTGGGTAGGCGGTCCATAGTAGTGGCTGGGACACCCCGGGCGCACGCAAGGCTCAACTATCGACCAGAACAGCCGCTAACGATTGCGTTCCCGGCTGTCGGGTGCGTTATCGGAGTCATACCGCGTGGACCAAGGCATCATCGCGAGTCTGCTGCAGCACCCCCTGGCCTCGGCCCTGGTCATCCTGGACCGGACCGGGCGTCCGCTCGCCGCCAACCCGGCCGCGCGCGAACATGGGTTGCCGGCAACCGTGGCGGCCTACGGCGAGCTGCTGGAAGACCTGCGGCTGCTGGCCGCCGATGGCGGGCTGGTGCCGTGCCAACTGCCGGGCGGGCCGCGCGGGCGCTTCGATGGCTGGATGCGCGCCGTGCACGATGCCGACGGCAACCTGCTGGCCTTCACCCTGAGCGTGCCCGAACCGGTGGCCCCCTACGCGGGCAGCCGCTGGGAAGTAGCGCTGGACCATGCCGGCCATGGCCTGTGGGACTGGGACCTGCCCAGCGACGCGGTGAGCCGTTCGCAGCGCTGGCATGACGCGCCTGCCGGCGCGGACGAACACGCGTCGGCCGACGCCGGGCAGGCCCTGCTGGCCCCGGTGCATCCCGACGACCAGGCGGCGGTGCGCGCGGCGCTGGACGCGCACCTGCGCGGCGAGGGGGAGGTGTACACGGCCCAGTACCGCCTGCGCCACCCCGAAGGGGACTGGCGCTGGGTGCTGGACCGCGGCCGCGTGGTGGCCCGTACCGTTGACGGACAGCCGCTGCGCATGGTCGGCACCCACACCGACATCCAGGCACAGAAACAGATGGAAGCGCTGCTGCTGGAGCAGCAGGTGCACCTGCGCGAGGCGCAGCGCATCGCCAGCATGGGCAGCTGGTCGTGGGACCCGGACAGCCGCCAGTTCTGGTGGTCGCCCGAGTTCCGGGCCCTGCTCGGCGTGGGCGACGCCCCGTTGAGCAGCCGGCGGCACTGGCTGCGCCTGCTCGAACCGCGTTCGCGCGGCCTGCTGCGGCAGGCCTGGCGGCGCATGCTGCGCGATGGCAAGCCCAGCACGCTGGCGCTGGAGCTGCCGCGCGGAAACGACGGCGCGCTGCACCTGCGGTTGTGGATGCAGCCGCTGCTGGGCCCGGACGGGCGCATCCAGCGCCTGCTCGGCCAGGTCCAGAACATCACCGAACAACACCAGACCGATGCGCTGATCCGCTGGCGTACCGAGCTGCTCAACCGGGTCTCGGCGCTGGGCCGCATCGGCGGTTGCGAGATCGACGTGGCCACCCGCCACATGCAGTGGACCGAGGAGTGCTACCGCATCCACGGCCTGCGCAAGGAACCGATCAGCCTGGACCAGGCGCTGGCGCTGTACACGCAGGATTCGCGCGACGCCTTCGAGGCCGCATTGGCGCGCATTGCCGCCGGCGGCCTGCCGGAACAGCTGGACCTGTGCTTCTATCGCCAGTCCGGGCTGCGCATCTGGGTGCAGGTGCTGATCGAGCTGGACCATCGCGATGGCCTGCCGACCCGCTTCGTGGTGCTGTTCCGTGACATCACCCGCGAACGCGAAGCCAACGAGCGGATCGAGCTGCTGGCCCATTACGACCTGCTCACCGGCCTGCCCAACCGCATGCTGCTGCGCGAGCAGACCGCCGACGCCATCGAGGAAGCGCGCGATCGCGGCGCACCGTTGGCGATGCTGTTCATCGACCTGGATGGCTTCAAGACCATCAACGACACCTTCGGCCACGCCACCGGCGATGCGCTGCTCAAGGCAGCGGCGGCGCGGCTGCACCAGAACCTGCGCAACGCCGACCTGTTCGGGCGTTTCAGCGGCGATGAATTCATCGTGGTGCTGCGCGACCTGGCCGACCCGGAAGATGCCGGGCACGTGGCGCGCAAGCTGATCGCCTCGCTGGCCGAGCCGCTGCAGCGCGGTGACACCACCTTGAAGGTGGGCGCCAGCGTGGGCATTGCGATGCTCGACGAAGGCCGCACGGATTTCGATTCGCTGCTGCGCGCGGCCGATGCGGCCATGTACGCCGCCAAGGAAGCCGGGCGCAATACCTACCAGTACTACAGCCAGGACGCGCTGCTGCGCATCCAGCGCAAGCTGGAGATCGAGCACGCGCTGCTGGGCGCCATCGAGCGCGAAGAGTTCAGCCTGGCCTACCAGCCGCTGCTGCATGCCGCGCAGGACCAGCCACCGGCCATCGAGGCGCTGCTGCGTTGGCACCGCCCGGGCATCGGCTACTGCAGTCCGGCCGAGTTCATTCCCATTGCCGAGAAGTGCGGCGAGATCGTGCGCATCGGCGACTGGGTGCTGGCCGAGGCCTGCCGCCAGGCGGCGGTGTGGGACCGGGCCGGGCTGAAGTTCGACCGGATCGCGGTGAACGTGTCGGCCGTGCAGCTGCGCGACCGCGGCTTCGCCGAACGGGTGATCGACATCTGCCACGCCCATGGCTGGGCGCCGCAGCGGCTGGAGCTGGAGCTGACCGAATCGGCCCTGATCCGTGACACCGACGTGCTGCGCCACTGCTTCGATGTGCTGGAGCGGCACGGCGTGCCGCTGGCGGTGGACGATTTCGGCACCGGCTTCTCCAACCTGCACTACCTCAACCGTTTTCCGGTGGGCCGGCTGAAGATCGACCGCAGCTTCGTGCAGGGCATGCTCCACGATGCCGGCACCGCCGAGGTCACCCAGGCCATCGTGCACCTGGGCCACGCCCTGGGCATGAAGGTGGTGGCCGAAGGCGTGGAAACCGAGCAGGAAGAAGCGATGCTGCGCCGCCAGGGCTGCGATGAGATCCAGGGCTACCTGTACTCGCGCCCGCTTACCCCGCGTGACCTGGCGCAGTGGCTGAAGCTCGGTGGCGGACAGCTGCAGGCACTACCGGCCGTGGTCGGCGAATCGCCCCGGGTGCCGGTCGCGCCGTAACCGCCCGCGGGCGTTGCACGCGCTGGAGCATCAGCAGGTCCGGTCATCAACCGGACCTGCTTTTTGCTATGTGGCGCCAGCAGATCCGGACGCGTCCAGCGCGGTCCCGCTCAATCCCAAGTCCCAGGCCAGTCCCGCCAACGCGGGATCCAGCGGCGCTGCCGTCGGGGCCGTTGCCATCATCCCAGCCAGTTCCCATTGCGCCTGCTGTTCCAGTACCGCCAACAGCGCACGGCCGCTCTTCGGTGGCGCGGGCACCGGGGCAGGGTGGATGACCTCGCCCACGGCGTCGGGCGACGCGCCGTTTCCGGCAGGTATCAGTGGGCTGGGGGCAGCGTTCAACAGCATGCGGCAGTCTTCAACAGTGGGGTCAGGGTGCTACACGCACGAAAGCCCCGGCAATGCCGGGGCCCTCGTGGAATGCCGTTGCCGGCATCAATCACGGATCAGAACAGTTCAACCGCACCGGCTGCCATGCTCTGCTGGCTCACCGGCTTGTGCGGCGGGCGTTCCCATTCGCTGCGCATTTCGCGCAGGCGGTTGCCGGTACGCTGCAGCGCGGTGGCCACTTCGGCATCGAACACGCCGCCGTTACGGTGCAGCAGTTCCTGCAGGCCCACCGCTTCGCGGTTGATCGAGGTCAGGCGGTCCAGGTGGGTGTGCACGCCGCCCAGGGCCTGGGTAGCGATGTCCTCGAACTGCAGGGCGCGCACGGCTTCGGCCACGCTGCTGTCGATGGCACGGCCGCACTCGGAGATCTCGCGCATGCCTTCGCCCAGCGAGGCGTTGATCTGGGCCACGTTGTCGAGCATGGCGGCGGCTTCGTGACGCGCTTCGCGGGAGCGGTCCATGTCGCGCGAGGCCATGTTGGAGACCGTCTCGCGGACCTTGGCGATCGCATCCTTGGAGCTGTGCGCCAGCTTGCGGATCTGCTCGTTGAAGGTGGTGGAGCGCTCGGAGAGGTTGCGCACCTCGTCGGCGACCACCGCGAAGCCGCGACCGGCTTCACCGGCACGCGCCGCTTCGATGGCCGCGTTCAACGCCAGCAGGTTGGTCTGGTCGGCGATGGACTTGACGTCTTCCAGCAGCGCGAAGATGCCATCCAGGTGCTGCGCCATCTGGTCGATGTGCTGCACGGTGTTGCTGCTCTGGCCGCTGACCTGTTCCAGCGCTTCCACCAGCTGTTCCATGCGGTGGCTGGCGTGCTGGGCGAAACGGGCCACGTCGACGCCGGCGCCACCGTCTTCACCGGCGCGGTCGACGATGCGGGCCAGTGCCTGGCTCTGCTGGCGGGACTTGCGGTTCATGGCATCGAAGCTGCCACCCAGGCCGGCCACGGCCTGGCGGATCAGGTCACGGGCGCGTTCGATTTCGCCACGCGAACCGTCGATTTCGTTGCCGACGAACGAGCGCAGCTCGGTCAGCAGCTGGTCCTGTTCCCGCATCATGCGGGCATGCTCGGGCGAGCGCTGGGTCTGGGCGCGGGCGGTCCACCACGCGAACCCCAGCCAGCTGAGCGTCATCGTGGTCAGGATCGCCCAGCGCAGGGCGGCCGGCCATTCAAAGCCGATGGCGAAGGGAAGCAGCAGGGTCAGGACCAGGGGGGCGGCCAGACTAGTGAAGAGGCGTGAGTACATGGACGTTCTCGGGGAGGTGCACGGAGGATGTATCGGCCGTACCCCCGTTTGCTTTAGCCACGGCGCACTTTTTTGTGCGCCGGTGGGTGACGACCGTTGGTCGTCACTCCTTTCCGTCAGCGAAGCTGACGGTCAACCGCTTCGATCATCGCCTTGCGCGAGATCAGGAAATCCCAGTACTGGCCGCCGGTCTGGCGCCACAACACCGCCGAACGCACCGCCGCCAGCAGCAGCGCGCGGATCTCGGCCACCACCCCGGCCTGGGCCAGGTAGTGCGGGTTGCCCTGGACCATCACCCGCGGCTTGAGGTGGCTGATGGTGTCGGCATACAGCCCGCCCAGGCTGGACAGCACGTCCGGGTGGGCGCTGTCGTTCAGCTCGGCGGCCTGGCGCTGGGCGCGGGCGATGCCCTGGCTGACCTGCTCGACCACCGCATGCTCGCGCACGAAGCGGCGCTCCAGCTGCAGCACGGCCAGGGCCAGCCGCGGCAGGATCTCGTCCTGGCCCTGGCTGCGGAAATAGTTGTGCAGCAGGCGCAGGCCCGGGGCCAGGTTGGCGGCGCTGCCGTAGATGGCCTGCGGGCTGTCGGCGTCGATCCGGAACACGCTGTCGATGGCGGTGCGGACCACGCTGGCCTCGGAATGGCCGGTTTCGGCGATGCGGCGCACCTGCTGCAGCGCCTGGGCGATGCCAGCCAGGGCAAGGACGCGGTCGTCGATGGAAAAACTCATGCAGCAGATACCTCGAAGGGGGAAGGGGCGGTGCGCAGGCGCTGCTCCAGCGGCGCATCGGTGGCGGCGATCACCGCGCCACCCAGGCAGACCTCGTCGTCATACAACACCAGGGATTGCCCGGGGGTGACGGCGCGCTGCGGCCGCGCGAAACGCACGTCCACGCTGCCATCGTCGCGCACCCGCACCGTGCAGGGCTCGTCCGGCTGGCGGTAGCGGGTCTGTGCGGTGCACTCGAACTGCCGGGCAGGCGGTGCCCCGGCGATCCAGTGGGCGGTTTCCGAATGCAGCCGGGTCGACTGCAGCCAGGGGCTTTCACGGTCCTGGTCCACGTACAGCACGTTGCTGGCCACGTCCTTGCCCACCACGTACCACGGAGCCGCCGGGCGGCCACGCACGCCGCCGATGTTCAGGCCCTCGCGCTGGCCCAGGGTGAAATAGAACACCCCGGGGTGCTCGGCGATGCGGTTGCCGTCCGGGTCCTGGATCTCGCCGGTACGCGCCGGCAGGTAACGGCCCAGGAACTCACGGAAATCGCGCTCGCCGATGAAGCAGATCCCGGTCGAATCCTTCTTGGCGTGGGTCGGCAGGCGCGCATCGCGGGCGATGCGGCGCAGGTCGTTCTTCTGCAGGTCGCCGATCGGGAACAGGGTGGCGGCCAGCTGGGCCTGGCCCAGCTGGTGCAGGAAGTAGCTCTGGTCCTTGCTGCGGTCGGCGCCGCGCAGCAGCGCCCAGCGGCCGCCCACCTGGGCGATGCGCGCGTAGTGGCCGGTGGCGATCCGCTCGGCACCCAGTTCGCGGGCCGCATCCAGGAAGTGCTTGAACTTCACTTCGCGGTTGCACAGCACGTCCGGGTTGGGGGTCCGTCCAGCCGCGTATTCGGCCAGGAAGTGTTCGAACACGCCCTGCCAGTACTCGCTGGAGAAGTCGCGGAAGTGGAACGGGATGTCGAGCAGGCCGCACACGGCCACCGCATCGCGGCGGTCGTCTTCGGCACGGCAGTCGCCGCTGCCGTCGTCGGCCCAGTTCTGCATGAACAGCCCGGCCACCGGCTCGCCCTGCTGGACCAGCCGCCAGGCGGCCACGGACGAATCCACGCCGCCGGAAACGCCGACCATGATGCGCGGGGTGCTCATGCAACCTCCTTCACGATCGACAGCGGGTGGCGCTGGCCGGCCAGGAAGTCGGCAACGACCTCCCAGACCAGTGGACTGCGCAGCCGCGAGGGCTCGGCCTGCAGCTCGGCCGGGTCCAGCCACAGCGCGCGCAGGATGCCGGTGTCCAGCGGGCGGGCAGGGTCATGCGAGATCGGCTCGGCCGCGTAGGCGAAGCGCAGGAAAGGCGTGCCGTCGGGCGCGGTCCACTGGTAGGTGCCGATGAAGGCGGTCAGGCGGACGGTCCAGCCCGATTCTTCCAGCGTCTCGCGCACGGCGGCGGCGGCCAGGCTTTCGCCCGGCTCCAGGTGCCCGGCCGGCTGGTTCAGCACCGCGCGGCCGTCGATGGCTTCCTCCACCAGCAACAGGCGCCCGTCTCGCACCACCACGGTGGCCACGGTCACATGCGGCGCCCAGCGCAGGTCCTGCACTTCGTTCACGTCAGTATTCGTCCGTTCCAGTCAATTCAAGTTCCATCGCATCGGCGGTGTTCATCGCCGCCTCGATGGCCTCGCTCAGCGCATCGGCGCTGGCGTTGGCATCCACCTTCACCACGAACATGGCCAGCTGCTCCTGCTTGACCCAGCCGCCCAGCTTGGCGTCCTGGGAGTCTTCCAGCAGGCGGTTGGCCACCGCGGCGGAGAACTGCTTGCCCGGCGCGTTGTAGCCCGGCGACCAGATCTCGCGGATGCGGTGCTTGCCGTACTCTTCCACGGCCGAGCGCACGAACACCAGTTGGGTGCGGTCGCCTTCGACATCGAACACCAGCTTGTAGTCGCCGTCCTCGTCGATCTCATAGGGGTACTTCAACGTGTCCAGCACGCGGCCGACGGCCTTGTCGGGCGTTGCGGCCTGGGCCCCGAACACGGTGGCGGTCAGCAGCAGCGCGGTGGCGATCCTTTTCATGAAATCCCTGTGAAAGTATGTGTCCATGAGTGGATTGTGACGGGGGCAGGGGGCCAACGTCCAATCCGGCCGGTGCGGCGTCTATAATGTCCGGATGCCCCGCGAGCCCTCCCAAGAACCCCACCACGACCACGGCGTAGCACTGGAACCGGCCCGGCCGGAGGTTGCGCCGCCGCCGTTCTACCAGGTGATGCTGCTGAACGACGACTACACCCCGATGGATTTCGTGGTGACCGTGCTGCAGCACTTCTTCTCGATGGATCTGGAAAAAGCCACCCAGGTGATGCTCAACGTGCACACCCGTGGCCGTGGCGTGTGCGGGGTGTTCACCCGCGAGGTGGCCGAATCCAAGGTCGCCCAGGTCAACGAGTTCTCGCGCATGAACCAGCATCCGCTGCTGTGCACGATGGAGAAGGCGGGGTAACACCCCGTTCGACGGCGCAGCCGGCCGGTGGCCGTTCCCGGCCCCTATGCCCGTCCATGAGGGAAAGAGCGCCGGGGACCGCCAAGGGGGCGGGGCGCCTGCAATCGGTCGATGACGTCGCCATCACAGGTGGGCAGCCAATGCTGGCGGTGTCTGGGGCATGATCGCGCAAGTGATAACGCCATCTGAACGCACCGATCCAGTAGGGTGATGGAAATTGTGCAGGTAGGCCGCATATTGTTCTCAACTGCCGCCGGAGTAGAACATGTTCAGTAAAGACCTCGAACACACCATCGGTCAGTGCTACAAGCGCGCCCGTGAGGCCCGCCATGAGTTCATGACGGTGGAACACCTGCTGCTGGCACTGCTCGACAACCCGTCCGCCCAGGCCGTGCTCAAGGCATGCGGGGCCGACGCCGACCGCCTGCGCCAGGAGCTGGAGCAGGCCATCGAGGCCTCCGTCTCGCGCCTGGCCGAAGATGACGGCCGCGACACCCAGCCCACCCTGGGCTTCCAGCGCGTGCTGCAGCGGGCCGTGTACCACGTGCAGTCCTCGGGCAAGAAGGAGGTCACCGGCGCCAACGTGCTGGTGGCGATCTTCGGCGAAAAGGACTCCCACGCGGTCTATTACCTCAACCAGCAGGACGTGACTCGGCTGGATATCGTCAATTACCTCTCCCATGGCATCGCCAAGCTGGGCGAGGAGGGCGAAGTGCCGCCGTCGTCGGACGCCGAAGGGCGCGCCGAGGGTGGCGATGGCGAAGGCAAGGGCGATGCCCTGGCCGAGTTCGCCAGCAACCTCAACGAGGCGGCCCGCAACGGCCGTATCGATCCGCTGGTGGGCCGCCGCGACGAAATCGAGCGTACCATCCAGGTCCTGTGCCGCCGCCGCAAGAACAACCCGCTCTACGTGGGCGAGGCTGGCGTGGGCAAGACCGCCATCGCCGAGGGCCTGGCCAAGCGCATCGTGGAAGGCTCGGTGCCCGACGTACTGGCCGACGCGGTGATCTATTCGCTCGACCTGGGCGCGCTGGTGGCCGGCACCAAGTACCGCGGCGATTTCGAGAAGCGCCTGAAGGGCGTGCTCACCGCGCTGAAGAAGATGCCCAACGCGGTGCTGTTCATCGACGAGATCCACACCATCATCGGTGCCGGGTCGGCGTCGGGCGGCACCATGGACGCCTCCAACCTGATCAAGCCGGCGCTGGCCTCCGGTGAGCTGCGCTGCATCGGCTCCACCACCTTCCAGGAATACCGTGGCATCTTCGAGAAGGACCGTGCGCTGGCACGCCGCTTCCAGAAGATCGACATCGTCGAGCCCACCGTGGGCGAAACCTACGAGATCCTGCAGGGCCTCAAGCCCAAGTACGAAGCGCACCACGGCGTGACCTATGCCGATGACGCGCTGCAGGCGGCAGTGGACCTGTCGGTGAAGCACATCGGCGACCGCCTGCTGCCGGACAAGGCCATCGACGTGATCGATGAGGCCGGTGCCCGCCAGCGCCTGCTGCCCGAGGGTGAGCGCAAGGAGCTGATCGACATCGAGGAAATCGAAACGATCGTGGCCAAGATGGCGCGCATTCCGGCCAAGCAGGTCAGCGCTACCGACAAGGACGTGCTGCAGCACCTGGAGCGCAACCTGAAGATGGTGATCTTCGGCCAGGACCCGGCCATCGAGACGCTGTCCTCGGCGATCAAGCTGGCCCGTTCGGGCCTGGCCAATCCGGAAAAGCCGATCGGCAACTTCCTGTTCGCCGGCCCCACCGGCGTGGGCAAGACCGAGGTGACCAAGCAGCTGGCGCTGCAGCTGGGCATCGAGCTGGTGCGCTTTGACATGAGCGAATACATGGAGCCGCATTCGATCAGCCGCCTGATCGGTGCGCCCCCGGGCTATGTCGGCTTCGACCAGGGTGGCCTGCTCACCGAAAAGATCGTCAAGACCCCGCACTGCGTGCTGCTGCTGGACGAGGTGGAAAAAGCCCACCCGGACATCTTCAACATCCTGCTGCAGGTCATGGACCGTGGCGTGCTCACCGACACCAACGGGCGCGAAGCGAACTTCAAGAACGTGGTGCTGGTGATGACCACCAATGCCGGCGCGGCCCAGGCCTCGCGGCGTTCGATCGGCTTCACCCGCCAGGACCATGCCACCGACGCGATGGAGATCATCCGCAAGAGCTTCACGCCGGAATTCCGCAACCGCCTCGATGCGGTGGTGCAGTTCCAGCCGCTGGGCTTCGAGCACATCCTGCGCGTGGTGGACAAGTTCCTGATCGAGCTGGAAATGCTGTTGCAGGAAAAGCACGTCAGCCTGTCGGCCACGCCGACCGCGCGCGACTGGCTGGCCCGCCACGGCTTCGACCCGCTGATGGGCGCGCGCCCGATGGCCCGCGTGATCCAGGACAAGGTCAAGCGCCCGCTGGCCGACGAGCTGCTGTTCGGCAAGCTGGTCAATGGCGGCCGGGTCAGCATCGACGTGCGCGACGACGAACTGTTCGTCGAAGCGCAGGCCGAACCGGAGCGGCTGCTGCCGGCGACCGTCGAATGACCGCTAGGTCACGACCGTTGGGCGTGACTCCTTGAAAGCAAAAACGCCCCGGATGGGGCGTTTTTGTTGGGCGCCGCTCAGCGCTTGGCGCGGGATGCGAACGCCTCGGCGCTGATCGGTTCGAGCCTGGCGACATCGCAGCTGCCCGTATCGGTGCGCAGCTTGCTGGCGCGTGCCCCGCACAGCTGGCCCTCGTTGCTGGGGGTGGCAAATTCGAGCTTTCGCGAGAAGCCGGCCTGGCTGCAGCTGTTCTGGAAATGGACGATGTAGTGATCGGTGCCGTTGCGCAGCAGGATGCTGCGATCGGCGCCCTTGCGGACCAGCTGCTGGTCGCTGGACAGGGTGATGCAATCGGAGCCGGCCGCGGCAGCGGGCGCGCTCTGCGCGGACGCCGAACCGGCAGCGCTGGAAACAACCAACAGGCAAAGCGCAATCAGGGTCTTCATGGCGGGGGCCAGTAGGTCACGGTCCGGAGTGGACCGTAGACCACAGTGCCCACCTTTGGCCGGTGGCGAATCTGCATCAAGGCAGGCTGACTGATGTCAGGGTGTCGTGGGGCAGGCTGACTGCCGGCACGGTGGGTGCAGCTGAATGGCGCCCACGCAAAAAGGCCAGCGCAGGGCCGGCCTTTGATCGCGTCTTCCGGAGAAGCCGCCCTTCCGCTTACTTCATGCGGTAGGTAATGCGACCCTTGGTCAGGTCGTAGGGCGTCATTTCAACCTTGACACGGTCGCCCGTCAGGATGCGGATGTAGTTCTTGCGCATGCGGCCGGAGATGTGGGCGATGATTTCATGCCCATTTTCCAGTCGAACGCGGAAAGTGGTGTTCGGCAGCGTCTCGCTGACGGTGCCTTCGAACTCGATGGAGTCGTCTTTCGACATGTAGTCCTGTGCAGTTCTATAAACGGCCGAGCTGGCCTTAAGAGCGGGCATTTTACGCGCATCTCCCCCGGGATGCAAAGATTGCGTTAACCGCCTGCCTCAGGCCAACGACGCGGCTGGAATCTCCCCAAACCGCGCGGTCCACGCCCCAGGCGCCTCGTCAGCAGCCACCTGCGCCCGGACCATCCCCAGGAACCGTTCACGCGGCCAATGCTCGGCCCCCATCCGCAGCAGGTGCTCGTTCTCCACCTGCGCATCGATCAGCGGCCAGCCCCACGACGACAGCCGATGGGCCAGCCCGGCCAGCGCCACCTTCGAGCCGCCGCTGGCCGCGCTGAACATGCTCTCGCCAAAGAACATCCGGCCGATGGCCACCCCGTAGATCCCACCCACCAGCCGGTCGCCGTCCAGCACCTCGACCGAGTGGGCGAACCCCAGGGCATGCAGTGCCACATAGGCCTCGACCATGTCCCGGGTGATCCAGGTGCCGTCCTGCCCCGGGCGGGGGCTGGCCGCGCAGGCCTCGATCACCTCGCGGAAGCGGGTATCGGCACGCACTACCCAGCCGCTGGCGCGCAGGGTGCGGCGGAAGCGCGACGACAGGTGCACCCCATCGGTGCGGAACACCATGCGCGGGTCCGGTGACCACCACAGCAGCGGCTGACCCTCCGAGAACCAGGGGAAGATGCCGCCGGCGTAGGCATTGAGCAGGCGCGCCGGCGAGAGGTCGCCACCGAGTGCCAGCAGGCCATCCGGGTCGCGCAGCGCGGTTTCGGCAGGCGGGAAGGGCGCATCCGGCCGGTCGTCCAGCCGCCAGGGCAGGTGCCGCGTCATGTGGATTCGATCGACTTGAAGGGGGTGTGCTCCGCCAGCAGCTGCGCATAGCGCTGCACTTCCTCGCGCTCCTGTTCGCACCAGCCGGCCAGCGCGCCGGCAAATGCTGGTTCGGCCAGCCAGTGCCGGCTGCGTACCGGGTGTGGCAGGAAGCCGCGCGCCAGCTTGTGCTCGCCCTGCGCGCCGGGCTCGAAGCGGGTGAGCCCTTCGCGCAGGCAGTACTCGATGCCCTGGTAGTAACAGGTTTCAAAATGCAGGCCGGGCAGGGTGGCGCCGCCCCAATAACGGCCGTACAGGGTATCGCCGCCGCGCAGGCACAGCGCGCCGGCCACCGGCTGGCCCTCCAGCATGGCCAGGAAGATCACCAGCTGGCGCGGCATCGTCGTGGCCAGGTGCTGCAGGAACGGCAGGGTCAGTGCCGGCGAATTGCCGTATTCGCTGAAGGTCTGCAGGTAGAAGTCGTGCATGGCCTGCAGGTCGGCGTCGGTGGCTTCATCGCCGTGCACGATCCGGTAGCTCACCCCGGTGCGGGCCAGCTTGGCGCGCTCCTGGCGGATGTTCTTGCGGTGCTTGTGGTCCATGGCGGCCAGGAAGCTGCTGAAGTCGGTCCAGTCGCCCGGGTTGTGCCACTGGAACTGGATGTCCTCGCGCAGCAGCCAGTCCGGGCCGAACGCGGCGTCGTCATCGGCCAGGTGGAAGTTCACGTGCGCCGACGACCAGCCCATGCGGGCCACTTCGGCGCGCAGGGTCTCCACCAGCGTGCGCGCGGTTCCTGCATCCCTGGCCAGCAGCCGCGGCCCGCTCACCGGCGAATACGGCACCGCGCCCAGCCACTTCGGGAAGTACGCCAGCCCGTGGCGGGCATACGCATTGGCCCAGGCGTGATCGAACACGAACTCGCCATGCGAGTTGTCCTTCAGGTAGCCCGGTACCGCCCCGATCAACTGGTCGCCGTCCCACAAGGTGAAGTGGCGCGGCCGCCAGCCCCATTCCGCACGCAGGCAGCCGTGTTCTTCCAGCCCCTGCAGGAACGCGTAACTGACGAACGGGTTGCGGCCGTCGTGCAGCGCATCCCAGTCGGCGGCGGGCAGGTCGGTGAGGCGATGTAGGAAGCGTATATCGGGCATGGCTGAAGGATAGGGCAGGCCGATGGAAAACGGGGTGTTTTAGGTGGCGTTGATCGGCTTGCGGTAACCGATAGGAAAGTCGTTCAGTAGCGGCCGGGAAGCGTGCGTTGGGGCGCGTTCGTGTGGCCCTGAAGGGAGGAGATTTCGCTGGCGCATCCGGAGATGCGTCAACTACCTTCAAGGAGAAACGGAAATGGTAAGTAAAGGCCTACAGTTGTTCGCGGTGGGGTGCGGGATTCTGCTTGCTGCGGGTGTCGTTGATTCACAGGCTGCGCCCGTGCCTGGCGGCAATGGCCACCCCATCGAATCGAAAGATGAGGCTACGCAGACGACCTGGTACGTCGATGCCGAGCTGATCCACCTGCTGGAGAAGGAAGCGTCCAGAGGCGTCTCGACCTACCTGCAGAGCAGGGATGTGCTGCGAACGGTTGATGTAAAGGTCACCATCGACATGAGCAAGAAGCAGGTGCTGGCAGACTTTGGCCAGGGCTTTCTTCCGGGAACTGGCGAGGGATATGCAGAGATGTTTCTGCATGAACTCGCTGTGACGCTTCGTCTATACGCAGAGAAGGCTGGGCTTCCCATCGTTGATGTGGACTTCCGGTTCCAGGGAAAGCCGCTCAAGTACTACTTCCCCGAGGATCTTGCGGTGCCTCCACAAAGAAACGTAGATCGATCGGGGGAAAAGGATTGGGTGGGCCGATAAGAGATGGGGTGTTTTAGGCGGGGTCGATCGGTTTCCAATCTTCGATTGAAACGTTTTTCGAGATGGTGGACGAAAGGTGCTTGAGCGCCCAAATCGGCAAGCCCAATGGGAGCAGATTTCAAGTGGCACGCCGAGCAGGCGGCGCAACCTTCAGCCCACTCAAGGAGTTTTACCATGATCAAACGAAACCGTTTCCGCTGCGTTCTTTCCACATCAATGCTTGCTGTCGGCGCATGCTGTGTCGTCGTCCCCGCTGTGCTTCACGCTTCTTCGGTTGCGGGCACGGAAATTGATACGGAGCTCGATCTGCTCCTGACACGTACAGCCCGGGACCTGACCGGGCGAATCAAACTGCTTGAAGGGCAGGTGCGGAGCAGTCGTGCCAGTGCCTCTGTTGACCTTGCGCGAGGCGTCATCACTGTGCGCCTGGATCGCGCGTTCCTGCCCCGTGACTATGGTCCAGCATTTGAAGACCAGCGTAGTCTTATTGATAACGCGTTGCTGACTGTGACGGAGCCATACCTGCATGTTTCGCAGGTCAAGTACCTTTACGGTGGTTTCGATATTTACCACTACTTTCCAGAGGTTAAGCAGGAGGACGACAAGGCTCGAGAGGCGGGCGAGCGCATCCGTCGTGAAAAGCAGGAGCGACAGAGGATCGGGATTGTGACAGGTTCAGGCGTGGCATTCGTGGCGGCCGGCCACGGGTACTACCTTGATCACAAGGACCGCGTATGGAAGACGCAGCGAGAAGAGCATAACGGGATTATGGAGGGGATGCTCACGCCGTCCTATGCCGCCGAACTCAAGAGTGCTCTCGAATCCCGCTCTCAGATGCCGGTGTACCGACCTCGCGTCCAGGGTGGTGCCGAGGCACACCCCGAAAGCGGGCGGGAGTGGTGGCGGATGGCCGCGCGCTACGCAGTGGCGGCGCAGTACCCGGGTCATCCCGATATATGGAATACCCACGCAGGGAGTGCGGCCCATGATCGTGAATACAAGGAGGACATCAACAGTCGCCCACTGCTCGCCAATCACCTGGGTGCAGAGGTTGCCATACACATGCACAGCAATGCGGACGACACGGGTGCAGCTCGCGGCGCCCGCGTCATTGTCCAGCCAGGGCGGTCCGTAGATGCGGCGCTGGGGGCCAGCGTGCTGTGCGCGATGAAAGAGCTGATCCGGAGTGCCCCGGGTTATGGTGACTTCATTGTCGCATCGGCGCCCCATGCCGCAGACAAGGGCGAGAACAGGCTTGCCGCTATGCCATCGATCATTGTCGAGACGGCATTTCATACGCATCCGGAAGATGCGGCGGCACTATTGGACCCGGTGTTCCGTGCGGCTTCCATGAAGGGGGTTGAGAAGGGCTACCGCCTGTTCCGTGATGGCAAGGACTGTACGCCGCTGGCGTTGTCAAAGATTGATCGCGTTACCGTTCCTGCGAACGGCGCGGCAGAGACCAACGTTCGTTTCGACGGCCATCCACAGTTCCCGATAACCCTCAGCTTCACGCCTGTTTACTGCACCCAGCCCGGGGCCTGCAGGGCGGAAGAGAAGACGGTTGCGGAAGCATCCGCCTCTCCCATCAAGGTGCAGATGTCCTGCGAAGGGAGCGGCTATGGCATGGTCAACTGGAGCACGGTAATGCGCGATGCCGATGGCGTCACATCCGGCCCCGTCGAGCACTGGATGACATGCCAGGGCGGTGGTTGATCGGCCGGCGCATAAGGAAGGTTGGGTGCAAAGGTATAGGCCGGCGCATTGCGCCGGCCTTCGGAGACAGAATGAAGTTTAGGCAGCGGTGGCATGCAACTGCACGCCGAGGGCGCGCGTCACCTTCAGGATCGTGGCGAAATCCGGGCTGCGCTCGCCGGAGAGGGCTCGGTACAGGCTCTCACGTGAAACGCCCGCGTCGCGCGCGACCTTGCTCATGCCTTGGGCGCGGGCAATATCACCGAGCGCCTTGGCGATGAATGCGGAGTCGCCGTCACTTTCCATGATGCAGGCATCCAGGTACGCGGCCATTTCCTCCGGGGTGCGCAGGTGCTCCGCAACGTCAAACTTTTCTACCTTTGTCTTCTTCTTGGCTGTCATGTCGCTGTAGCTCCGGTAGCTTCGTTGCGCGGTGCTCTTCTTCTTTCGTATGGCGTCATAAATTGCGAGCCAGTTCCTTTGCCTTTTCAATATCTTGCTGCTGGGAGCTCTTATCGCCGCCAACCAGAAGAATAATGATCCGGTTGCCTCGTTGTGTGTAGTAGACGCGATAGCCGGGACCTGCATCTACGCGAAGCTCAGCTATTCCGCCGCTTAGATTGCGGTGGTCCCCGGGATTGCCATCGGCAAGTCGGCGAATGCGGGCGAGGATCCTTGCGCGACCTGCGACGTCCTTGAGGGCATCCATCCACGCTGCGAATTGGTCGGTTCGCTGTAGCTCCATCGAAAAAGTGTAGCCTACGGGCTACATTATGTCTATCTCCCCACGTCCCGCGATCTCGAAACGAAAAAGGCCGGCGCTGGGCGCCGGCCTTCTGGGGTGTTTCAGGTGCCGCCGATCAGCTCAGCTCGCCCTTCGCGTCCAGGTAGCGCTCCGCATCCAGTGCAGCCATGCAGCCGAAGCCGGCCGAGGTGATGGCCTGGCGGTAGTGCTGGTCGGCCACGTCGCCGGCGGCGAACACACCTTCCACCGAGGTCTGGGTGGCGTTGCCGCCCAGGCCCGAGCGGATGTCCAGGTAGCCGTTGTTCATGGTCAGCTGGCCCTCGAACAAGCTGGTGTTGGGGTGGTGGCCGATGGCCACGAAGAAGCCGTGGGCGTCGATGTCGCGGGTGCTGCCGTCCAGGGTGGATTTCACGCGCACGCCGGTGACGCCGGCTTCATTGCCCAGCACCTCGTCCACCTGGTGGTGCCACACGGTTTCGATCTTGCCCGAGGCGACCTTGGCGAACAGCTTGTCCTGCATGATCTTTTCCGCCTTCAGGGTGTCGCGGCGGTGGACCAGGTAGACCTTGCGGGCGATGTTGGACAGGTACAGCGCTTCTTCCACGGCGGTGTTGCCGCCGCCCACCACGACCACGTCCTGGTCACGGTAGAAGAAGCCGTCGCAGGTGGCGCAGGCCGACACGCCGCGGCCCTTGAAGGCCTCTTCGGTCGGAATGCCCAGGTACTTGGCGGTGGCGCCGGTGGCGATGATCAGCGCATCACAGGTGTATTCGGCGCTGTCGCCGATCAGCTTGAACGGGCGCTGGGTCACATCGGCGGTGTGGATGTGGTCGAAGATCACTTCGGTCTCGAAGCGCTCGGCGTGGGCCTGCATGCGCGCCATCAGGTCCGGGCCCATCAGGCCGTGGGCGTCGCCCGGCCAGTTGTCCACTTCGGTGGTGGTCATGAGCTGGCCGCCCTGCTGCAGGCCGGTGATCACCACCGGGTTCAGGTTGGCGCGGGCGGCGTAGACCGCTGCCGTCCAGCCGGCCGGGCCGGAACCGAGGATGACGAGCTTCTGGTGGCGGGAAGGCTTGGAATTGCTCATGTAGACTCGCAAAGAGATGATGGGGCGGGGCGCTGGCGAAAGATTGCCCGGCGTCCAAGACAGGTCATAGAGTGGCGGCAGGGGTCGCCCGATTCAAGGCGAGCGGTGGAACGGCGCAACCCAGCCGGTGGTGGTTGGCGTGCCGTCAGTCGTTTATTATCAAGCACTAACAGTGCATTCCCAAGGTCTGGTCTAAGGTGGCGAAACAGGTCCCGGAACGATCCAAGTCTCCCGACGGCAAAGCGGCGTCGCGCCGTGCTGCGGCTGCGGCGCCGGTCGAAAATCCCCGTCGGCAGCGCCTGTGGCGCGACCTCGGCCTGATCGCGATCGCGCCGGCGCTGCTGTATCTGGTCGCCAGCCTGTTCACTTATTCGGCGAGCGATCCAGGCTGGTCGCACACCGGCAGCGTGGTGGCGCCCATCCACAACATGGGCGGGCGGGTAGGTGCCTGGGTGGCCGACGTGCTGCTGCAGCTGTTCGGCTACATGGCCTTCCTGCTGCCGGTGGTGCTGGGCGCGCTGGCGTGGTTTGCCATGTTCGGGCTCAAGCGTGAGAGCAAGGGCGAACACGACCTGGACCCCGCACTGCGGCTGGTCGGGCTGGTCGGCTTCCTGATTGCCGGCACCGGCTTCCTGCACCTGCGGCTGTTTAGTGGCGATGTGGGCCATGCCGGCGGCATCCTCGGCCGGCTGGTGGGCAATTCGCTCAGCGCCGGGTTCGGCGCACTGGGCGCGAACCTGTTCGTGCTGGTGCTGCTGCTGGCCTCGATCACCCTGGCCACCGGCATTTCGTGGTTCGTGGTGATGGAGAAGATCGGCCGGGCGGTGCTGGCGCTGCCGCCGCTGCTGAGCAAGAAGAAGGAACAGGCCATCGAATGGCAGCAGACCCGCGCCATGCGCGAGGAACGCCAGGAAGTGCGCAAGGTGGACGCCGAAGTCCGCGCCAAGCGCGAGCCGGTCAAGATCGAGCCGCGCCCGGAGCCGGTGCTGGAAAAGAGCGACCGGGCCAAGCGCGAAACCCAGATTCCGATGTTCCGCGGCGTCAATGGCGATGGCTCGGACCTGCCGCCGCTGGCGCTGCTGGATGATCCCAAGCCGCAGCCCAAGGGCTACGACGAAGAGACGCTGGAAACGCTGTCGCGCCAGATCGAGTTCAAGCTCAAGGACTTCCGCATCGATGCGCAGGTCGTCGGTGCGTACCCGGGTCCGGTGATCACCCGGTTCGAGATCGAGCCGGCGCCGGGCATCAAGGTCAGCCAGATCAGCTCGCTGGACAAGGACATCGCCCGCGGCCTGTCGGTCAAGTCGGTGCGCGTGGTGGACGTGATTCCGGGCAAGTCGGTGGTGGGTCTTGAGATCCCCAACGTCACCCGCGAAATGATCTACCTGTCCGAACTGCTGCGCTCCAAGGAGTACGACAAGTCGGCCAGCCCGCTCACCCTTGCGCTGGGCAAGGACATCGCCGGCCGGCCGACCGTGGCCGACCTGGCGCGCATGCCGCATTTGCTGGTGGCCGGTACCACCGGCTCGGGCAAGTCGGTGGCGGTCAACGCCATGGTGCTCAGCCTGCTGTACAAGGCCTCGCCGAAAGACCTGCGGATGCTGATGATCGACCCGAAGATGCTCGAACTGAGCGTCTACCAGGGCATCCCGCACCTGCTGGCGCCGGTGGTTACCGACATGAAGGAAGCCGCCAACGGCCTGCGCTGGTGCGTGGCTGAAATGGAGCGGCGCTACAAGCTGATGAGCGCGGTGGGCGTGCGCAACCTGGCCGGCTTCAACAAGAAGGTGAAGGACGCCGAAGACGCTGGCCAGCCGCTGATGGACCCGCTGTTCAAGCCGAACCCGGAGCTGGGCGAAGCCCCGCGTCCGCTGGAAACGCTGCCGTTCATCGTCATCTTCATCGACGAATTCGCCGACATGATGATGATCGTCGGCAAGAAGGTCGAAGAACTGATCGCGCGCCTGGCGCAGAAGGCGCGTGCGGCCGGCATCCACCTGATCCTGGCCACCCAGCGCCCGTCGGTGGATGTGATCACCGGCCTGATCAAGGCCAACATCCCGACCCGCATCGGTTTCCAGGTGAGTTCCAAGATCGATTCGCGCACCATCCTGGACCAGTCCGGCGCGGAAACGCTGCTGGGCCACGGCGACATGCTGTACCTGCCGCCCGGCACCGCGTTGCCCGACCGTGTACACGGTGCGTTCGTTTCCGACGAGGAAGTGCACCGCGTGGTCGAGCACCTCAAGGCCAGCGGCCCGGCCGACTACATCAGCGGCGTGCTCGACGAAGTGCAGATGATGGGCGATGGCGTGGTAGTCGGCGCCGGTGGCCTGCCCGAGAGCAGTGGCGGGGCAGGGGACGAATCGGACCCGTTGTACGACGAAGCGGTGCGGATCGTGACCGAAACCCGGCGCGCCTCGATTTCCGGCGTGCAGCGCCGGCTGAAGATTGGCTACAACCGCGCCGCGCGCCTGATCGAAGCCATGGAGATGGCCGGCGTGGTCACCCCACCCGAACACAATGGCGACCGCAGCGTCCTTGCGCCGCCCCCGCCGAAATAACGCCGGAACCGCAATGATCCGCATGACATGGATGACCGCGTGCGCCCTGGCGTTGGCGCCCCTGCTGGTGTCGGCCCAGACGGTCGCCCCGGCCCAGGTGCCGGCACCTGCAATGGCGCCGGCACCGGCCCCGGCCCCGGCCCCGCCGACCGCCGCCAGCGATACCCAGGCCAGCAACAACTTCAGCTTCGTCAGCTACCGCGCCGATTACGTGGTGCGCCCCGACGCCGGCAACGTGCAGACCGAGTCCTACGACATCCTGCTCAAGACCAAGGCGGCGGTGGAACAGTTCAGCCAGGTGCGGCTGAGCTACAGCGAGAAGATGGAAACGCTGGAGGTGCTGTCGGCCTACACCCTGACCGCCGACGGCCAGCGCCGCGACGTGCCGGCCGACCGGATCTATACCCAGGAAAGCTACTCCAGCGCTGCGGCGGCCATGTACGCCGACCGCAAGGTGCGGGTGGTGGTGTTCCCCAACCTGGCGCCGGGCACCCGGGTGGTCTACCAGACCCGCCGCACCCAGAACATGCCGTACTTCCCGGGCTACTTCAGCCTGTGGGAAACCTTCAGCGGGTTCTCCCAGTACGACGATGCGCAGGTCACCCTGAGCGCGCCGGCCTCCCTGCCGATGTACGTGCAGCAGCGGGGCGTGCAGGGCAGCCAGAAACCCGTGATCCGGAACGGGCAGGCGACCTGGGCCTGGCGCTACCGCCGCCCGGACCCGATGCCGGTGCAGATCTGGACCGCAGCGCCGTGGGAATTCAGCCCGACCATCATGGCCAGCACGTACCGCGACTGGGCGCAGGTGGCGCAGGCCTACCAGCTCAAGGGCGGCGAAGCGGCACGGGTGACCCCGGGCATCCAGGCGCTGGCCGACGAGGTCACGCGCGGCATCGTGGACCGCCGTGAACAGGCTGCCGCGCTGTACCGCTGGGTGTCGCAGAACATCCGCTACGTGGCGGTGTACCTGGGCAACGGCGGGCTGGAACCGAACCCGGCGCAGAGCATCCTCGACAACCACTACGGCGACTGCAAGGACCATGTGGTGATCCTGGAGGCGCTGCTGGCCGCACGCGGCATCGACAGCACCCCGGTGCTGATCGGCGCCGGCGGCGGCCCGACCCTGCCGGACATTCCCCTGCTGGGTCGCTTCAACCACGCCATCACCTACATTCCCGAGTTCGACCTGTACCTGGATTCGACCAGCGCCTATGCGCGCTTCGGCCAGCTGCCCGACGGCGACCTGGGCGCGCCGGTGCTGCATACCCGGCAGGCTAAAGTGGCGCGCACGCCGGCCAACGATGCCGCACGCAATGGCAGCGGGTTCGAGGTCACGTTCCAGTTCGACAAGGACGGCAACCTGCAGGGGCAGACGAACCCCCAGCCGCGCGAAGTGGGCGAGATCGGCATGCGCGGCTCGTTCGCCCGGCTCAACGCGCAGAACCGCGCGCGGGTGGAGGAATCCATCATGGCCTCGTCCGGCTTCGATGGCAGCGGCACGCTGACCCTGCTGGGCGACCCGCAGGACCTGACCCGGCCGTTCAACTACCGCTACGACTTCCACGCACGCGATTACGTGGACTTCGGCGTGGTCGGTGGCATGGTGCTGCCGGACCCGCCCGGGGGTGAGTCGTTCCGTGACATCTACGCCACCACCTCGGCGCCGGACAACGCCACCCCGTTCTACTGCAACGACAACCTGCGCGAGGAAACCTACCGTCTGGCGTTCCCGGCGGGGGTGTCGATCGTGGCGATGCCGCGCAACCAGCAGTTCCGCAACGCCGCCGGCGAGTACACGCTGCAGTGGACCCGCGAGGGCCAGGCCATCGTTGCCCGCCACCGCCTGCACCAGAACGCGGTGCGCGGGGCGGATGCGCTGTGCCAGCCGGGCGACTATGCTGCCTTCCGCGAGCTGTACCAGCAGGTGCGGCGCGGCTTCCGCGGGCAGGTGGTCTACGGCGACCTGCGCACGGTGCAGTCCGTTCCCTGATCCCCCATTCAGGATGATGTCGGCACACTGCCGGCCATCCTTCCTACGTTCATTGGATACCCGTATGCAGAGCACTTTCCGCCGCTGTCTTGTCGCCGCCACGCTGGTCTGCGCCAGTGTCGGGTCGGTGTCTGCCTGGGCCGGCGCCCGCGAAGAGCTGACCACGTTCACCAAGGGCCTCAAGGGTCTGGACGGCACGTTCGAGCAGAAGGTCTTCGACAGCAAGGGCAAGGTGAAGGAAACCACCAGCGGCAGCGTGGCGCTGTCCGTGCCGAACCAGTTCCGCTGGGAGTACAAGGTGCCGCACGAGCAGCTGATCATTGCCGATGGCAGGAACGTGTGGGTATACGAGCCGGATTTGCAGCAGGCGACCAAGCGCGTTCAGGGCGCCGAGGAACAGAACAGCCCGCTGATCGCGCTGATCACCCCGGCGCTGCTCGAAAAGCAGTACGACGTCAGTGAGGAAGCCGCCCCGCGCGATGGCCTGCAGTGGCTGTCGCTGACCCCGAAGCGCGAAACCGAGACCTCGTTCCAGTACGCCGCGCTGGGCTTCAACGCGCAGGGCCTGGCCCGCATGGAAGTGACCGATGCGGTGAATCAGCGCACGGTGATCTCTTTCAAGGACTGGAAGCGGAACCCGGCGTTCCCGAAGACCACCTTCACGTTCACGCCGCCGAAGGGCACCGACGTCATCGGCAATTGAGGGTAGCCGGGCACGGCCCGGCGCTACGTCATTCGGTCATACAATAGTGGCGTGGCCAGAAACCGAACGACATTCAATGAACCCGATCTGCTGACCGTGGATCGGGACAGCATGCGCCCGCTTGCCGAGCGCATGCGCCCGCAGACCCTCGATGAGATGGTGGGGCAGAAGCGCCTGCTGGCCCCGGGCAGCGCGCTGCGCCGGGCGGTCGAATCCGGGCATGTGCACTCGATGATCCTGTGGGGGCCGCCAGGCTGCGGCAAGACCACGTTGTCGCTGCTGCTGGCGCACTACGCCGACGCCGAATTCCGTGCCATCTCCGCCGTGCTGTCTGGCCTGCCCGAGGTCCGGGTGGTGCTGGCCGAGGCCGCCCAGCGCTTCGCCGAAGGCCGCCGCACGGTGCTGTTCGTCGACGAAGTGCACCGTTTCAACAAGGCGCAGCAGGATGCGTTCCTGCCGCACATCGAACGCGGCACCATCGTGTTCGTCGGTGCCACCACGGAAAATCCCTCGTTCGAGCTCAATTCGGCACTGCTGTCGCGCTGCCGCGTGCACGTGCTGGAAGCGGTGTCGCCAGCCGACATCGTCGAGGCGCTGGAGCGGGCGCTGCAGGACAAGGAGCGCGGGCTCGGTGCCGAAGCGCTGCAGGTCACGCCCGACGCCCTGCTGGAAATCGCCACCGCCGCCGACGGTGATGTGCGGCGCGGGCTGACCCTGCTGGAGATCGCCGCCGAACTGGCCGGTGGTGAAGGCGGGCGGATCAGCCCGGAGATGCTGGTGCAGGTGCTGGCCGACCGCACCCGTCGCTTCGACAAGGGCGGCGAGCAGTTCTACGACCAGATCTCGGCGCTGCACAAATCGGTGCGCAGCTCCAACCCGGATGCGGCGCTGTACTGGCTGACGCGCATGCTGGACGGTGGCTGCGATCCGTCCTACCTGGCCCGGCGCCTGACCCGCATGGCGATCGAGGACATCGGCCTGGCCGACCCGCGCGCGCAGTCGATGGCGCTGGAAGCCTGGGATATCTACGAGCGGCTGGGCAGCCCGGAAGGTGAGCTCGCCTTCGCCCAGCTGGTGCTGTACCTGGCCAGCACCGCCAAGTCCAACGCCGGCTACGCCGCGTTCAACCTGGCCAAGCAGGAAGTGCGCGAGACCGGCACCCAGGAGGTGCCGCTGCACCTGCGCAACGCGCCGACCAGGCTGATGAAAGAGCTGGGTTACGGCAAGACCTACCAGTACGACCACGATGCGGAGGGTGGCATCGCGCTGGACCAGACCGGCTTCCCGGATGCGATGGGCGAGCGGGTGTATTACCAGCCGGTGCCGCGCGGACTGGAAATCAAGCTGAAGGAAAAGCTCGACCGCCTGCGTGCCGAACGCGAACAGGCGCGGGCGCGCAAGGGGAACGAATGATGGGGGGCTTCGGGGCGTGGTGGCAGCAGTTGGGGCTGGTGATGGCCGGGGGTGCGCTGGGCGCGGCGCTGCGCTTCATCATCGGCGACGCCATGCTGCGCCAGTTCGGCAACGGCTTTCCCTGGGGCACGTTGACGGTGAACCTGGTCGGCGCCTTCGCGGTCGGCTACGTGGTGGTCTGGCTGCAGACCCGCGGCAGCGCGGCGCTGTATTGGCGCGCCTTCGCCATCGTGGGGATCATCGGCGGGCTCACCACGTTTTCTTCAATGATGCTGGAGGCGGTGCTGCTGGTCCGCAACGGACGCGGCTGGGTGATGCCGACGTATCTGGGCATCAGTCTCGTCGCCGGCTTTGCGCTGGTGTGGTTGGGTGCGCGGTTGGCGGAGTCGACGGTCGCGCGGTGATCGATTCCGCGTATTTCTGCTGGATTTCCGTTACATCTCACGATATTGTTCGCGCCCCGTTTGCGTTCCCCGTCCGTCATGCGTGATGAAGAAGATCCCGGCACCCTGGAGCTGATGCTGCCGCGCAAGCGCGGCCGTCCGCCCACGTTCGGCTACGCCATGACCGATGCCCAGCGGGCAGCCCGCTACCGGGCCCGCCGTGCCGGGCAGGCCGACCATGCTGACGTGCGCACCTGCAGCGACATGGTGCTGCTGGACAAGATCCGTGCGGCGATCAGCGCCAAGGATGCCGAACTCACCGGGTTCCTGGTGCACGTGCTGTGGCAGCGCTATCCCCTGCAGTTGAAGTGATCGCGCCGCCCACCAGCGCGGCGACCGCCGGGCGCAGGTAACCGAGCAGCCGCTCGGCTTCCCGCCAGTCGGTGGGTTGCTCCAGGTCCAGCTCGTGCAGGTCGCCGGCAATCGCGGCAAGATCCGGTTGCCCCAGCATCTGCAGGACACCGGCCAGGCGATGCGCGTGGTGTCGCAGGGCTGTTCCGGACTGGTCGCGCAGGGCGTCGTGCAGCGCGTTCTGTTCCTGCTGCAGCGATTGCAGGATCTCGACCCAGATCGGGTCGATGACCGCACCCGGACCTGCGGCCAGGTACGGCGTGCTCGCCGGCTCCTCCACCCGCAATGCCCGCAACAGGCTGCGGATCTCCAGCGGCTTGCACAGCACCGCATCCATCCCGCAGGCCAGGCAGCGCTCAGCGTGGGACGGCGAATCATTGGCCGACAACGCTACCAGCACCGCCGGTGTGCGTCCGTGGCGGCGTTCCAGCTGGCGCAGCTGCACGGCCAGCTCGTAGCCGCTCATGTCGCCAAGCACGCAATCCAGCAGCACCACGCCGCAGGGTTCGGCAGCCTGGCTCTGCAGGGCGCTAGCGCCGTCGGCGCAGCTGCTCACCGACGCGCCCAGTGCTTCCAGCTGGCGGCACACCACCGTCCGGTTCAACGCATGGTCTTCCACCAGCAGCAGGGTGCGTCCCGCCAAGGGATGCTCCCCCGCGCAGAGGCTGGTTGCTTCCAGTACCACCGGCAGGCGCACGTCGAAGCGGCTGCCGGCGCCCGGCGCGCTGCCCAGCTGCACCGTCCCGCCCATGCCGCGCACCAGGTCCTGGCAGATGGACAGGCCGAGACCGGCCCCGCCCATCTGCCGTGAATGGTCGTCATGGGCCTGCGCGAATGCCTTGAACACACGCTCGTGCTGGTCCGCCGGAATGCCGATCCCGGTATCGCGGACCGCCAGCCACAGGTGCGCGCTGTCCTGGTCAAGCTGCAGCGACAAGGTCACCTCCACATGCCCCGCGTCGGTGAACTTCACCGCGTTGCCCAGCAGGTTGCTGAGTACCTGGCGCAGCGCGTCGCCGTCGAGCCACATGCGCGGCAGCGGGTCGATGTCCTGCAGCAGGGTGATCGACAGGCCCTTGGCCTCCGCGCCGGGGCGGGCCACCGCCACGCAGTCGCGGGCCAGCTGGCGGATATCGTGCCAGCCCGGGGTAGGGTGGTACTCGCCGGTGGCCAGGCGCGAGTAGTCCAGCGCATGGCCGAGCAGGTGGCGCAGCCCGGCCCCGGCGTTGCGTGCGGCGTTCACCAGCTGCCGTTGGCCCTGGTCCAGGCCCGACTGGTGCAGCAGGTCGACCGAGGTGACCAGCGCCTGCGCGGCGTTGCGCACCTCGTGGCTCATCACGGCGATGAAGCGCGCCTGCTGGCGTTCGCTGCGTCGCGCCGACTGCTGTGCCACGCGCATCCACACCCCGGCGGTGAGCAGGGCCAGCAGGATCAGCCCGCCCGCGAGCAGTTCCCAGCGGAAGTGCTGCGACATCACCTGCAGCGATGGCCCGCTCAGGTAGGTGGCCTTGGTCCAGCGCTGCATGAGCATGGCGTGTTCCTGCGGGCTGATCGAGCGCATCGCCTGGTGGATCTGGTCGAGCAGGGCGCGGTCGCGGTGGCGCACCACCAGGTGCAGGCTGCCCGGCAGGGTGGAAGGCCCGCCGTGCAGGAGCAGGCTGTTGCCGAACTCGCGGCGCACCACGGGGCGCATCGCCACATCCAGGTCCAGCGCCGCGTCCACCACGCCCGCTTCCACGGCGGACAGCGCTTCGCGCAGGCTGGGCAGGTCGACCACCTGCAGGTGGGGGTGGTAAGCCCCCAGCCACTCGGCCAGGCGGGTGCCGCGCACCACCGCCACCCGGCGCAGGTGCGCGAATTCGGGCGGGTGCGCCTGGGCGTGGCGGCTGGCCATCAGGGTCTGGCCGCGGTAGTACGCCGGCGAGGCGGCCAGCGCGGTGCAGGGGGCATTGTCCAATGGCCCCAGCAGCATCATCAGGTCGGCGCGCCCGTCGCACAGCGCCTGCAGCGCGGCGGTGGCCGATTCCACCGGCTGCTCGCGGAACTCCAGTCCGGCCTGTTCGGCCACCAGCTGCGCATAGCCGGTGATCAGGTTGCTGTCGCGTGCGGCGCGGCTGTCATTGGCCAGCAGGCCGTGCTGGGAAGGGTCGGCTGCCACCCGGACCAGCCGGGGTTCGGCGCTGCTGCCCGGGGTGACAGGCAGCAGCAGGCCGACCAGCACCCCGGTCAAGGCGCCGGTCCAGGTCCAGTCGCCGCTCACCACACCGCCAGCTGGTGGCGAAGGGTGAACAGGTCGCGGTCGGTGCGCAGGCCAAGCTTGCGGAACGCCGCGTGCTTCTGGGTGCTGATGGTCTTGATGCTGCGGTTGCGCTGCAGGGCGATGTCGGTCACGGTCATGCCGCTCAGGCACAGCTGCAGCACTTCACGCTCGCTCTGCGACAACCGGTGTTCGGCATGTTCGTCGCGGTAGTTGACCGGCACGTGGGTGTGCCCGGCGGCCACGCGCATCACCGCACGCGCCAGGGCTTCCAGGGTCTCGCCCTTGGACACCACGCCGGCCGCGCCCGCGGCCATGGTGTTGGAGATCATGACGTGGTGCACGTTGGCCGAGAACATCAACACCCGCACGCGCGGGAACCGGCGCCGCAGCATGCGCAGCAGTTCCATGCCCTGCAGGTCGCCTTCGGCCAGCGTGTAGTCCACCACCGCCACGTCCACCAGGTGGCGCTGCAACGTGTTGATCAACGATCGGGTATGGGCGTGGTTGCCGACCACGTGGAAGCGCGGGTCGGTGGACAGATGCACGTAGCTGCCATGCCGGACGACATCGTGGTCATCAAGCAGGGCGATGTTGAGTACGGACGGCAGCAGCGGTCCATATGCGGGGCCTGGATGGCGTCGAGACAAAGGAGGCACGCAATCGTGGGATTTGCGCCATTCTTACCGCTTCAACGCGCTGCGGAGATAGTCTGATGTCAGATTAGGACTATTCCTATGCGCGGTACGAGAGATACGTCACTCTCTGCGCGCATCCGATTCAGCGCTTTTCGCGATCGAGCAGTCGCGCGAACTGCGACGCCAGGTCCAGCACCAGCGGATCGGCGTTGTCACGGTGCAGCATCGCGATCTCGATGCCGTCCATCGGTGCCAGGCCCTGCCGCGCGGTAAGCGTGCGGTGTTCACGGGTCACCGCGCGCGCCGGCAGCAGGCTGATGCCCATGCCGTCGGCCACGGCGCCCTGGATGCCGCTGAGGCTGGAACTGGTGAAGCCGATCCGCCAGCGCCGGCCCATGCCTTCCACGGCGGCGATCAACTCATCGCGATACAGCCCGCGCGGCGGAAACGTCACCAGGGGAATCGGGTCCATGCCGATGCAGGGGCTGCGCACACTGTCCACCCAGCGCATCGGCTCATGCCAGCAGGCTACGCCCTGGCGGCTGTTGCGGCGCTGCTTGACCAGCACCAGGTCCAGCTCGCCGTGGTCGTAGGCATTGGCCAGGTCGCGGCTGAGCCCGCTGGTGACTTCCAGCTTCACCTGGCGGTGGCGGCGGGTGAAGCGGCCGAGCAGGGCCGTGGTGCGGGCGCTGACGAAGTCTTCGGGTACGCCCAGCCGGACCGTCACCGCCACCGTGGCGCCGGCCAGGGCTTCGCCCATCTGGTCGTTGAGGGCCAGCATCTGGCGCGCGATGCCCAGCAGCGTCTGGCCGGCATCGGTGGGGTGCACGTCGCGGTTGCCGCGCACCAGCAGCGGGTGCCCGGCCAGCTGTTCCAGCCGACGGATCTTCTGGCTGATGGTGGATTGGGTGGAATGCAGGCGCGTGGCGGCGGTGGTGAAACTGCCGCAGTCGGCCACCATCACCATGGCGCGCAGCAGGTCCAGTTCGAACAGGGTTCGATGCGATTGCGCACTGGGCGGCATGGTCGTATCCAGAAAGCGAATGGCGTCTGTTCTAGCATGCACGCGGGCGGCAGGCCAGTTGCGGCCACTCAGCCAGTGGCGTCATTGCCGCTGCGTGCCAGGCTGCGTGCCACGCGGTCGCCCGCAGCGCGCATCATCGCGTGCAGAGCGGGTGGGCCCAGCACCTCGAACTCGAGCTCCAGTGCCAGCAGCCAGTACACCACCGCGCCCTGCGGGTGCGCGCCACACCGCAGCAGGCAACGCTGTGCATCCACCGGTTCAAGCATGCCCGCCGAAGCAGGCATGCGCTCGCGAACCTGTTCGATGGGGGCATGCAGGATCACCCGCGCCTCATCCCCGTACGGCCCCAGTGACAGCGACTGGCTCACGAACGCGCGCAGGTCGCCGTTGGCGGGCGAGGGACGCGGGCGGAAGTGCGCGCCCACCTCGGCGGCGCTGGTCATGCGGTCGATGCGGAACGTGCGCCAATCCACGCGCAGCGTGTCCCACGCCACCAGGTACCAGCGCCGTTCGGCATGTACCACGCCCTGCGGCTCCACCAGCCGCTGGCTCGGCTGCCCCTGGCGGTCGGCGTAGTCGAAGCGCAGCTGCAGCTGGTCGCGGCAGGCGCCGGCCAGGGTGGCCAGCAGCCCGGCGTCGACCATCGGCCCGGCCTGGTCGATCGGCAGGATCGCGGTTCGCAATGCATCCAGCCGGCGGCGCAGGCGGGATGGCATCACCTGTTCCAGTTTGACCAGTGCGGTGATCGCGGTCTGCTCGATGCCACTGATGGTCCCGGTCACTGCGGTGCGCAGGGCCAGCGCGGCGGCCAGCGCTTCTTCATCGTCGAGCAGCAACGGCGGCAGTGCGCGGCCGGCGCGGAAGGCATAGCCGCCGGCCACGCCACTGCTGGCCTGGATCGGGTAGCCCAGTTCGCGCAGGCGTTCGATGTCGCGGCGCAGCGTGCGTGGATGCACGCCGATATCCGCGGCCAGCGTGTTGCCGGGCCAATGCGGCCGGGATTGCAGCAACGAGAGCAGGCGCAGCAGTCGAGCAGAGGTGGTGAGCATGGGCGGCAGCATCGCGCCTGTCGAGGACAGGATCTGTCCGCAATGGTGGCTAGCCTGTGGCCACGGTGCAAGGCCCCTGGCGGCGCACCTTTCCACACCGACAACCCACAAGGAGTTCCGCATGTCCGTCGTCTTCTATTGGCACCCCATGTCCAGCGCCACCCCCATTGCCTGCGCCCTTGCCGAACTGGGGGTCGCCCATGACCGGGTGCGGATCGACATCCGCAATGGCGAGCAGCGCACGCCGGAGTACCTGGCGATCAACCCCAACGGCAAGGTGCCGTGCCTGGTGGTGGATGGCACGCCGATCTTCGAAGGCCTCGCCATCCATCTGTGGCTGGGCGACCGCTTCGGCGTCGCGCGCGGGCTGTGGCCTGCGGCCGACACGCCCGAGCGGCTGCAGGCGCTGTCCTGGTGCGCATGGGCGTATGTGACCTACATGGCCGTGGTGGGCCGACTGAGGATGGCCACCAGCGACGACGCACTGCGCGATCCCCGCCATGCCGCAGCGGCCCTGGCGGAGGCGATCCAGCTGCTGGACATCCTCGAGGCGCGCCTGGCGGGTCGGCAGTGGATGCTGGGTGCGGAGTACTCGCTGGTCGACCTGGTGGTCGGGCAGGTGGTGGGGTACGGCACGTATGTCGGGGCCGGCGTGGCCGACCATCCTGCCGTGGCCGCGTGGCTGGCCCGGCTGCAGCAGCGCCCGGCAATGCAGGGTGAGGTCTGACGCTCGCATTCGGGAATCGAATGCCGGGCATGTGAAAAGTTAACTGGTGAATGCCTACCTCCGCACCGTATGGTGCGGAGGTCTTCCCTGTACTGCGCCCGCCATGAACCTGAAAGTGCTGTCCGCGTTCCCGTTGCTGCTTGCCCTGGCTCCCGCTGCATTGGCCGCCGAGCAGGCCGACCTGATCATCCGCCACGCCACCGTGGTGGATGTCGAACACGCCACCACCCATGCCGACCAGGCGGTGGTGGTGCGCGGCAAGGACATTGTGGCGGTGGGCGACGACCGCACCATTGCCAAGGCCTGGACGGCAGCGCAGCGCATTGATGGCAAGGGCCGCTTCCTGATTCCCGGCCTGTGGGACATGCACGTGCATTTCGGCGGCGGACCGGAGCTGATCGAAGAGAACAAGGCGCTGCTGCCGCTGTACATCGCCCACGGCATCACCACCATCCGCGACTGCTCCGGCGACCTGCCCACGCAGGTACTGCAGTGGCGTGGGCAGATTGCCGACGGCAGCCTGGAAGGGCCGCAGCTGTTCAGCTCCGGCGCCAAGATCGAAGGCATCAAGCCGGTCTGGAAGGGCACGCAGGAAGTGGGCAGCCAGGCCGATCTGGACGCTGCGCTGGCCCAGCTCAAGCGCGACCGCGTGGACTTCGTCAAGATCACAGACAGCACCCTGACCCCGCCGCTGTTCCTGGCCGCGGTAAGCGGCGCGCGCGCCAATGGCCTGCGTGCGTCCGGCCACATCCCGATGGCGCTGACCGTGCAGCAGGCGGTGGACGCCGGCATCAGCTCGATCGAACACCTGGATTACGCGTACAAGGCCGGGGTCAAGGACGAGGCCGCCATTGCCGCCGATTTCGCCGCCAAGCGCATTGACCGCGCCGAAGCCAATCGCCGGCTTGATGAAGGCTTTGATCGCGAGACCGCCATGGCCGCGTATCGCGGCTTTGCAGCCAAGGGTGTGTATGTCACGCCCACGCTCAACGGCGGACGCATCCTCGACTTCCTCGACCAGGACAACCACGCCAACGATCCGTACCTGGCGTACATCGGCCCGAAGCTGCAGGCCACCTACCAGTGGCGGGTGGATCGGGCGGCCCAGGCCAGCCCGGCACAGATTGCCGACCGCCACCAGCAGTATCACCAGGTGGCGGCCGTGCTGCCGATGCTGCAGGAAGCCGGGGTGACCGTCATGGCCGGCACCGACGCGGGCTTCCTGAACTCCTTCAATTATCCGGGCATCGGCCTGCACGATGAGCTGAGCCTGTTCGTCAAGGAAGGCCTGACCCCGGCTCAGGCGCTGTCATCGGCCACCCGTGCAGGCCCGTCCTGGTTCGGTACGCTGGACCGCTACGGTGGCATCAGCGAAGGCAAGGCCGCCGACCTGGTGCTGCTGGATGCCAACCCGCTGCACGACATCCAGGCCACCCGCGCGATCAACACGGTGGTGCTGCGTGGCCATGTCTATGACCGCAAGGCGCTGGACGCACTGTTGGCACAGACGCGTGCCAAGGTTGCGAAGTGGCAGCAGGACGCTGCCCAGTAGCGATCTTTCCGCAGCACAATCAAGAGAAGGAACAAGCGCCCCGCACCTGTTGCGGGGCGTTTTTCGTTTGGGCGCCACTGCAACAGATTGTAGTGGCGCATTGAGGAATGTTGAATGTGGCGCGGTGCAGCAGAACTTTATGCTGCCTCCCATTCAACGCGGCGATGCATTCGCACGCATCTGTTGGTCATTCCAATCGCAGTTGCAACTTATTGCAGAGCCTCTTGCAAAAAGTTGCATGTAGCGACAGGAGGCGGCTGCCTATTCTTCGCCCTCGATTCGAGACGGTTATGACAACCGGCTTTCGTGATCGACCCGTCAATAACAGGAGTCCCTTCGATGAAGCGTCTGATGACCGCGCTCGCGGTAGCTATGAGCTTGGCGATGTCGGCATCGCCTCATTCGGCACAGGCCGCCGCACCCAACATCCACGTGGGCGCGATGTATGAATATGCAGAGCCGGGCAAGGGCGCGCTGCTCAAGCGGGTGCGCAACACCGGTGATGCCACGGCGTTTGTCCGCGTGCAGATCAGCGAAGTGCGCTACGCCGCGGACGGCACCCACCAGGAGATCCCGGTGGACACGTCGGGCACCGGTGCCGCCGCCGGGCTGATCGCCAGCCCGTCGCGGATGATCGTGCCGGCACAGGGCCAGCAGGCCACGCGCCTGCTGGTGCAGGGCGACCGCGGCGTTGAACGCTATTACCGCGTGCGCTTCGTGCCGGTGCTGCCGCAGTCCGAAGACGAGTTCGCGCTGACCGATGCGCAGCGTGATGACTACCGGAAAGAGCTGTCGGCCGGCGTCAACGTGCTCACCGGCTACGGCGTGTTCGTGATCGTGCATCCCGACCAGGCCCGCTACGACGTGCAGACCGAAACGCAGGACGCCTACGTGCAGCTGCGCAACGCCGGCAACACCACCGTGGTACTCGACGACATCCGCCAGTGCAGTGCGCAGGACAAGGCGGCCAAGTGCTCGCCGTCGCGCAAGGTGCACCTGCTGCCCGAGCGCACCGAGCGCTTCACGCGCAGTGCCGAGCACCTGCACCGCTTCCAGATCGTTGAGGGGGACACCCGCAAGGATGTCCTGCTCAACCCCTAGGTTCCGCCCGGAACCGCCGTCCCGTCGCCGGACTCCAGGCGACACCTTCCCTTTGGAGTTGTAAACCCATGAACCTCAAGACCACCGTCCTGGCCGCCGCGGCTGCCCTCATCCTGACCCCGGCCGCCGCCATGGCCGCCACCGAGCAGTTCCCGGTCCAGGTGACTGTTGAAGCCACCGTGCCGTCGGCCACCGGCCTGCAGATTTCGCCGGTCGGCGACTGGGCTGGCCAGACCCAGAACATGCGCTGGAACATCGCGACCCAGCGCCTGGATCCGATCCAGCAGCAGGTCGACATGAAGAGCGGCCTGGGCGCCATCAACGCGTACCTGACCACCGAAGCCATGCTGACCAGCGCCGGCAACGCCATCGAGCTGACCGTGGCCGTCGCCGGCCAGGACCTGCAGGTTGGCGCCGCCAACGCGGTGGAAGTGGCCACCCCGACCGAAGCCGCGGCCAGCAAGCGCGCTGCGGTTGCCATCACCGCCGCTGCGCCGACTGGCGAGAGCTACGTGCATGGCACCTACCAGGGCAACGTTTTCATGATGTTTGAAAGCGGCACCCCGTAATTCCGCGCGACCGCGCATGCATCACCCCGGCGGCTGCGGCTGCCACGGGAGGGGCGCACCCGCGCCCCTCTTTCTTGCACACAGGAATTGGCCATGTCACCGCGTCTGCTTCCCCTCGCCACCGCCGTCATGCTCTATTGCAGTGCTGCAGCAGTGCAGGCTGCGCCTGCGGCGCTGGAAAGCCTCACCCTGCTCGACCAGGCGGGGGGCCTGCCCGATGACTTCCGTGACCACTTCTTCGACGTACCCCTGGTGGTACGTGTCGAACGCGATGGCCAGTACCTAGGCGACGCCCGGGCGCTGCTGACCCGCGAAAATACCTTGTCGCTGTTGGAATTCACCGACAGCCACGACAGCACCGAACCGGCCGCCGAACGCGAGCGCTGGTTGAAAGCGCTGGCAACGCCACGCCCGCTCGGTGCGTGCGAGCAGGCCTGTACCGATGGCCTGGTGCGGCTGCATTACAGCCTGGAGAGCTCGCTGCTCTCCCTTGCCACCGAAGCGGGTGGCCGCGCGGCGGAGCAGGTTCGCCACCTTGCGCTGCCCGAGGGCGGCAGCCGTGGCCTGATCCTTCGCCACCAGCTCAACGCCTATGCTGGCGAGGGTGTGGACGCCGCCGGCCGCTACGCCGTTGACGCGCAGGGCAGCCTGGGGCAGTGGACGCTGGTGGGCAACTACCAGGTGGACCGCAGTGGCGACGACGAAAGTGCGCTGCGCCATTCGGTGCAGAGCCTGTACGCGCAGCGCGAGTTCCGCGACAACTTCCTGCGCGTGGGCTACTTCCTGCCCAACTTCCAGGGCGTCACCCGCCAGCCGCGTGCGCCCGGGTCGCTCAGCCACACCACCGTGGGCATGATGGCCGGCTCATCGGACAGCCTGGCCATCGATTCCCGTGCACCCAGCCTGTACCCGGTGTACGTGACCGCCAACCGCGAGGGCACCGTGGAGGTGTTCCGCGACGGCAGCCTGATCCTGACCCAGCCCTTGCAGCCGGGCCTGCAGGAACTCGACACCCGCCGCCTGCCGGGCGGCATCTACGAGGTCGAACTGCGGGTCATCGAGGACGGGCGTGAAAGCTCCCGCGAAACCACCGTCATCCACAAGCCCGGCAACTGGCGCGACCCGAGCCGCCGCTGGCGCTACAGCGCGTTCGCCGGTGTGCAGCACAGCCTGCTGGACAGCCTGGAGGACCCGAACGCCGGCGCGTTCGCCGCGGGCGGCATCGTCAACTATCTGGCCCATCCGCGCGCGATCGTCGGCCTGTCTGCCCAGCACCTGGACGGCGAGAATGCCTTCGCCGGTTCGCTGGATTGGCAGATCAACGACCGCGCCAACCTCTACACCAACGCCTACAGCGGCGACCACGGCAGTGGCGTGGACCTTCAGGGCATGTGGCGCTACGGCAAGGGCACCGTGATTGCCTCGCACAACCGCAGCTGGCAGGAACGTCGCCGTCCCGGCGATGATGCCTACCCGCCACCGCCGCCGGGCGTGGAGGCGCCGCAGACCCGCTCGGGCTGGCTGCAGACCAGCGCCCTGAGCGTGAACCATCGCGTGGGCGACAGCAGCCACATGGCCGCGCGCGTGTCGCATCACAGCGGCACCAGCAATGGCGTGGGCCTGGATCTGTCGTTCAGCCGTCGCCAGACCCTGTTCGGCAGCGATGCCACCTGGCGCGCGGCGGTGTTCGACCGCCCCGCCAGCATCAGCAGCGGCACGCGGCGCAACCGTGGGGTCGACTTCACCCTCAACATCGCGCTCGGCCAGGAGGGGCGCCGCTACACCGGCAGCCTCGGCAGTCGCACCGCTACCAATGGCGGGCGCAGCCTGTACGCCAGCGCGGGCGCCCAGCAGAGCTTTGAAGAGGGCCTGCTGCGCAGTGTCGCAGGCCAGGCCACGCTGGACAGCGAGGGGCTGGGTCTGAGCACGAACGCGCAGTTCGAGCATCCTGCACTGCGCGGTGACGTGCATGCGCAGCGCTCGTCGCTGGGCGGGTCGCTCAGTGGCGGCCTGAACCTGGAAAGCACCATGGCCATCGGCGGCGGCAAGCTCGCGATCGCCGGTGCGGGCCAGGTCAGCAGCGTCGATACCGGCATGATCGTGGACGTGAGCTCGGAGCTGCCCGATGTGGAGCTGCGCGCGCATGACAGCCGCGGCGGTTCGTACGTGCTGCACCCGGGTCGCAACTTCCTGCCGGTCACGGCCTATCGCACGGGTGCGTTGCAGATCGATTTCCACGGGCGCGCCGCACCGGCGGCGAGCATCCAGCCGGCCACCTTGGACTATCACCTCAACAAGGGTGGTGTGGCGTACGGCAAGGTGGAAGTGCTCAGCACCTTCACCGTGATGGGCCATCTCAAGGATGCTGCCGGACAGCCGCTGGCCGGCGCCCACGTGATCAATCACGCCGGGCGCAGCGTCGCCGAGGCGGATGGCTTCTTCGCACTGGAAATGAGTGCGAAGACCCCGGCGCTGGAAGTTCGCCACCCGAAGGTGTCCGGTTGCAGCTTCGCGCTCGACGGCACCACCACCCGCCCCGAAGGCGACACCTGGCTGGCCGGCATCCTTCAATGCCCGCCGTCCAACCTGACCCACATGTCGTCCGATGCATCTGCGTCCGCGGCAGGAGCAATGCCATGATCACCGCCATGATTCTCAAGCGCGTGCCGTGCACGGTGCGCAGCGCCTTGTGCGCGCTTGGGCTGCTGACCGTTACCAACGGCGCACATGCAGCCGAGATGCTGATTACCGCCGAGTTCCGTCCTTCCGCGCTGGAGCCCAACAAGAATACGTTCACCAACACTACGCCTCGTGGCAGCTACTGCCAGTGGATGTCGAGCTATTGCGATCTTCTGAGCGCGTACGTAGTCGATCTTCCGGTAAACATTGTGTCCAAGACCTACGTCAAGGGCACCAATCATCGCAAGCGGTTGTACTTCGGCCTTCCCGGTGCACGGCGTGTTATCGCAACCAACGAAAGTGGCGTCGCCATCGAGGTGGACGTCGCGATCAGTTCGCTCTCCGGGCAGCTCTCACCTGGGGGAACATCCAATCCCGCATTCACCCAGTATCCGCAGGGCGGTTGCACGTACGCGGCGACGGCGGGACATGAGGTTTGGACGCGCTTTGGTTGGAACGTGCGCGATCCAAACGCGCCCTCGCCATGCCACTCCGTGGGCAATGGAGGCGGCACCGGGTTCACTCAAGTGTATTCCTCGCAGTACCTGGGACTGGGGCTGAAGGTGACCACGCCGTCGCCGCAGGGAATGAGCAACGGGATCTATCGCGGGCAGATGCAGTACACGATTGGAGGCGCCGGCGCGGATATCGACCTGGGCGATGACGTGAAGATGACGGATGATGTCGTCGTGATGAACTTTGAGTTCCGGGTGGAGCATGACTTCAAGGTTGAGCGTGCGCCCGGTACGGACACCCTCGTGCTGCAGCCGACCAACGGTTGGGGCGACTGGGTGGATCACGGTAGGCCGCCTTCGTCGCTGCGCCAGGAGCTTCCCTTCCTGATGACCAGCTCCGGCGACTTCAGCGTGCGCCTGGAATGCGGCCAGCAGGTCGGCGAGCGCTGCGCGATGCGTACCGATAGCGGGGAAGCGGCTGAGCTTGACGTATCCCTGACCATACCGGGCCTTTACGACCAGCAGTCCGCTGCGCCAGTAGTGGACTATCCGCTGACCGCGGGCGGCCTGCCGCGTAGCTTTCAAGTCAGGGAGTACATGCAGAGCCGGTCGTCCCGACTGGGCTTCTCCGTGAGAGGCGAGCCGTTGCAGCGAATGCTTGAGCTGCCGGGAAGTTATTGGCGTGGCGATGTCACGGTGATCTTCGACGCTGCCCTGTAGTTCTAAACTCATTCAGGCGTACCCTGTAAGGGGTGCGCCTGCTGCTGGAGCACTGCCATGACCACTGAAGTTCTTTCAAGTGCCGCACCGCGCTGGCTCCGCCAGGCACTGTGCACGCTGGCGCTGCTGATCGGAGCAGGTGGCGCGCACGGGGCCGACATCTACATCACGGCCGAGTTCAAACCGAGCACCCTGAACCCGGACAAGCGCGATTTCGTCAACACGACGCCTTGGTCAGGGGTGTGCAACAGCACGCATCTGCAGGAATGCATTGACAGGGGCTGGTGGAGCATCGATACCGGAATCCGAGGGATAAAGCACGCCGTCCGTGAGGACAACTACGGTCCGAACGGGTTCTATATCGGCATGCCGCCAGCACGCACGGTGAGTGTCACGTCAGACGACGGCGCCCATACGTTCGAACTTCAATTCAACATCATCGGTACAGCCATGCGACTGTGGGACCGGCAGTTGGATGGACGCCCGGAGCCGGCACCAAACACCTCGGCAGACAATTGCAACTTCGGCCTGACCAACCGGAACGCCAACACATACAGCATCATGCGCATGATGCTGCGCCGCGACGGTGGGGAAGGGACGGTTGCGTGCGCGCTGCACTGGGTGGACACCAACAACTACGAGATGAACGAGTTCGACTTCACTTACAAGCTGACCACCCCTCAGCCACTGGGCATGCCAAGCGGCGTGTATCGGGGAATGACGTCGTTCCGCGTGGGCGGCACCGGCGAGGGAGGCGACTTCGACCTGGGAAACGGCATGGTGCTGGAGGACAATGTGGTGAACGTCCACTTCGAGCTGGACGTGCATCATCCTTTTGAACTGGAGCTTCCGCCGGGAAGTGATCGTGCCGTGCTCGCGCCGACGGGCGGCTGGACGCAGTGGAGCGACCACGGCATCGTGCCGAAGACGCTTGAGCGGGAACTTCCGTTCACGGTCAGCAGCTCCGGCCAGTTCAGTGTATCGCTGCAGTGCCAGTACCCGTTATCCGATGGCCGATGCGCGATCCGCAACATGACCCAGATTGCGGACGATGCGCCATTGGACATCCAGCTGACGCTGCCCGGTTTCCGTGTGGCGGCCACCGGTGAGGACGCGGTGGAACTACCGCTGACCACGACGATGGCGCCGCCGATCTTTACCACGCAGTCGCTGGTGCTCCGTCGGCCGTCGCGGCTTCACTTCGCGGTCAATGGGGGGGCGGTCAACACGATGCTGGACCACCCTGGCAGTCACTATCGCGGTGACGTGACCGTGATCTTCGATGCGGATCCTTGACGCATCCGCGATGCGACAACAGCGTGACGATGCAGGCGTCCAGTTCTGAACTGTTTACGTACATGCGTGTTGCGTTGACGCACGGGCTTTGCACCGCACACGGCGGTAACGCGGCGATGCCTAGTGTTGGCTCACCGGCATCGCTTTCGACGCCGTCTACCGGAGAAGCATGATGGGCAACCAACAGAATCCGCAGCAGGGCCAGCAGAATCCGCAGCAGGGCCAGCAGAACCAGCAGAACCAGAAAGACCAGCAGCGCCAGGGCCAGCAGCAACAGCAGGACCAGAACCAGAAGGGCGAGCGCAACCAGCAGGGCGGCCAGCAGGAAGAAGAAGAATAAGCTGCTGCACAAACGGAATGATGGGAGTCCGGCCTTTTGGCCGGACTTTCTGTTTGTTGGGTCACGACCAACGGTCGTGACCTACCGGTGCAGGGAAGGACAAGCGGTCGGGAGTTACCGTCGCGGGGAAGGACCAGCGGTCGTGTGACCGTTGCGGAGTGTTCACGAGGCAAGTGATACCCATTCTCATTTGCGGTACACTGGGATGATCGCCTTGCCCTGAGTCGTGCCTGCCGTGCTTTCCAGTCTGATTGCTGTTCTCTCCCCATGGTTGCGCAACGTTGGTGCTGCTGCGGCACTGGGCGTGGTCGCGATGGCGCCGGCGGCCGCCCAGCAACGCAACCCGTTGCAGAAGGTCGGCGAGACCGTGCTGGACCAGCCAACGCAGGGCTATCGCTTCGAACGTTTCGTGATTGAAAGCGGCGAGCCCGCACGCCGCTGGCGCGTGAACATCGGCATACCCACGCGCCAGGCCAGCGCGCCGGCGCCGGTGCTGTACATGCTGGATGGCAACGCAGCGGCCATGGTGTTCGACCAGGCCTTGCTGAGCGACCTGGCCGCACATGCTGCGCCGGTGCTGGTGTTCATCGGCTACGACAACGACCTGCGCATCGATTCGGCCGCGCGCACGCTCGACTACACCGCCTGGGTGGACACCGCCGACGATGAGAACGGCACCTCGCAGTCCAGTGGTGGAGGCGCCGAGGCGTTCCTCGAGGTGATCCAGCAGCAGATCAAGCCCGAGGTGGAGCGCCGTGCCCACGTGGACACGACGCAGCAGGCGCTCTGGGGACATTCGCTGGGCGGGTTGTTCGTGCTCAGCACGCTTTACACCCAGCCGAGCGCCTTCCAGCAGTACGTGAGCGCCAGCCCTTCGTTGTGGTGGAGCCAGGGCGCGCCGCAGGGCGCGATGGAGCAGGGCTTCATCGCCCATCCCTCGCCGGCGAAGGTGTGGCTGATGCTTGGCGGTGACGAACGCAGCGGCAACCGCGGCGTGCGCGACATGAGCAACCCGCGCGTGGTCGCGCACCTGCGCCGCATCGCGGGCGCCACGCCCGATGCCGCGCATGCGCTGAGCGGGCGCCTGGCGGATGTGCCGGGCGTGCAGGTCACCTACCGCGAATTTCCCGGACTGGGCCACGGCCCGATGCTGCCGGCATCGCTGAAAGCCACGTTGGCTGCGCTGTATGGCGTGGCCGACAAGAGCGCCGATTGACTTTTCCCTTACCCAGGCTGCGCCGATCCGGCCCTGCCAAGGCAACCCTTGTGACACGCGCCGCTGGCGCGCCCCTACAGAAGGAGTCTGCTATGTCCCGATTGGTTTCCCTCCCGCGCGTTGCCGCGCTGGCCCTGGCCCTGTCGCTGGCTACCGGTGCGGTGTCCGCACAGCCGGTGTTCGATGCGCCCGCCAACGGCTTCCGCGGCACGGTCAGTGCCCGCAATGAAAACGTGATTCCGGGCAGCACCGCCGAGGTGACGGGTCGCGCGTTCGTGCCCGGCCAGCAGGTGACCCTGCTGCGCGGCGAGACCGTGCTCAACGCCACCCCGGTGGTGGTGGACGAGCAGGGCAACTTCAAGGCCAGCGTGCAGATCCCGGCCGACGCCGTGCCCGGCCAGCACCCGGTGGTGGTGCGCGCCAGCCAGCCGGCCGCCGCGACCGTGGTTGCCCTGCGGGTATCGCCGAACCTGCCGCTGAGTGGCCAGCAGGCGTTCCAGCAGAGCTCGGGCAAGCTGGTCCAGGGCCTGTACCAGAGCGCCTACAGCGCGGGCAGCAATGCGCTGTTCGTGACTTCGGCGGTGGGCCGCCCGCCGGTGACCCAGTCGCAGCTGCTGAAGGTGGACCCGAAGACCCTGAAGGTGGTCAAGGCGATCACCCCGGCGCAGGTGCCTGACGCCAAGGGCGGCAGTGTGTTCGCCGTGTACGGCGTGGGCGTGGATGATGCCAACGGCAACGTGTGGGTCAGCAACACCCGCCAGGATACCGTGGCGGTGTACCGCCAGTCGGATCTGTCGCTGGTGCACCAGTTCCCGGTGGGCGCGGTGCCGCATGCGCGTGACGTGGTGGTGGATGCCAAGCGCGGCAAGGTGTTCGCGTCGGCGGCGGGCGAGGATCACCTGTCCGTGTTCGATGCCAAGACCTTCAAGGCGCTGGAGCCGATCACGCTGGCATCCGGCGTGGACGATGAGAAGTTCGTGCCGATGAGCCTGGTGCTGGATGACGCCAGCGGCAAACTGTTCACGGTGAGCATCGGCACGCCCGAGGCGGCGGTGATCGACGTGGCCAGCGGCAAGGTCGAGAAGGTGATCGACCTGGGTAATTCGATCAGCGCCTCCGGCGTCGCTATCGACGCGAAGCGCAACCGCCTGTTCGTGGCGTCGCAGGGTACCGACAACCTGCTCATCGTCGACGTGGCCAGTGGCAAGGTCCTGCACGATGTGTCGGTAGGCGCGGGCGCATTGAACGTGGCGTTCGAGCCGTTGTCCGGCCTGGCCTATGTCACCAATCGCGGCGCCGGCACGGTGACCGTGGTGGATGGCGACGGCAAGGTGGTCGGCAACCTGGACGGCGGCACCTTCCCGAACCACGTGCGCGAGGACGGCAAGGGCAACGTGTTCGCGGTCAACAAGTCGCGCGGTGCGGAAGACCCGAAGGGCGACCGCATCACCCGTATCACCCCGGCCCGCCGCTGATGCACCCCGCGCGCGGGGCTGCGGCGCTGCGCGCACCTGATGGAGTAATGACATGTCCGATTCCCTGATCGCGCGCCGCAACCTGCTGGTGCTGGCCCTGGCGGCCGCGCT
>DGIP01000058.1:0-627 GCA_002386405.1 Stenotrophomonas maltophilia
GATCTCCCATGCGTTCTCGGCCGAGTCCAGCCAGTTCGGGCTCGATGGCAGCCTGCAGGGCTGGTGGAGCGATGAGGATCGACAACGCGCCGCGGCCCTCTCCGCACGGCTTGCCGCGCAGTTCGACCAGCAGGAAGTGGACGGCCTGCCGCTCAATGGGCGACTGACGGCCAATGAAAATCTGGCCGACCTGAGTGGGCTGGCAATCGCCCTGGATGCACTTCAATTCGCCACTCGCAACCAGACCGATCCCATGATCGACGGGCTCAGCCGCGAACAGCGCTTCTTCCTCAATTGGGGCTTGCTGTACCGCCGCATGCACACCCCGGAGCGGCTGCAGCGAGACGTGGAAACCGACGTCCATGCCTTCGGGCCGCCACGCGCCGACGTGGGCCCGGCCAACATGCCCGCCTACGCACAGGCCTTCCAGTGCCCCCCTGGAACCCCCATGACCCGCAGCGACGCCGAACGGGTCGTTTACCTCTAGCCACCACTCACATTTCAAACCGCCAGCTGAACGTGCATACTCCGCGACGGTCGCCCGGGAAGCTTCCGGCGACGTCGCAGCAGGGGCGGGGTCCCTGCGATTGTCATCAAGGGACGGAACATGCGCTTTGCCTTACGCAC
>DGIP01000058.1:868-5505 GCA_002386405.1 Stenotrophomonas maltophilia
CATGCGCTTTGCCTTACGCACACTGCTGGCGGCTGCGCTGCTGTCGGGCAGTTTCGCCTGCCTGGCCGAGACGGCCACGGGCACGCTGGTCATGGAAGTGGACAAGCTGCAATCGGAAGTACCGCTCAGCAAGGATCTGCAGGAACTGATCCGCACCGGCGGCGTGGACTGGGGCATCAAGGGCAACGAACTGGTACTCACCGTCGTCGATACCCGGTACCTCGACTTCGACTACGGCTTCACCACCCGCTATGGGTACCGGCACGCGTTGCAGTTGCCGGTGGGCACCTACCGGATCACCGCCGTGAGCCGGGAGCCGCGCCGCAGCTACAGCGAACAGCGGCTGCTGGACCGGGCCACCTTCGTCAACCGGAACGTGGCGTCATTCACGATCGAAGCCGGCAAGACCGTCACCCTGCAGGTGGGGCCCGTGATCCTGGATGAGGACGCCCTCAACCCGGCAGTGTTCATCCCTACCCTGTTCGCCGGCGTGTCCAGCGCGGACGGCGAGGCACCGGGCGGCGCAGCGCCCCGGCGCAAGGCAGTCACCCTGCGCGACAACACCTCCACCGCCTGGCCGGATTACCGCGGCCCCATCAAGTTCATTCCACGCTGACCAAGGACGATATATGCGTTTTGCCATCCGTTTTGCATTGGCTTCGGTGCTGCTGCTGGGGAGCTTCACCAGCTCAGCCGAATCCGAAACCGGTACGCTGGTGCTGGATCTCAAGCCGTTCCGTTCCGAAGTGGCGCTCAAGCCCAAGATCGAGTCGCAGCTCAAGACCGGCGGCATCGAGTGGGGGCTTCGCGATGGGCAGATGGTGGTCACCATGCTCAACAAGCGTTTCGTCGACTTCGATGTCAATTACATGACCCGCTTTGGCAGCACCCAGACCCTGCAGGTGCCCGCCGGCAGTTATCGGTTGACCACCGTCGGGTTCGAACCGCACACCGGCTTCAACGTCGAAAAAGTGGTCGCCAAGGGTGCCTACGTGAACCAGGACGTGCTGTCGTTCACCGTGGAGCCGGGCAAGACCACCACCATGACCATGGAACCGCTGATCGTGGACGAGGAACGCACGCTGTTCGTCACGTTCTTCATCCCCACGCTGTTCACCACGGTGGCGGTGGAAGGCAGCGCTGACGCTACGGCAGCGCCCGCCGAGCCGGTGGCGCTCAACGTGCGCGACGAGCGCTCCATCTCGTGGCCCGATTACAAAGGGCCGCTGAAGTTCGTCGCCAAGTAAAGAAAAAAAGGCCCCGGGAAACCGGGGCCTTCTGTCTGGATCACCTCGCTACTCAACCCTTGGCGAACGCCAGCCGGCCGTCGGCGGCATCCACCCGGATCACATCACCGCCGACGAACTCACCGGACAGGATCTTCTGCGCCAGCGGGTTTTCCAGCTGCGCCTGGATCGCGCGCTTGAGCGGGCGGGCACCGTAGATCGGATCGAAGCCGACGTTGCCCAGCAGCTCGAACGCCGCGTCGCTGACCTCGATGCGCAGGCCACGTTCGGCCAGGCGCTTTTCCAGGCCCTGCATCTGGATGCGCGCGATCTGCTTGATCTGCACCTTGTCCAGCGGGTGGAACACCACGATGTCGTCCAGCCGGTTGATGAATTCCGGGCGGAAGTGCGCCTGCACCACGCCCATCACCGCCGCCTTCATCTGCGTGTAGGCCTCCGGGCTGTCGTCGCTGGACATGTCCTGGATCTGGTGCGAGCCCAGGTTGGAGGTCATCACGATGACGGTGTTGCGGAAGTCCACGGTGCGGCCCTGGCCATCGGTGAGGCGGCCATCGTCCAGCACCTGCAGCAGGATGTTGAACACATCGGTGTGCGCCTTCTCCACTTCGTCCAGCAGGATCAGCGAGTACGGGCGGCGACGCACGGCCTCGGTGAGGTAACCGCCCTCTTCGTAGCCCACGTAACCCGGGGGCGCACCGATCAGGCGCGCCACACTGTGCTTTTCCATGAACTCGCTCATGTCTATGCGGATCATGGCGTCGCTGCTGTCGAACAGGAACTCGGCCAGCGACTTGCACAGCTCGGTCTTGCCCACGCCGGTCGGGCCCAGGAACAGGAACGAGCCGCTCGGCCGGTTCGGGTCGGACAGGCCGGCACGCGAACGGCGCACCGCATCGGAAACGACCTTGATCGCCTCTTCCTGGCCTACCACCCGCTCATGCAGCACATCTTCCATGCGCAGCAGCTTGTCGCGCTCGCCTTCCAGCATGCGGTTGACCGGGATGCCGGTCCAGCGCGACACCACCTCGGCGATCTCCTCGGCGGTGACCCGGTCCTGGACCAGCTTGAACTCGGTACTCTCCACTTCCTGCGCGGCGTGCAGCTGCTTTTCCAGCTGCGGCAGCTGGCCATACTGCAGCTCGCTCATGCGGCCGAAATCCTGGCGTCGCTGCGCCGCTTCCAGTTCCAGCTTCACCTGTTCGATCTGTTCCTTGATCTTGGTGGTGCCCTGCAGCGCGGCCTTCTCCGACTTCCAGATCTCGTCCAGGTCGGAGAATTCGCGCTCCAGCGCATCGATCTCGGTTTCCAGGTCGGAAAGGCGCTGGCGCGAGGCATCGTCCTTTTCCTTCTTCAGCATCTCGCGCTGGATCTTGAGCTGGATCAGGCGCCGTTCCAGGCGGTCCAGTTCTTCGGGCTTGGAGTCGATCTCCATGCGGATACGCGAGGCCGCCTCGTCCATCAGGTCGATGGCCTTGTCCGGCAGCTGGCGGTCGGCGATGTAGCGGTGCGACAGCGTGGCCGCGGCCACGATCGCCGGGTCGGTGATCTCCACCCCGTGGTGCACCGCGTACTTTTCCTTCAAGCCACGCAGGATGGCGATGGTGTCTTCCACGCTCGGCTCGCCCACGAACACCTTCTGGAAGCGGCGCTCCAGCGCGGCATCCTTCTCGATGTACTTGCGGTACTCGTCCAGGGTGGTGGCACCCACGCAGTGCAGTTCGCCGCGCGCCAGCGCCGGCTTGAGCATGTTGCCCGCGTCCATCGCGCCATCGGCCTTGCCCGCGCCGACCATGGTGTGCAGCTCGTCGATGAACAGGATGATCTGCCCTTCGCTCTTGGACAGGTCGTTGAGCACGCCCTTCAGGCGCTCTTCGAATTCACCACGGAACTTCGCACCGGCGATCAGCGCGCCCATGTCCAGCGACAGCACGCGCTTGCCGCGCAGGCCCTCGGGCACTTCGTCGTTGATGATGCGCTGGGCCAGCCCTTCCACGATGGCGGTCTTGCCCACGCCGGGTTCGCCGATCAGCACCGGGTTGTTCTTGGTGCGGCGCTGCAGGACCTGGATGGTGCGGCGGATTTCCTCGTCGCGGCCGATCACCGGGTCCAGCTTGCCGCTCTCGGCACGCGCGGTCAGGTCGATGGTGTACTTCTCCAGCGCCTGCCGCTGTTCTTCCGCGTTTTCACTCTGCACGCTGTCGCCACCGCGGATCTTCTCGATGGCCGCATCGATCTTGTTCTTGTCAGCGCCGGCAGCGCGCAGCGCCATGCCCAGCGTGCCGCCATCGTCCAGCGCGGCGCGCACGAACCATTCGCTGGCGATGAACGCATCGCCATGCTGCTGGGCCAGCTTGTCGGTGCTGTTAAGCAGCCGGTTCAGGTCATTGCCGATCGACAGGCTGCCGGCCTGGCCGGAGACCTTCGGCAGCGCATCCAGCGCCTCGGTCAGCCGCTCGCGCAGCACCGGCACGTTGACCCCGGCCTGGGCCAGCAGCGGGCGCGTGCTGCCGCCCTGCTGGTCCAGCAGGGCGGTCAGTACATGCACCGGTTCAATGATGTTGTGGTCGCGGCCCACGGCCAGCGACTGCGCGTCCGCCAGCGCCTGCTGGAAACGCGAGGTGAGCTTGTCCATCCGCATGGGAGTGTCCTCTTTCAATTCATGGCCAGCGTTGCTGGCAGATGTACTGGATATGCGGTTGTCGCGCAGTGATTCAAGACAATCCGGGCTGGCAATACAGCGCGTAGTTGGCCATACTTGCGAATACTTCTCATTTCCATTGATCGGTCGATGCACGCACATCGCGACACCGTGGGGGCCCTGTACCGGGACCACCGGAGCTGGCTCCAGCGCTGGCTGGGCGGGCGCGTGGGCTGCCGCGAGACCGCTGCCGACCTCACCCAGGACACCTTCGCCCGGCTGCTGCAGGACCGCGACCTGGGCCCGCTCCGTGAGCCGCGCGCGTTCCTGACCACCGTCGCGCGCGGATTGGCGGCGAACTGGTTCCGTCGCCAATCACTGGAACGCGCCTACCTGGAGCAACTGGCCAGCCTGCCCGAAGCGGTGGTGCCCTCGCTGGAAGACCAGGCGCTGGTCTGCGAAGCGCTGCAGCAGATCGATGCGATGCTCGACGGGTTGCCTGCCGCCGCGCGCCAGGTGTTCCTGCTGGCCCAGTTCGACGGGCTGCGCTACGACGCCATCGCCGAACGCCTCGGGCTCTCCCTGAGCACCGTGAAGCGGCACATGAAGCGGGCCCTGGTTGGCTGCCTCGCCCATGCCGGCTGATCCGGCGCCCCTGCCGCGCGCAGTGCTGGCCGCGGCGGCGGACTGGCTGCTGCGCCTCCAGGACGCACCGGACGACCCCGCCACCCGGCAGGCCTGCGAGATCGGAA
>DGIP01000060.1:0-522 GCA_002386405.1 Stenotrophomonas maltophilia
CCGGACGCCCCGTCCGCGTCGCCCGATACCGTGCCCGGCGCAGATGCCCCGACCGCGGGTGCAACCGACCCGGCGGCGATCGTGCCCAGCCCGGTCAGCGTGGCAGCGCGCACCTCGTTCGGGCGCCGCCCGTGGTGGGCCCGCCTGCTGGGCCGCCTGGTCGAACCGTGGCTGTCGCTGAAGATCGAACCCGAACACCCCGGGCAGTACGACGACGGCCGCCCGGTGGTCTACGTGCTGGAAGACTACGGCCTGTCCAACGCGCTGATCCTGGACAAGGCCTGCCGTGAAGCCGGCCTGCCCTCGCCGCTGGTGCCCATTGCCGGCGACCCGACCGGGCGCAGGCGGGCGTACCTGGCGCTGTCGCGGCGGAGCAGCAGCAACTCGCTGATTCCCGAACAGCGCGGCGCCAAGACCCATTCCGATTCGCTGGCCAAGGTGCTGCAGGCCCACCGCGCACGCGGCGAGCTGGACGTGAACCTGGTGCCGGTGTCGATCTTCGTCGGCCGCGCGCCGGACAAG
>DGIP01000060.1:669-7788 GCA_002386405.1 Stenotrophomonas maltophilia
GTCGGCCGCGCGCCGGACAAGCAGAGCGGCTGGTTCGCGGTGCTGTTCTCGGAAAACTGGGCGCTGGTGGGCCGCTTCCGCCGCCTGCTGGCGGTACTGCTCAACGGCCGCAGCACCATCGTGCGGTTCGCCCCGCCGATCTCGCTGCGCGCCACCGTGGACGAGGGGCTGGACCCCGAGCGCACGGTGCGCAAGCTGCAGCGCGTGCTGCGCACCCACTTCCGCCGCATCCGCGAATCGGTGATCGGGCCGGACCTGTCCACCCGCCGCCTGCTGGTGGACAAGGTGCTGGAGGCCGACACCGTCCGCGATGCCATCGCCTCGCAGGCCAAGCGTGACAACACCAAGCCGGCCGATGCCTGGAAGAAGGCGCACGCCTACGCCTGGGAAATCGCCGCGGACTACTCCAGCCCGGTGGTGCGTTCGGCCAGCTTCATGCTCAGCCACGTGTGGAACCGCATCTACGCCGGCGTGCTGGTGCACCACCTGGACAAGTTCAAGGCCGCCGCGCCGGGCCATGAAGTGGTCTACGTGCCCAGCCACCGCAGCCACATGGATTACCTGCTGCTGTCCTACCTGCTGTACGACCGTGGCATCGTGCCGCCGCACATCGTGGCCGGCATCAACCTGAACCTGCCGGTGGTGGGCACGCTGCTGCGCAAGGGCGGTGCGTTCTTCATCCGCCGCTCGATCCGCGGCAACGCGCTGTATTCGGCGGTGCTGAGCGAGTACGTGGCGCAGCTGGTGGCCGGTGGCTATTCGATCGAGTACTTCGTCGAAGGCGGCCGTTCGCGTACCGGGCGCCTGCTGCAGCCCAAGGGCGGCATGATCTCGATGACGCTGCGCGCGTTCCTGCGCCAGCCGCGCAAGCCGGTGCTGTTCCAGCCGGTGTACATCGGCTATGAAAAGCTGATGGAAGGCGGCAGCTACCTGGACGAACTGTCCGGGCGGCCGAAGGAAAAGGAATCGATCTGGCAGCTGCTGTGGTCGATCCCCAAGGTGCTCAAGCAGAACTATGGCCAGGTGGTGGTGAACTTCGGCGAGCCGATCGCGCTCAACGACGTGCTGGCCCGCCAGGCACCGGAGTGGGACGGCGCGCCGGTAGGCGAGGATGAGAAGCCGTCGTGGCTGTCGGGCACCGTGGACCACCTGGCCGAACGCATCCAGGTGCACATCAACGGCGCGGCCGACGTGAACCCGATCAACCTGCTGGCGCTGGCGCTGCTGTCCACGCCCAAGCATGCGATGGGCGAAGCGGACCTGATCGCGCAGATCGAGCTGTGCAAGACCCTGCTGGTGGAAATGCCGTATTCGGACCGGGTCACGGTCACCCCGCATTCGCCGGAGCGGATCATCGCGCACGCCGAGGAAATCAACGTGCTGACCCGGGTCAAGCACCCGCTGGGCGATGTGCTCAGCGTCAGTGGCGATACCGCGGTGCTGCTCAGCTACTTCCGCAACAACGTCATCCACCTGTTCACCGCCTCGTCGTGGGTGGCGTGCTGCTTCCAGAACAACCGCCGCATGAGCCGCACCGGCCTGGTGCAGCTGGGCCGCACCGTGTACCCGTTCCTGCAGGCCGAGCTGTTCCTGCCGTGGACCGAGGACGAGTTCGCCCAGCGCATCGAGCAGACCATCGCGGTGTTCGTGCGCGAGGGCCTGCTGCAGAACGTCAACGACGACGACGGTGGCATCCTGGCACGCAACACCGGGCAGACCGACGAAGTGTTCCGCCTGCGTGCGATCGGCCATTCGCTGCAGCAGGCGTTCGAGCGGTACTACATCGCCATTTCGGTGCTGGTGAAGAACGGCCCGGGCACGCTGGGCGCGGCCGAACTGGAAAGCCTGTGCCAGCAGGCCGCGCAGCGCCTGAGCCTGCTCTACGCCCCGGCCGCGCCGGAGTTCTTCGACCGCACCCTGTTCCGGGGCTTCATCCAGAAGATGCGCGAGCTGCGCCTGGTGTGGCCGGACGAGAACAGCAAGCTGCTGTTCGACGAGCGCCTGGACATGTGGGCCAAGGATGCCAAGTTCATCCTGGGCCGCGAGCTGCGCCACACCATCGAGCGGGTGAGCCCCGAAGCCGCGAAACCAGAGGAACCGGTAACGCAGGATTGACGACAATCCTGCGTATCCCGACGTATCCAGATTTCACCGCGTTCGCCAGCAGTTCGTAGCGCCGGCCGTTGGCCGGCACTCCTTACGCCGGCTCGTCCGGAATCAACATGTCTTCCAGCTTCGCGATGCGGTCCTTGAGCTGCAGCTTGCGCCGCTTCAGGCGCTTGGCCTCGAGCTCATCCTCGCCATTGGCGGCCATGCGCTGGATCTCTTCATCCAGCACGCGATGCTCCTGCCGGAGTTCGGCAAGCAGGTCGCTGATCTGTTCGGGCGTCAGGGTATCCACAGCGGTCGAGCATACACACCCGGGATGACGCCCGGGAGTGAACGCAGTCACTTCCGCGACCCGGTGAGGGCCGGTGCGAGCCGGTAGAATGGCCCGGATGCCTGCCGTCCTGCCCCTGCCCGATCCGCTCCCCCGCGCCCCGCGCACGGACGCGGCCGCGCAGGACAAACTGGCGCGCAGGTTGCGCCGCCAGGTGGGCCAGGCGATCGCCGACTTCGGCATGATCGAGGAGGGTGACCGCATCATGGTCTGCCTGTCCGGCGGCAAGGACAGCTACACCCTGCTGGACGTGCTGCTGCAGCTGCAGAAGAAGGCCCCGGTGAGCTTCGAACTGGTGGCGGTGAACCTGGACCAGAAACAGCCGGGCTTCCCCGAACACGTGCTTCCCGGGTACCTGGCCTCGATCGGCGTGGCCTACCAGATCATCGAACAGGACACCTATTCGGTGGTCAGCCGGGTGATTCCGGAAGGCCGCACGATGTGCTCGCTGTGTTCGCGGCTGCGTCGCGGTGCGCTGTACCGGCACGCGGCGGAGAACGGCTTCAGCAAGATCGCACTCGGCCACCACCGCGACGACAGCGTGGCCACGTTCTTCCTCAACCTGTTCCACCACGCCAAGCTCTCGGCAATGCCGCCCAAGCTGCGCAGCGATGATGGCCAGCATGTGGTGATCCGCCCGCTGGCCTATGTCAGCGAGCGCGACATCGAACAGCATGCGCAGGCACGCGGCTTCCCGATCATTCCGTGCACGCTGTGCGGCAGCCAGGACAACCTGCAGCGCCGCCAGGTGGCGCAGATGCTTCAGCAGTGGGAGGATCAACACCCCGGGCGGATCGACCAGATCGCGCGCGCGCTGGGCAACATCCACCCCTCGCAGCTGGCCGACCCCGCCCTGTTCGATTTCATGGCGTTGGGCCGCACCGCGGTCGCGCCCAGCCCGCCGTCGGCCTGGACCGATGGCACCCCCTGACCTTCCCTTTCACGCCTTCAACTTCGGATCTCCATGTTCTTTCGCAACCTGACGCTGTTCCGCTTCCCGACCGCCACTGATTTCTCCGAAGTCGACACCCTGCTGCCGCAGGTGCTGCTCAAGCCGGTGGGCCCGCTCGAAATGAATTCGCGTGGCTTCATCTCCCCGTTCGGCCGTGAGGAAAAGGCCGTGTTCTCGCACCGCGTCGGCGACGCGCTGTGGCTGACCGTGGGCGGCGAGGACAAGATCCTGCCGGGCGCGGTGGTCAACGACCTGCTGGCCCGCAAGCTGGAGGAAATCGAGGAGAAGGAAGGGCGCAAGCCGGGCGGCCGCGAGCGCAAGCGCCTGAAGGACGACCTGCTGCACGAACTGATGCCGCGTGCATTCGTGAAGAGCTCGCGCACCGACGCGCTGATCGACCTGACCCACGGCTACGTGGCGGTGGACTGCTCGAGCAGCAAGAAGGGCGAGAACATGATGTCCGACATCCGCGGCCTGCTGGGCAGCTTCCCGGCGATGCCGCTGAACGCCGAAGTGGCGCCGCGCTCGATCCTGACCGGCTGGATCGCCGGCGAGGAGCTGCCGACCGGGCTCAGCCTGGGCGAAGAGTGCGAGATGAAGGACCCGGCCGAAGGCGGCGCGGTGGTCAAGTGCCAGCACCAGGAACTGCGCTGCGACGAGATCGACAAGCATCTGGACGCCGGCAAGCAGGTGACCAAGCTGGCCCTGGTGTTCGAGGACAACCTGTCCTTCGTGCTGGGCGACGACCTGATCGTGCGCAAGCTGAAGTTCCTGGACGGCGCCCTGGACCAGCTTGAGCACGCCGACGAAGACGGTCGCCGCGCCGAGCTGGACGCCCGTTTCGTCCTGCAGAGCGGCGAAGTGCGCCGCCTGTTCCTGCTGCTGGAACAGGCCTTCAAGCTCAGCAAGGCCGACTGAGGCACCGGGCGGGGCCTTGCCCCGCCCCCCCTTTACACCCCGCAGTCATATCCCGCGCACCACGGGCGCTATGCTGTACCCATGCCCGGATTCCTCCGCCGCCTGATCTCCCCGGCCGTTGCCCCCACGTTGCAGCGCGATACCGTGCGCCTGCGCCTGGAGGATGCCGAGATCGACGTGCTGCGCGTGCGCGATCCGCGCGCGCGCCGGATCAAACTCAGCGTGGATGAGCGTGGCGTGCGGCTGACCCTGCCGCCGCGTGCCAGCCTGGTGATGGGTGAGCGCTTCCTTGAGCAGCACCGCGGTTGGCTGTCCACGCAGCTGCGCAATTACCAGGCACAGAACCTGCCGCCGCCGCTGGTGATCGGTGAGCCCGGCGTGCTGCCGCTGCGTGGCGAACTGCTGCCACTGCGGTGGGAAACCGGGCGCTACGCGCGCCTGGAGCTGGACGACGATGGCGTGTGCATGCATCTGCCGGCACGCGGTACCGATGCCACGGTGAAGCGCGCGCTGCGCGAATTCTACGAAGCACAGACCCGCGCCGATGTCGGCCAGTGGCTGCCGCGCTACCTGCCCAGCCTGCCGCGCGCGCCTGCCCGGTTGCGGCTGAAGGTGATGTCCTCGCAATGGGGCTCGCTGGCGCCGGATGGCAGCATGGCGCTGGACCTGGCGCTGGTGTTGGGGCGGCCGTCGGCGTTCGAGTACGTGCTGGTGCATGAGCTCTGCCATCTGATCCAGGCCAATCATTCGCCTGCGTTCTGGGAGGAAGTGGAACAGCGTTTCCCGGCGTGGCGTGAGGAGCGGGATTACTTCCAGCTGGAAGGGCGGCGGCTTAAAGCGATGTTGCGGCAGCTGCTGTAACCCGGCTTCGATGGGGATTGCCACGCAGGGCGTGGCACTACGCATACGGTCGAACCGCGCCGGGCGTGTCCAGATTCGACTTTGTTGCATGGGATCGCTGCATGTGGCGCGGGAATCTGGCGGCTTCTGCTGACACCCGGAATGCCCCATGTCGACGATGGCCTCGGTTGCCTTCGATGTGCTTACCAATGTGCTTGCTGCGGCCGTGCTGGGCACGGCGGCGATGCTGCGTGCGCGCGTGCCGGATGTATCCGGGGTGTGGACGCTGACGCGCTATGGGAAAGGGCCCGAGCGCCGCGCCGAGGCCGTGTACCTGGTGATGCTGTCGCAGAACGGGGTACGCGTGGAAGGCGTGGCCGAGTGCGTGCAGTGGCGCGTTGGGAACGGTCCACTACGGCCGCTGCCCGGCCGCGAACGGCCACGGGTGGAGGTCAGCGGCGGGCTGTATGGCAGCGTGTTCCACCGCAAGCGCTTCCGACTGCTGTTCCGTGAAAGCGCACGGCGCCAGGGCAGCATCGCCACGCACGGAATGGACCGCCGTGAAAGCGACGACCACTGGCGCGGCAGCTACATCCTCAGTGCCGGCGGCCGCAGTGGCGCCAGTGAGTGGCGACGGGGGCAGGGGGGGCATGATTTTGCCGTGGCCAACGATGCGTACCCATCAACCGATCAGGTCGATGCCCGTGCGCGCAGCGTGGCCGCCTGCGCCCAGCGTGCGGCCACGCGCGGGGCGGTGATGCACACCGCCTGATCGGTCACGGTGGTGACCGCGCGCTCCAGCAGCTGGATGTCGGCTTCGTGCTGGCGCGCCACGTGCGGGTCTTCGAAGAAGATCGCGCGCTGGCAGCGGCCTTCCAGCACCTGGTCGGCGATCTGCGCATCGCCGCCCATCGGGCCGCTCTGGTAGCGGGTCACCCATTCCTGTTCCTTGGGCCAGCCCCGGCTCCAGGCCAGCTCATTCAGGCGCTGGCCGGTGGTGCCGGTACCCACGCGGCTGCGGAAGCGCGAGAGCAGCTCGAAATGTTCGTCGGCGAAGGCCAGCATGGCCGGCTTCATCGCATCGTGCGCGATCAGCGCCAGCGTGTGCCGCTCGAACGCGTGCAGGTCATCGGCGCCGGCATCGGCAGCCAGGCCGGCGTGCATGCGTTCCACTTCGATCCAGTCGCGCGCGGTCGCCACGGTGGAGATGAAGGGCTTGCCGTGGATCACGCACTGGCGCTTGAGCGCGGTGGCTTCGGGGAACACCGAGGACGGGTCGACCGGGTCCATCAGGTAGATCGCCCCGTCCAGCGTGCGCTCGGGCGTGCCCATGCCCACCACCTCGGCGACCAGCTTCATCAGGCCACCCTCGCGGCCGTTCGGGTAGCGGCGCAGGGGGGCGAAATCGGGCAGGAAGCCCAGCCGCTGGATGGCGTCATAGGTGCGGCCGACCGCATGCAGCTCCACGCCCAGCTCGCGCAGCCCGGTATCGCTGGCGCGCAGCCAGCGGAACAACGCGGCGTGCTTGTCGTGGTGGTGCAGCCGATTGGCGGCCAGGCCGATGCGCATGGGAATCATCCGGGAAAGTGCGGCATCCGCGACATTACCAGCCCTTCACGACAATTCGTAAAAGTTGCATAGCCGCCTACCGGGGCCATAACCGACATTGACCGCCATCAGCCCGTCAATCAGGACAGTCCCCCATGCCCCTCTCCGCTACCCGCACCGCACCGTCGGTGCAGACGCTGGCCCACGACCGCGGCGCCCGCATCCGTACGCTGGGCCGCCTGCTGCGCCATGCCGCCCACGGCGATGCCGATGTGCTGCTGGTCGGGCTGGCGCGCATGCTGGATGCGCATATCGAATGCGACCACGCCGACGATGCCGGCAACGCCCGCATCCGCGACCAGCTGGATGAGATCCAGCTGTTGCTGGCGCTGGAGATCGAACGCGCCGGGGTGCGGGCGGC
>DGIP01000059.1:0-188 GCA_002386405.1 Stenotrophomonas maltophilia
ATCACCGCCAGCATCAGCAGGCGGAGGGGCAGCGACAGGCGGCGGCGCAGGCGGGACATCATCGGCGCAGGGTAGCGGCGGCGATACGCGTTACACAATCGCAGCCCGGGGCGGCGTTCATGCAGAGCGGATGTCCGGCAGCGCACAGATTGCCTGGCGGATCCCGCGCAGGCGATCTGCCTCGGCGC
>DGIP01000059.1:336-17190 GCA_002386405.1 Stenotrophomonas maltophilia
GCAGGCGATCTGCCTCGGCGCGGCTGCATGGCTCCGGCGTCTTCGGCAGGATGCGGCCCTCAATGGGCACCTTCAGCAGGTAGTCGCACTGCAGCTGGCCGTCGTTGCACTGCATGGACCGCGACACGGTGCGGCCCGGGTCGCAACCAGCCTGCACGCGCCTGCTCCAGGTGGGGCTGGTGTCTTCCATGCGCAGGCTGGGCACGCCCAGCCGCTCGGCGATGCCGGCAATGTCATTGAAGCTTCCAGCATGTCCGTTACCGACCAGCGCCACCCAGCGCTGCGGGCCGGGCTTGCCGACCTGCAGGTGCTGGTCGTGGATGATCCGCTGGGTTGCCACATGGTTCATGAGCTTGATGCGGATATCCGGTACCGCCGAGCTGCTCAGCCCGTTGTGGTCGCGCAGGCCACGGACCTCGTAGCTGGTCATCAGGTCCAAGGCCACGATGCGCATGCCAACGTGGAAGGCAGCATCGATCAGGTTGCGGAACGTGGCGCCTCGCTCCGTGTTGGTCATGTGGCCGAAGTCCTGTTCGTCAATGAACCGGGCCAAGGCGGGCGACAGCTGGCCAGTACGGTGGAAGCGGTCGAGATCGGGCTGATGGATCTCTTTCTGGAAATGCTCCAGGTACAGCGTGTCCACGCCCGATCGGCGCAGCAGTGGCATGTGTCTGATCAGCAGGTCTTTGCTTCCCTGGGCGGAGTGCACCTCGCCGACGACCAGCCCGTGGGAACGCGTCAGCAGCTGTTGGAGAAGATCGGCGTGTGTCTCGACCGGCAGGAGATCTGGCCAGGCGTGGCGTTCATCGCGGGGAGGCGCTGCGGCGTGCAGGGCCGTGTCGAGCAGTTGCGCGCGTTTGGCGAAGAAGCTCTGGAGCGCGGCACGCTGCTCCGGTTCCACCTGCATGTAGTAGTCCGGGTCGAGCACTTTGCGGTGTCGTTGCAGCAGGGCGACCAGCAACGTTCCCTGTTCGGGCGACATCGCAAACGGGTGCAGCGGATCCGGCTCGGAGGCGCGCTTCGGCAGGGATCGGGCACAGCGGGCCGCAAGCCGGAGCGTGTCGGCATCGGGCAGGTTGCGCAGGGTGAGCAGGGTGGGTTCGGCGTGGGCGCGGGGCGGCGGCGGCGACGCGCAGGAGGGCAACAGGCGGTGTTTCAGCGCGGACAGGGCATCCAGCATGGTCAGGCTCCTTGTGGGGGAACGCGCGCCGCTGTGGACGCGCCCTGACCAGCCTAGTGATCTGCTGCAACAGCGCTGCGATGCGCTAAGCAGTTTCCAACGTTGCGCTTGAGGCCGTGTGCCGATGCGTGCGCGAGCGCACATCGGCACCGACCAGTTGCGACATCAGGGCGCGCGGCGCGCGTCGATGTACGCGCGGATCTGCGCATCCAGCACCGGCAACGGCACCGAGCCCTGGCTGAGTACCGCGTCATGGAACGACTTGACGTCGAAGCGGTCGCCCAGCGCCTTCTCGGCCTCGCCACGCAGGCGCACGATGGCGATTTCACCCAGCTTGTAGCTGAGTGCCTGGCCCGGCCACGAGATGTAGCGGTCCACTTCGGTGGTGACCTCGTGCTCGCTCAGCGCGGTGTGGTCGCGCAGGTAGGCCAGCGCCTGGTCGCGGGTCCAGCCCTTGTGGTGCACGCCGGTATCGATCACCAGGCGGGCGGCGCGCCACATTTCATAGGTCAGGCGGCCGAAATCCTCGTACGGGGTTTCGTAGATGCCCATTTCCACGCCGAGCTTCTCGCTGTACAGGCCCCAGCCTTCGCCATAGGCAGAGATGTAGGCGTTGCGGCGGAACTCGGGCTGTTCGCCCTGCTCGGCCGCCAGCGCGCCCTGCAGGGCGTGGCCGGGATCGGACTCATGCAGGGTCAGCGCCGGCAGGTTGTACAGCGGGCGGGCCGGCAGGTTGTAGGTGTTGACCCAGTAGGTGCCCATGCCGCCACGGCCGGCGGTCCAGAACGGGGCGATATCCGGCGGCACCGGCACGATGGTGAAGCGTGCGCGCGGCAGGGTCATGTACTTGCCGATGACGCCGTCCACCCGCTTGGAGATCCAGGCGGCGCGGTGCAGCAGTTCGTCGGGGGTCTTGGCGTAGAACTGCGGGTCGGTACGCAGGAAGGCGAGGAACTCGGCAAAGCTGCCGTTGAACTTGACCTCCTTGATGACCTCGTTCATTTCCTTCTGGATGCGCGCCACTTCCTTCAGCCCGATCTCGTGGATCTGCTGCGGGGTAAGGTCCAGCGTGGTGTATTCGTGGATCTGCTGCTGGTAGTACGCCTTGCCATCGGGCAGCGCTTCGGCGGCCAGGGTGGTGCGCGCCTGCGGCACGTACTCGCCGACGAAGAAGGTACGCAGCTTGACGAAGGCCGGCACCACGCTGGCGCTGATGGCCTGGCGTGCCTGCGCCTGCAGTTCGGCCTGTTCGGCGGCGGGAATGCTGGCCGGCAGTTTCCTGAACGGCGCGTACAGGGGGGACTGGGTCGGGTCCTTCAGCTCGGCCACGGTGGCGATGGAGACTTCACGGCCATCGAGCACGGCGCGCGGCACGCTGAAGCCGCGCTTCAGGCCGGCCCGCATGTTGTCGGTCTGCTGGTCGAAGTAGCGCGGCACGTCGTTGAGCCGGGCGATGTAGTTGCGGTAGTCGGTGGCGGTCTTCATCTCGCGACGCGCCATGAACGAGAGGTTGGACCAGAACGAGGAATCCGAGTTGAACGGCATCTCGTAGCCGCGCAGGCGCACTTCTTCGGCCAGGTTGAACACCTGGTCGCGGTAGATCGCGTAGTTGACCTGGTTGGTGGGCGAGAGCGCCTTGGTATCGACCTTGCCGAGCTGGGCCAGCACGTCATCCCACACCGCAAGGCGCGCCTGCTGCGCCGCCGCGCCCACGTCGGGCATGCGGGTGGCGGTGGCCGGGCCATCGCCATCTTCGCTGGCTTCGCCGCCACCGGCCTGGCGCCAGGCCCATTCCTTCTCGTAGATGGCGCGGAACGCGGCGTCGGCCGGCGATTCGTTGGCCAGGCTGGCCGGCGCGGCCGCCGGTGCGGAGGGCGGTGCGGCCAGCGCCGCAGGGGCAGGAAGGGCCAGGGCGAGCAGCAACGCAGCAACGAGCGGTGATTTCACGAGCAGGGGTTCCCGGGAGACGGCAAACCCCGATCATGGCACCCCGATCCAAGCTACGCATGGATCAAAGGTCCTGCCCGCGCAGCGGGCGGGACCGGGGATCGGCCAACGGCCGAGACCCACGCGCCAACGGCGCGGTAGCTACCGACCGTTGGTCGGTAGACCGTTCAATGTTCCGCCTTGTCCCGCTTCCACCCACGGTGCTGGATATCCAGCTTCAAGCTGTAAAGCGCGGTAAACGCCGGAAACAGGTTCTGCAGCACGCCCACCGAATCCTGCTTGGCCGAAAACAGGAAGTAGCTGAGCGTCATCAGGCTGCCCACCACGCTCATGTACCAGAACAGGCGCGGGATCACCGGCTTGCCGGCCCGGCGCGAGGCGACGAACTGCACCAGCCAGCGGCCGCCGAACATCAGCGCGCCGGTATAGCCGATCAGCTTCCAGCCGGTCACGTGCAGGCCGGTCCAGAACAGCCAGGTCAGCGGTTGGTCGAGCCAGTGCAGTTCCATCAGCGTTCTTCCACGGCCGTGCGCTTGCTGCGCGTGATCAGCCAGGCCACCCCGCGCAGGTCGCGGATGCCGACCAGCGCACGGCCCAGGTTGTTGTACTTGGACACCCCGGCGGTGCGGTGGCGGTGGTTGACCGGCACGCTTACCGTCTTCCAGCCCGCCCGCTGCATCAGCGCGGGGAGGTAGCGGTGCATGTGGTCGAAGTACGGCAGCTCCAGGAACGCGGCACGTTCGAACAGCTTGATGCCGCAGCCGGTGTCGGGGGTGTCGTCCCGCAGCATGCGGGCGCGGATCGCGTTGGCCCACTTGCTGGCCCAGCGCTTGCTGCCGCTGTCCTGGCGGTTGACCCGCCAGCCGGCGAACAGCTTCACCTGGGGTTCGGCGGTCGCACGCGCGGCCAGCAGCTTTGGAATGTCGGCCGGGTCGTTCTGGCCGTCGCCATCCAGCGTGGCGATCCACGGCGCACGGGCATGCTTGACCCCGTTCTTCACCGCCGTGCTCTGCCCGCTCTGGGTGACATGGTGCAGGACCCGCAATTCGGGGTTGGCCGGCTTCAACGACTCCAGCACGGCCAGGGTGTCGTCGCGCGAGTGGTCGTCGATGTAGACGATCTCGAAGGCCACCTGGCCGCGCAGCGCCGCGGTGATCTCCTCGATCAGGGGCTGCACGTTGTCGCGTTCATTGAATACCGGGACGACGACCGACAACTGGGGTTGGCTCATGATCGGGCTCTGCGAAAGGCCAGGAATGAAAAAGACCGCGCATTTTCCGAAATCAAGGTTATCCGAAGATGAACCTGCCGATGTGAGTCAGGCGCGATCACCGAAATAATCGCGGCACCAGGCCACCACCGGCGGCAGGCCGCGCTCGATCGGGGTGACCGGCTCATAGCCGAAAGCGTCATGCGCACGCCGGGTGTCGGCCATGGTGCGGACCATGTCGCCGGGCTGCATTGGCTTGTAGACCTTCTGCGCCGGGCGTCCAGCGGCGGCCTCGATGACCCCGATGAAATGTTCCAGCTCGATCGGGGTGTGGTTGCCCAGGTTGAAGACACGGTGCGGTACGTCCTCGCCGGACGGATGCGCCAGCGCGCCGAGGATACCGGCCACGATGTCGGAAACATGTGTGAAGTCGCGCTGCATCTTCCCGTCATTGAACACGTCGATGGAGCGCCCGGCGAGCACCGCGCGCGAAAACAGCAGCGGCGCCATGTCGGGGCGGCCCCACGGGCCGTACACGGTGAAGAAGCGCAGGCCGGTGGCGTGCAGGCCGTACAACTGGGCGTAGGTGTAGGCCATCAGCTCGTTGGCCGCCTTGGTGGCCGCATACAGCGAGCGCGGCTTGTCGATGCGCTGGTCTTCGGAGAACGGCGGGGTGGCCGAATCGCCGTAGACCGAGCTGCTGGAGGCGTACACCAGGTGGGCCACGCCGCGATGGCGGCACAGCTCCAGGATGTTGACGAACCCGGTCAGGTTGCTGTCCACGTAGGCATGCGGGTTTTCCAGCGAGTAGCGCACGCCGGCCTGCGCGGCCAGGTGGATCACCCGGGTCGGCTGGACCTCGTCGAACAGCGTGGCCAGACCCTCGCGGTCGGTCAGGTCCAGCACGCGGATATCCGCTTCCGGGCACAGCGCGGCCACCCGATCGCGCTTGATCTGCGGGTCGTAGTAGTCGTTGTAGTTGTCCAGGCCGACCACCGTGTGCCCGGCATCGAGCAGGGCACGCACGGTATTGGCGCCGATGAAGCCTGCAGCGCCGGTGACAAGAAGGGTCATGGCAATCGTCCCGGAAATTCCAGGCGACAGGATAGCGCCGTTACCTTGACGTCACTACAGGCTCAGCGGCGCCTCGCGCGCCAGCGTGGCCTTGCGTTCCTTGCTGAAATCCCACCAGGGACGGGGTGCTTCGCCCTGCATGAAGCGCACGATGGAGAGGAACACATCGATCACGCAGGGGTCGTGCAGCACCCCGGTGCGCATGCACAGCTGCGCGTACATGTCGTAGGCATCCCGGCCGCGCACGTGCGCGGGAACACGGATCCCGATCAGACGAAGATCCTTCTCACAGGCCGGCCCGACGTTTGGCAGGTCGGTCAGGCGCAACAGATGGTTGCGATCGACCTTGGTGGGGTTCATCAGGTGAGTGGGTTCCTCTTGCGCGGTCGGGGACTCAGCCCTTGCGTACGCGGAGCTTCTCGAGCACGCCGTCCAGCGTGTCCAGGTCGGTGTAATGGATGATCAGCTTGCCCTTGCCGCCGCGGCCGTGGTTGATTGCCACGCGGGCGCCCAGCGATTCGGACAGCTCGGTTTCCAGCGAGGCGATATCGGCCTGCGGGGCGGTCGCGCTCGGCTTGCGGCGCAGCGAGGCGGGCACCTTGCCGGCGGCGAACTGCTGCGCACGGTGTTCCACTTCGCGCACCGACCAGCCCTGGTCGGCCGCTTCCTGGGCCAGCTTGCTGGCCAGTTCCGGGGCCAGGGTCAGCAGTGCGCGGGCATGGCCCATTTCCAGCCGGCGGGTTTCCAGCAGCAGGCGGATCGCCACCGGCAGCTCCAGCAGGCGCAGCAGGTTGGACACCGCCGCGCGCGAGCGGCCGACGGCCTGGGCGGCCTCGGCGTGGGTCAAGGCGAATTCGCTGATGAGCCGCTGCAGGGCTTCGGCTTCTTCGAGCGGGTTGAGGTCTTCGCGTTGGATGTTCTCGATCAGCGCCATCGCGATGACGGTGCGGTCTTCCAGCTCGCGCACCACCACCGGCACTTCGTCCAGCCCCGCCAGCTGCGACGCGCGCCAGCGGCGTTCGCCGGCCACGATCTCGAAGCTGTCCGGGCCGAGCTGGCGGACCAGGATCGGCTGGATCACGCCCTGCGCCTTGATGGAGTCGGCCAGCTCGGCGAGCTTGGTTTCGTCCATGTCGCGGCGCGGCTGGTACTTGCCCGGCTGCAGGTGCTTGACCGGCAGCTTGCGCAGCACTTCACCCGGCAGCGGTTCGATCACGGCCGCGGCCTGTACCTGTGTCACCGCGCCCTTGGGCCCCAGCAGCGCATCGAGGCCACGGCCGAGGCCGCGTTTCTTGCCGGGGGCGGGCTTGGTGCTCATCAGGCGGTCTCCATGGCCTTGCCGGCCGTGTTGCGTTGGTGGTGGCGGCGGATGATCTCGCCGGCCAGGCCGAGGTAGGCGACGCCGCCGCGCGAGGCGCGGTCGTAGCCGACGATGCTCTGGCCGTGGCTGGGCGCCTCGGCCAGGCGCACGTTGCGCGGCACGATGGTGCGGAACACGCGGTCGCCGAAGTGGTCGGTCAGTTCGGCCGACACGGCGTTGGCCAGGTTGTTGCGCACATCGAACATGGTGCGCAGCACGCCCTCGATCTCCAGGCTGGGATTGAGGTTGGCGCGCAGCGCATCGATGGTTTCCACCAGCGCGCTCAGGCCTTCCAGCGCGTAGTACTCGCACTGCATCGGCACGATCACCGAATCGGCGGCGGCCAACGCGTTGAGGGTCAGCAGCGACAGCGCCGGCGGGCAGTCGATCAGGATGAAGTCGTACTCCTCCTGGATCGGGGCCAGCGCGCGCTTGAGGCGCTGTTCGCGCTCGCCCTGGTCCATCAGCTGGATCTCGGCGGCGGTCAGGTCGATGTTGCCCGGCAGCAGGTCGAAGCCTTCCGGGGTGGTCACCCGGACTTCGGCCGCGGTGCTTTCGCCCAGCAGCAGGTCGCAGGTGGAGGCGGCAACTTCGCGCTTGTCCACACCGCTGCCCATGGTCGCATTGCCCTGGGAATCGAGGTCGACCAGCAGCACGCGCTTGGGCGCAGCAGCCAGGGCGGCGGCCAGATTGACGGCAGTCGTGGTCTTGCCGACGCCACCTTTCTGGTTGGCGATGGCGATGATGCGGGCCATGCGGGTGAGCCTCATCGGCAGGGGGTGGGACTGGGCATTATGCGGGCATGGGGCGTGTCGTGTCTCACGGACCGGCCACCACCACCAGATGTCGCTCGCCGGTCAGCCCCGGAACATGCAGCGGCAGCACCTGTTCAACCTGCCAGCCGGCCGGCAGCTGGGCGATCTCATCGTGCGGATGGACGCCCTTCATGGCCAGCAGGCGTCCGCCGGGGCGCAGCAGGTGCCCGCCGACGGCGATGATGCCGGCCAGGGTGTCCATGGCGCGGGCGGTCAGGTTGTCATAGGCGCCCGGTTCGGCCAGCGCTTCGGCACGGGATTCGGCCACGCGGGCATTGGTCAGCCCCAGCTGGCGCACGGCTTCGCGCATGAAGCGGGCCTTCTTGCCGTTGCTTTCCACCAGGGTCACCTGCAGCTGCGGGCGGGCGATGGCCAGCGGAATGCCGGGCAGTCCGGGGCCGGTGCCCAGGTCGGCCAGGGTGCCCTGCTCCAGGTACGGCTGCATCGCCAGCGAATCGAGCAGATGGCGGGTGACCATCTCCATCGGGTCGCGGATGGCGGTGAGGTTGTAGGTGCGGTTCCAGCGGTCGAGCAGCGCCAGATAGGTCAGCAGGGGCGGCGCCAGGGCGGCATCCAGGCCCATCGCAGCCAGGCCGCGCTCAAGCGCTTCGGCCACGCCGGCCGGGAGTTTGTGTTCGGTCATGCCCCCATTATCGCAGGCCGGGGGCCTGCTGACTGCGCGGATTCGGTGCGCTTACAGCGCGTGCCAGGCCAACGCGGCGCGGAAATCGTCCGCGGCCTGCCATTCGTGCAGGTGCCAGCGTGGGGCCGGGCCCAGTTCCGGGTCGCACCAGGCCAGGTGCAGGGCGCCGTCGGCGCCGGGCGCCAGCTGCAGGCGGTGCAGGCCGAACGAGATGCCCTGCCCCTGCGCTTTGAGGATGGCTTCCTTGGCACACCAGACCCGGAAGAACCAATGGGTGCGGGCGTCCTCATCCAGGCCCAGCAGCCAAGCCACCTCGGAAGGGTGGAAGAAGCGTTCGATGATTTCGGCCATGCGCGGGCGCGGGCGCAGCGGTTCCAGATCCACCCCCAGCCGCACGCCCTCGCCCAGCCCCACCAGCAGCAGGCCGTGGCTGTGGCTCCAGCCGGTGCCGAAATGGGCCAGCGGACCCTGCAGCTCCGGGCGGCCGCGCGGGTCGCGCTGCAGCGGCAGGCCCTCCGGGCTGCCGCCCAGCTGTTCGGCCAGCAGCACACGCGCCTGCGGCTCGCCACGGGTGCCGGGCACGTGCGGCAGGCGCCAGACGGTCACCGGGCCGAACCGCCAAGGCCCGTCCAACGTGGCCGGCAGGCTCATGCGAACACCCTGCCAATACGGCTGCACGACGACTTCACGGGGGCTGCCGTCAACTGGCCCCGTCTCATCGGCACACAAACTCTGGGAGTGGACAACATGGGCATCATCATCTGGTTGATCGTCGGTGGCATCGTGGGCTGGCTGGCCAGCATCATCATGCGTCGCGACGCGCAGCAGGGCATCATCCTCAACATCGTGGTCGGCATCGTCGGTGCGCTGATCGCCGGTTTCATCTTCGGCGGCGGCATCAATGAAGCGATCACGATCCGAACGTTCCTGTTCTCGCTGATCGGTGCGGTGATCCTGCTGGCAATCGTGAATCTCTTCACTAGAAAGAGCATCCGGTAGGTAACGACCGTTGGTCGTTACTCCGATCGGGGTGGGTAACGACCAACGGTCGTTACCTACCTTTATGCCAGCTGCACCCACGCCGGCGCGTGGTCGCTGGGCCGGTCCCAGGTCCGCGGCTCGCGGTCGATGCCCGAGGCCAGCGCGCGTGCCTTGAGCGCATCGGACACCAGGGTCAGGTCGATGCGCAGGCCCAGGTTGCGGCGGAAGCCGGCCGCGCGGTAATCCCACCAGCTGAAGACGCCCTCCTCCTCACTGTGCAGCCGGAAGGCGTCGTGCAGGCCCAGCTGCAGCAGCTTGTTGAGCGCGCCGCGTTCGGCGGTGGAGGTCAGGATGTGGTTCTCGTTCCAGACCAGCGGGTCGTGCACGTCGCGCGCGTCGGGGGCGATGTTGAAATCGCCCATCACCACCAGCTCGGGGTATTTCTGCAGTTCCGAGGCCACCCAGGCGTGCACCGCGTCCAGCCAGCGCAGCTTGTACGCGTACTTGTCGGTGTCCACGTCCTGGCCGTTGACCACGTACAGGTTGATGATGCGCACGCCGTTGACGGTGCCGGCAATGGCCCGCTTCTGTTCGTCCTCGAACCCGGGAATGCCGATCTGCACATCCTGGGCCGGCTCGCGTGACAGCAGCGCCACCCCGTTGTAGGTCTTCTGCCCGGCGAACACGCTGCGGTAGCCCAGCCCGGCCAGCACCGCGTCGGGGAACTTGTGGTCCTCCAACTTGGTTTCCTGGATGCCGACCACGTCCGGCGCGAACGCGGTGAGCCACTGTTCCAGGTGCGGCAGGCGCACGTTGAGCGAATTTACGTTCCAGGAGGCGATTTTCATGGGGGCATTGTAGCCGCGCTACCGAAGAATGGCCTTCAGGAGGCCGGCGATCCTTGAATAGGGCGGCTTGAGCAGGTCGCTCGCTGCCCAGCGTGACTGCCAGAGGATCGGCAGCTGCTTGCTCATGGCGTCGAAGCCGGCGCGGCCGTGATAGGCGCCCATGCCGCTGGGGCCGACACCGCCGAATGGCAGGCCGTTGATGGCGAAATGCAGCAGGGTGTCGTTGACGGTGACGCCGCCGGCCACGATCTGGCCGAGCACGCGCTCCACTACTGGCCGCTGTTCGCTGAAGATGTACAGCGCCAGTGGGCGGTCGCGGCCCTGTACGGATTCCAGGGCGGCATCCAGGTCGGGATAGGCGCAGACCGGCAGGATCGGGCCGAAGATTTCGTCCTGCATCAGGTCCAAGTCCGCGGGCGGGTCGAGCACGATGGTCGGCACGATCAGCCGCTCGCGGCGCGCGCGCTCCGAATCGATGCTGGCCAGTTCGATTACCGGTACGCCGCGCTCGCGCGCCTGGGCCAGGTAGCCGAGCAGGCGCTGGTACTGGCCTTCATTGATGATGCGGGTGTAGTCGTCGGTGTTGCTGAAATCGCCGTAGCGCGCGCGCACCTGGGTCTGCAACTGCTGCACCAGCTCGCGCTGGCGGCGGCCGTCGATCAGCACGTAGTCCGGCGCGATGCAGGTCTGGCCGGCGTTGAACCACTTGCCGGTGGCCAGCCGCGCGGCGGCCTTGTCCAAGGGGTAGTCGCTGCACACGATGGCCGGTGACTTGCCGCCCAGTTCCAGGGTGAGCGGGGTCAGGTGCTGCGCGGCAGCGGCCATGACCTTGCGGCCCACGGCCGTGGAGCCGGTGAACACCAGGTGGTCCAGCGGTGAGCCGGCCAAGGCCGATGCCAACGCGGCATCGCCCTGCACTACCGCCACCCGGTCGGCGGGGAACACCCCGGCCAGCAGGTCATGCAGGAAGGCGCTGGTGCGCGGGGTGTGTTCGGAGGGTTTCAGGAGGACATGGTTACCGGCGGCAATCGCAGTGGCCAGCGGGATCAGCGCCAGGTTCACCGGGTAGTTCCAGGGCGAGATCACCCCGACCACGCCCAGTGGCACCGGCCGGGTCTGCGCCCGCGCCGGCCAGAACCGCCAGCCTACCCCGACCCGGCGCGGGCGCATCCACCCGCGCAGGTGCGCGAGCAGATGGTCGACCTCATTGAGCACGGTCATGCCGTCGGCGATCAGCGACTCGTGGGTGGAGCGGTGGCCGAAATCGGCGGCGATGGCCTCGGCCATCTGCGGCAGGCGCGCCTTGAGGACCGCGCGCAGGCGCTGCAGGTCGCTGCGGCGCTGTTCCAGCGACGGACGGTTGGCCTGCCAGGCGGTTCGCAGGGTGTGCAGGATGGCAGGAAGATCCGCGGGATCGGTGTGGACATCGCTCATGTCGCGACTATAGCGTCACACCATGTGAGGCCGACGGCCAGGAACGCGCGTTCTCCATTCCCGGGTCATGCCACCATCGCACGTGGTGGGGTTATCGGCAGTCGATCGGGATGCGACCCTACCCGTCTGTCCCCGGAGTTCTGGCATGAGCGAGCGTGGCGTGGAATCTCTTGGAATGTTCATCGGCAAGGCCGTGGCGGTCTCCCGTCTGGAGGGACAGGTCTCGATCAGCACCGATGACGGCTGGTCGCTGCACATCTACAACAGGGTCGCGTTCTCCGGACTTCATTCGGCGGATGCGCCTCCCTGGTCCCTTCGTCTTGAAGTGGCCGGCAGCGCTCTCGACGCGGGTGGACTGACGCTGACGTTCGGCGACGGCTCGGCCTTGCACGTGGACCTGAGCGACGGCGGATACGCAGGACCGGAGGCGATGCAGCTGAACGCACCTGACGGCCGCATCACCGTCTGGAATTGACCCGCCAATGAAAAGGGCCGTGGCAATGCCACGGCCCTTCGGGGTTCACGCCATCACCGGTTACTTGGTGATGTCCACGCCCTTGGTTTCATGCAGGAACAGGCCGCCGACCACGACCGTCATCAGCGCGATGATGATCGGGTACCACAGGCCGTAGTAGAGGTTGCCGGTGCCGGCCACCAGCGCGAAGGAAATCGCCGGCAGGAAGCCACCGAACCAGCCGTTGCCGATGTGGTACGGCAGCGACATCGAGGTGTAACGGATGCGGGTCGGGAACAGCTCGACCAGGTAGGCGGCGATCGGGCCGTAGACCATGGTCACGTACATCACCAGGATCCACAGCATGAACACGGTGCCGGCGATGTTGATGCGCGCGTTGTCGGCCTTGGCCGGGTAACCCGCTGCGGTCAGCGCCGCCTTGAGTTCGCCACCGAAGGCATCGCCCTTGGCCTTGAGCTCATCCTTGGTCAGGCCGGCGGCCTCGAACGAGGTCACCTGGGTGTTGCCCACGCTTACCAGCGCCAGCGAACCGGCGGCGGCAGGCTGCACGTCGTACGGCACACCCGCCTTGGTCAGCGCGGCGGTGGCCACGTCGCAGGAGCTGGTGAACTTGCGCAGGCCGACCGGATCGAACTGGAACGAGCAGGTGTTCGGATCGGCAATCACGAGGGCCGGCGAGCTGCTGCGGGCTTCTTCGATGGCCGGGTTGGCGAAGTGGGTCAGGCCCTTGAATACCGGGATGTAGGTCACTGCCGCCAACAGGCAGCCGGCCAGGATGATCTTCTTGCGGCCGATGCGATCGGACAGCCAGCCGAAGAAGATGAAGAAGGGCGTACCCAGGGCCAGTGCAGCGGCGATCAGCAGGTAGGAGGTGGTGGCATCGACCTTCAGCATGCTGCTCAGGAAGAACAGCGCGTAGAACTGACCGCCGTACCACACCACGGCCTGGCCGGCAGCGGCGCCGAGCAGGACCAGCAGCATCAGCTTGAGGTTGCCGTCCTTGAGGCTGTCACGGAACGGGGTCTTGGAGCCCTTGCCTTCGGCCTTCATCTGCTGGAACAGCGGCGACTCGCTCAGCTGCAGGCGGATCCACACCGAGATGCCGAGCAGGATGATGGAGACCAGGAACGGAATGCGCCAGCCCCAGGCTTCGAAGGCCTCGTTGCCCAAGAAGTAGCGGCAGGCCAGGATGATCAGCAGCGACATGAACAGGCCAAGCGTTGCCGTGCACTGGATGAAACTGGTGTACAGGCCACGCTTGTTGGCCGGTGCATGCTCGGCCACGTAGGTCGCCGCACCACCGTACTCGCCACCCATGGCCAGGCCCTGGGCCAGGCGCAGGATGATCAGGATCACCGGGGCCGCAAAACCAATCGAGGCGTAGTTGGGCAGCACGCCGACCAGGAAGGTCGAGATGCCCATGATCAGGATCGTGACCAGGAAGGTGTACTTGCGGCCGATGCGGTCGCCGAGGCTGCCGAAGAAGGCCGCGCCGAACGGACGCACGAAGAAGCCGGCCGCGAAGGCCAGCAGGGCGAAGATCATGCCCGTGGTTTCATTGACCCCGCTGAAGAACTGCTTGGCGATGATCGCCGCCAGCGAGCCATACAGGAAGAAGTCATACCATTCGAACACGGTGCCAAGGCTGGACGCGAAGATGACCTTCTTGTGGCCCTTGGTAAGTTCTGCTTTTGCAGGTACGGGTGTGGTGGACATAAGACGCTTCCCCTCCGAAGCAATCATTGGTGGCAGGTGCCGACAATGCGTCGGCACCCATGCTTAAAAACTGTACTTCGTGGTGAATTGCACGCGGTTGATGTCGCCCTTCCGACCATCTTCGATCTCGCGCACGCCGTACATGTACTCCGCGCCGATATCGACCTTGGGCATCGGCGTATAGAAGATGTTGCCGCGGATGCTCTGCACGCTCTTGGTGACCAGCGGGCCCAGCACGCTGTCGTTGTCGTAATCGCTGCGGGCGTAGATCAGGTTGGTACGCAGCTTCGGGGTGAAGGCGTGGCGCCAGCCGACATAGCCAGCCAGCACGCCGGTGGGGTTGAGCTCGTCCTGTGCCACGTCGTAGGCCGTATCGGCGGTGACGCCCAGGCCCACGTAACGGGCGATGCCTTCGCCGCCGCTGATCTGGTAGTGCAGCTGGTCGCTGCCGCCCATCACCCACTTGCCGCCCAGGGTCAGGCCGCCGCCGATCTTGTCGGCGTCGGCACCGGTGGTCTGGTTGTCGACCTTGAGCTGGCGCACGATACCGCCGACCCCGAAGGTGCCCCAGTCGCCCTTCCAGCCGTAACGCAGGGTCAGGTCCGGCAGGGAGCCGCGGTCGCTGTTGCTGGCCACGTTGGTCCACGCCCCGGTGACGGGGTTGCGGGTGCCGGTGAGCACGGTGGTTTCCGGGTTTTCCAGTGCGACGCTGAAGCCGCCCTGGGTGTAGCGGATCTGCGCCTGGCGCACGAACAGCACGCCATCGGTGGGACCGACGAAGTCGGCCGCTTCCGGCAGCGAGGCTGCGTCCATGAAGTTCGACCAGGTCTGGCCGGCCATCCAGTTGTTCCAATACATGTACGCGTGGCGCAGGGTCACGCCGTAGGTATTGGTGGCGGTCTGGTTGCCCAGCGAGTTGCCGAAGAAGTCCATCTCGAAGAACGCACCGGACTTGTTGCCCTTGTCCGAGACGTTGTCGATGCCCAGGTTGAAGCGCGAGAACTTGGCGTGGGCGTTGAAGTCCACGTCCGAACGCTCGCCGCTGCCGCCGGCACCGGCCACCGGGGTCTGGCCCGGCAGGTACAGCGCGCGGCCGGTGGCGTCGTCGGCCAGCTGGCCATCGCCGGTCTGGGTGAGCAGGAAGTCGGCCTTGATGAAGCCGCCGATCTTGACCGTGGTGCCCGGCGCGGCGCCCGGGGTGATGGTGGTGACCTGGATCGGCTGCTTGCCGGCGGGCACGGTGGCGCCGGCAGGCTGTTGCGCCTGCACGGTCTTCACCGCGGTCACGTCGGTCTGGGCCTGGCTGATCTGGGTCTGTTGCTGCTGGGTGGTGGACAGCAGCAGCTGCACCTGGCGTTCCAGTTCGGCAACGCGCGCTTCCAGCTGCTTCTCCTTGGCGGTTTCGGCAAACGCCATGCCAGGCGCCACCAACGCGACCAACAGGCAGGTCGCCAACGGCTTGCGCATGGTCTTCAACATACGGGTACTCATGTTGCCCTCTCTCCCGGGTGGCAAAGTGATCGCCGCGTGTGGGGTCACGGTCGAGCCGAGCGTGCGGCCGGTTGACGCACCCCGGCTATTGGCAATTGGTCGAAGCCTTGGGTCGGTACGACCATGGTCTAACCATTCCCTTACCTCGCGGCGCGGTGGATGCGGCAAACTGAGCGGGATGAATCGCGGGTTATGCTGCGATCGCACAACCCAGTCCTAGTGCAAGTGAGGGTGCCATGGCCGATCTTTACCCCGTCAAGGCGGACGTTGCCGCCAAGGCGCGCATTGACAAGAACACTTACCAGCAGCTCTACCGTGAGTCGGTGGACAACCCCGACGCGTTCTGGGGCAAGGCCGCCGAGCGGCTGGACTGGTACAGGAAGCCGTCCACGATCCGCAACGTCAGCTACCAGCTCGACGATTTCCGCATCAAGTGGTTCGAAGATGGCGAACTCAACGCCAGCGTGAACTGCCTGGACCGCCAGCTCGAAAAGCGCGGCGACAAGGTTGCCCTGCTGTTCGAACCGGACAGCCCGGATGCACCCGCGCAGGGCGTGACCTACCGCGAGCTGTACGAGCGCACCTGCCGCCTCGGCAACGCGCTGCGCAACCTGGGCGTCAAGAAGGGCGACCGGGTCACCATCTACCTGCCGATGATCGTCGACGCCGCCGTGGCCATGCTGGCCTGCGCGCGCATCGGTGCGATCCACTCGGTGGTGTTCGGTGGCTTTGCGCCGAACTCCATCGCCGACCGCGTGATCGACTGCGGCAGCAAGCTGATCATCACCGCCGACGAAGGCCTGCGCGGTGGCCGCAAGATCCCGCTGAAGGCCAACGTGGATGCCGCGCTGAAGCTGCCCGGCACCACCACGGTGGAAACCGTGCTGGTGGTGCGCCACACCGGCGGCGCGGTGGACATGCAGGCCCCGCGCGACCGCTGGTTCCACGACGTGGTGGACCCGCAGCCGGCGCAGTGCGAACCGGAGCGGATGAACGCCGAAGATCCGCTGTTCATCCTCTACACCTCCGGTTCCACCGGCAAGCCCAAGGGTGTGCTGCACACCACCGGCGGCTACCTGCTGTACGCGGCCTACACCCATGAAGCGGTGTTCGACCTGCGCGAAGAGGACATCTACTGGTGCACCGCCGACGTGGGCTGGGTCACCGGGCACAGCTACATCGTCTACGGCCCGCTGGCCAACGGTGCTACCTCGCTGATGTTCGAAGGCGTGCCGAACTACCCCGACACCTCGCGCTTCTGGCAGGTGATCGACAAGCACCAGGTCAGCATCTTCTACACCGCGCCCACCGCCATCCGCGCGTTGATGCGCGAAGGCGATGCACCGGTCAAGCGCACCTCGCGCGCCTCGCTGCGCCTGCTGGGCAGCGTCGGCGAGCCGATCAACCCGGAAGCCTGGCGCTGGTACTACGACGTGGTCGGCGATGGCCGCTGCCCGATCGTGGATACCTGGTGGCAGACCGAAACCGGCGGCATCCTGATTTCGCCGCTGCCCGGCGCGATCGACCTCAAGCCGGGTTCGGCCACCCTGCCCTTCTTCGGCGTGCAGCCGGCGCTGGTCAACGCCGATGGCGAAATCAAGGACGGCGCCACCGAAGGCAACCTGATCATCCGCGATTCGTGGCCGGGCCAGATGCGCACCGTCTACGGCGACCACCAGC
>DGIP01000063.1 GCA_002386405.1 Stenotrophomonas maltophilia
CTGGTGGGCGGGCAGGTGCTGTACGTCTCCGACGACGGCCGCTACCTGATGCAGTCCCAGCCGTACGACATCCAGAACCGCACCCCGGCCAGCAGCGCGGGCCTGCTGGCCTTCCGCAAGAAACTGCTGGATGGCGTGCCGCGCGGCGAGCGCATCGTGTTCGCCGCGCCGAACCCGAAGCACACGCTTACCGTGTTCACCGACATCGAGTGCGGCTACTGCCGCAAGATGCACCAGGACATCCCGGAGTTGAACCGGCAGGGCATCACGGTGGAATACCTGGCCTTCCCGCGCATGGGCCTGGGCAGCCAGGATTACACCGACATGATCTCGGTATGGTGCGCAGCCGATCGCCGCCAGGCCCTGACCAGCGCCAAGCAGGGCCAGCCGGTGAAGCCGAAGAACTGCACCAACCCGGTCGCCATGCAGTACACGCTGGGCCAGCAGGTCGGCGTCAGCGGCACCCCGGCGGTGTTCGCCGCCGACGGCACCCAGCTGGGCGGCTACCTGCCTCCGGCGCAGCTGGTCAAGGCGCTGGAGCGCCAGGCCCGCTGATGCAGAAACGCCCCGGTTCGCAGGTTCCGGGGCGTTGATCAGGTTTCAGGTGGGGCCGTGGTGCAGCCAGCTCCATTGCGACGGCAGTGGACATGCCCGGGGCGGCGGCAAGGCCGGCCTTCTGACATCCAGCCCGCGCCCAATGTTGACCAGCGTCCGGATGTGAGCTGCGTGCCCCGCCGTGTCGCGCGGTACGCGCTCGGACCGTGGCGGCGGCATTTCCAGCGGATTTCGGAATCCCTCACGGCGCCGCGTTTCTTTCCATTCCCGGTTGATGTTGCCGATGTTGGTGATGAAGGACGTCTTGAGCGCGCGTCGGTGTTCGAGGGCGCGGCTCGCGTCCTTGTTGCCGAACACGGCACCGATGCACAGGAAAACAGTAGGGGTACGCATCGGGTTGAAGGCGCCTTAAGAAGAAGGATCGCCATTATTGAAAGGCGTCGCCGGGCGGCTGCCAGAAAGTGCTCACGCGCGCAAACAAAAAGCGCCCGGGACCGCAAGGATCCCGGGCGCGTCGTTGCAGTCGGTTACTTCAACCCGTTGCTGATGGTGTTCACCAGCGTGCCCTGGGTGTCATCGCCGCTGAACTCCCAGAAGAACGCGCCGCCCAGTCCCTGGGTTTTCACGTAGCCCATCTTCTCGGTCACCAGCGCCGGCGTGTCGAAGCTCCAGAACGTGGTGCCGTTGTAGCTCCAGGTGGCCCGCGCATTCGCATCGGTGTAGATCGGATGGTTGAGGTTCTTCAGCACCTTCCAGTCTTCGATGCCGGCCTCGTAGGTACCGGCTGCGGCGGTGCCGCTCTGGTACAGGCCGTTGTTGACGTTGGGCACGTTGGTCCAGCCGCGGCCGTAGAAGCCGATGCCCAGGTTGAGCTTGCTGGCCGGCACGCCGCGGGCGAGGAAGGCTTCCATCGCATCGTTGCTGTTGTACAGCTTCGTATCACCAGTGGACGGGTCCGCCGGCGAATTGAACAGCGCCGAATGGTGGCCGGTGATTGGATCGAAGGCGCCGTGGAAGTCGTACGTCATCACGTTGATGTAATCCAGGTACCCGTGATACGTCGCCGGATCGGTCACACGGATCTTGTCGATGCCCGCGCCTACCGCCACGGTCAGCAACAGGCCCGGGCGCACCGCGTCGAGCTGGCGGCGGAACTCGGCCAGCAGCGCGGTGAAGTTGGCGTTGTCGGCCGGGGTGCCGCAGGCCAGCCCACATGCCACCGGGTATTCCCAGTCGATGTCGATGCCGTCGAACACGCCCGCCGCCGCGCCCACGCCACCGGCACCATCGGTCACCGGCAGGTTGCCCTTGATGTAGGCGTCGATGCACGAGGCCACGAAGGCCTGGCGGTTGGCCGGCTGCGCCGCGCTGGAGAAGCCGCGCGACCAGGTCCAGCCACCCAGCGAGATCAGCACCTTCACGTTCGGGTGCTTGGCCTTGAGCTGCTTGAGCTGGTTCCAGTTGCCGCGCAGCGGCTGGTCCCAGGTATCGGCACCGCCGCTGACGCTTTCACCGGCCTGGAAGGCCTTGGTGTAATCGGCGAACGCATCACCGCCCACCCCGGTGTTCGGGTCCGAGGCCTGGGTGATGCCCACTTCGCAGCGGTTGTTGCGCACGTTGCCGAACGCGTAGTTGATGTGGGTCAGCTTGCTGGCCGACCCGCTGGTGTCGATGTTCTTGACCCGGTAGTTGCGCCCATAGATGCCCCACTGGGTGAAGTAGCCGATGACGCGCTTATTGCCGCCACTGCCGCCGCCGGCCGCGGTGGTCACGCTGATCGACGCACTGCGTGCCGAGGCGTTGCCGGCGTTGTCGCGGGCACGCACGGTGTAGGTGTAGCTGGTGCTGGCGGTGAGCCCGCCGTCGGTGTACTGGGTGGCGCTGGGCGAACCGACCAGGGTGCCGTTGCGGTACACGTCATAGCCGGCCACGCCGCTGCCGCCGCTGTTGTCGGTGGCCGCGTTCCAGGCCAGGTTGACCGTGGTGGCGGTTTTCGAGGGCGAGGCCAGGCCGCCGGGCACGCTGGGCGGGGTGGTGTCGTTGCTGGCCGCATTGACCGTCACGCTGACCGTCGCCGATGAGGTCACCGCGTTGTTGTTGTCGGTGGCCACCGCCTTGAAGGTGTGGGTGCCGGCCGACGCGTTGCTCCAGCTCACGCTGTAAGGGGCGCTGGTGTCGATGCCCAGCGAGGCGCCGCCGCGGAAGAACTCGACCTTGCTGACGCTGCCATCGGCATCGCTGGCGTTGGCGCTGACCGTAATGGTGCTGCCGGCGCTGAAGCTGGCGCCGTTGGCCGGCGAGGTCAGGCTGACGCTGGGCGGCTGGTTGCTGCCGCCGCTGTCGCAGGCGCCCAGGTTGGTGTAGTACGGCGCACCGGCCGGGTGGTCGGGCGGGGCATTCCAGATGTCCTGGTTGGCCCGGTACAGCACGCCGCCCTTCTGCAGGGTGCTGCCGGCCAGGTAGATCACGTTGCCGTTCCATTCCGGTACGCCACTACAGCTGGCGGCCTGGGCCAGCCCCGGGGCGAGCGCCGCCGAGGCCAGGGCTGCGGCCAGCAGCCAGCGCCGGGGGCGGGGGCGGGAGGCGCGGGGGGATAACGATGTCACCGTACTGCGCGCAATCGGGTCAGCCATGTCGTACTCCGATCAGGTGGTGGGCGCTGGGCGGCAGGGTGTCGGCCAGCGTTGCAGCAGGTCCGGGGCCGGTGAGAGAGGCCGGCAACAGCAGAGGGGGCGGACGCGGGCCTGCCCGGCGGGAGGCTTGGCAGGTGGTGGCAACGTTGTCATGGTTTGTCCGGCCAATCCGTGCGCCAGCGCAAGGTTCGGGCGGCTGGTGCTTTCGCCCTGACCGGCGGCGGCCGGGCCGGAACCGACCCGGCGACTGACCACCGGCGGGCACGGACCGGTACAATAGTGGGCCCCGTCTCCAACCACGGTTCCCCGGACATGATGGTCCTCGAGGGCGCATCCGCCCTTTCGCCGTTCCGCCGCGAACGTCTTGAATCCCGCCTGCAGTCCCTGGCCGCCGACCTGCGCATCACCGGTGCCTGGCACGTGTACTTCATCCAGACCGAGGGCGATGCGACCCCGGACCCGGCGATCCTGAGCCGGATCCTGGAAGCCCAGCCCGCGCTGGCGCCGCAGGAGGCCGGGGCCATCTCCCGCTTCGTGGTGCCGCGCCTGGGCACGCTGTCGCCGTGGTCGAGCAAGGCCACCGAGCTGGTGCGTGGCGCCGGGCAGCCGATCCGCCGGGTGGAACGTGGCCTGCGCATCGACCTGGCCGGCTGGCCGGCCGACGCGGCTGCCCGCGAGGCGGTGATCCGCGCGCTGCACGACCCGATGACCCAGTCCGTGCTGGACGATGCCGCCCAGGCCCAGGCGCTGTTCACCGCGCCGGCCCGTGGCGAGCTGGAGCGGGTGGCGCTGGAAGACCTGGAGGCGGCCAACCGCCGCCTGGGCCTGGCCATGGCCCAGGACGAGATCGACTACCTGCGCCAGCGCTTCGGCGATTTGGGCCGCAAGCCCTCGGACGTGGAACTGATGATGTTCGCGCAGGCCAATTCCGAGCACTGCCGGCACAAGATCTTCAATGCCAGCTGGACCATCGATGGCGCCGACCAGGCCCATTCGCTGTTCCGCATGATCAAGAACACCCACCAGCAGACCCCGCAGCACACGCTCAGCGCGTACAGCGACAACGCGGCGGTGGTGGCCGGCTTCCCGGCCGCGCGCTATCGGCCGGACCCGGCCACGGGCGAATACCGCAGCGAAGCGGTGGTGGATTCGGCGTTCTGCATCAAGGTGGAAACCCATAACCACCCGACCGCGATCGCCCCGTTCCCGGGCGCCTCCACCGGCGCCGGCGGTGAAATCCGCGATGAAGGCGCCACCGGCCGTGGCGGCAAGCCCAAGGCCGGCCTGACCGGCTTCTCGGTCTCGCACCTGCGCATCCCGACCCTGCCGCAGCCGTGGGAAGCGCCGCGTGCGCTGAACCCGCGCATGGCGCCGGCGCTGGACATCATGCTGGAGGGCCCGCTCGGCGGCGCCGCCTTCAACAACGAGTTCGGCCGCCCCAACCTGCTGGGTTACTTCCGCAGCTTCGAGCTGCCCGAAGGCGATGGCCTGACCCGCGCCTATGACAAGCCGATCATGCTGGCCGGTGGCCTCGGCGCGATCGACCAGGTCCAGGTCGAGAAGCTGAAGCTTCAGCCCGGCGATGCGGTGATCGTGCTCGGCGGCCCGGCCATGCTGATCGGCCTGGGCGGCGGTGCCGCCAGTTCGGTGGCCTCCGGCGAAAGCGCCGAGGACCTCGATTTCGCCAGCGTGCAGCGCGACAACCCGGAAATGGAACGCCGTTGCCAGGAAGTGATCGACCGC
>DGIP01000314.1 GCA_002386405.1 Stenotrophomonas maltophilia
CGCTCTTCCGATCTCGTGGCCGTGCCGACCGCCCCGGCGGCCAGCAGCGTCGGCTTCGCCGTGCAGCTGGGCGCGTTCGGCCAGGCGACCGAAGCCAACGCCCTGCGCGACAAGGTGCGCGCGGCCGGCTTCAGTGCGTTCGTGGAGCAGGTACGTACCGACAAGGGCACGCTCAACCGCGTGCGCGTCGGTCCCGTCGCCAACCGTGCCGAGGCGGAGAACCTCAAGGCCCAGGTTGCGTCGAAGGTCGGCGTGGCCGGCATGGTCCGGCCGCATCCCTGATGCGGCCCCCCGCACATGATTGATTTCGTGCTGCTGGCGGTGATCGGCATCTCGACCCTGCTCGGGGTGATGCGCGGTTTCGTCAGCATCGTCATCAGCACGTTCTCGTGGCTGCTGGGCGGCTGGGCCGCGCTGATGTTCGGGCGCAGCGCCGCCGCGTGGTGGTCCGCCCCGGCCGCGCCGGGCACCGGCCATTATTTCGCCGGCTACCTCACCGTGTTCCTGCTGGTGATGGTCTCGGTCTGGGCGATCGGCCTGGTGATCCGCCAGGCGGTGCGCTCGACCAGCCTGAACGGCGCCGACCGCATGATGGGTGCCGGCCTGGGCCTGGCCCGGGGCGGCCTGATCGCCTGCGCGCTGCTGCTGCTGGGCTCGTACACCCCGCTGACCCGTGAAGCGACCTGGCGCGACTCGCACCTGCGCGCGATGCTCGACCCCGGCGTGGGCTGGATGCAGGCCAAGATGCCGCGCATGCCGGAGCTGCCGCAGATGCCCAACCTGAAGGACATGCAGGGCCTGCAGGGGATGCCGATGGCGCTGCCGGAGGTGAACATGGCGCAACTGCCCATCGGAGAGTTGGGCAAGCCGGGCGCGACAGGCGATAATGGCGTCCTTGGCCAGTTGCTGGGTGGGCGCGGATGGCCGCGACCGCTGGATGAGACCCCGCAGCAGGCGGTGGACCCCGCCGATGTGTGGGCCAACCAGGCACGGCCAGGCTCCCCCCAGAACATCGACCCGGCGCTCGTGCGCCCGGACGACACCGCTCCGGCACGGAGCGGTTCCCCCGGCCAGGCACGGCCACCTTCACAGTAGATGGGCCCAGCCCAGCGGAGATTCGCACCATGTGTGGCATCGTCGGTATTGTCGGCAACCAGAACGTCGCCGGGCAGTTGTATGACGGCCTGACCGTCCTCCAGCATCGTGGCCAGGACGCGGCGGGCATCGCCACCGCGGATGGCACCCGGCTGCGCGTGCAGAAGGCCAACGGCCTGGTGCGTGATGTGTTCGACGCCAAGACCATGTCCACCCTGGAAGGCCGCGTCGGTATCGCCCATGTGCGGTACCCGACCGCAGGTTCCGAAGGCATGGACGAGGCGCAGCCGTTCTACGTCAATTCGCCGTACGGCATCGCGCTGGCCCACAACGGCAACCTGATCAACACCGAGGCGCTGCGCCAGCAGGTGTTCGAGCAGGACCGCCGCAACGTCAACACCGATTCGGACAGCGAAGTGCTGTTGAACGTGTTCGCGTTCGAACTGGATGCGCAGCGCCAGCTGACCCCGGAAGCGGCGATCCGCGCCGTGGCCGGCGTGCACCGCCGCTGCAAGGGCGGCTATGCGGTGATCAGCGTGGTGCTGGGCCTGGGCCTGGTGGCGTTCCGCGACCCGCACGGGATCCGCCCGCTGGTGCTGGGCAAGCGCGCCCACGCCGAAGGTGATGAGTACATCGTGGCGTCGGAATCGTCGGCGCTGGACGTACTGGGCTTCCAGCGCGTGCGCGATGTGCGCCCGGGCGAGGCGCTGGTGATCACCGCGCGTGGCGAGCTGTTCTCGGAAGTGTGTGCCGAGCCGGCCGAGCACAGCCCGTGCATCTTCGAGTACGTGTATTTCGCACGCCCCGATTCGATGATCGACAACGTGTCGGTGCACAAGGCGCGCATGCGCATGGGCATCAAGCTGGGCGAGAAGATCCTGCGCCTGCGCCCGGACCACGACATCGACACCATCATCCCGATCCCGGATACCTCGCGCGATGCGGCGCTGGAAATCTCGAACGTGCTCGGGGTGAAGTACCGCGAAGGCTTCATCAAGAACCGTTACATCGGCCGCACCTTCATCATGCCGGGGCAGGGTGAGCGGGTGAAGTCGGTGCGCCGCAAGCTCAACCCGATCCACCTGGAGTTCCGCAACCGGGTGGTGCTGCTGGTGGACGATTCGATCGTGCGCGGCACCACCAGCCAGCAGATCGTGCAGATGGCGCGCGATGCGGGTGCACGCAAGGTGTACCTGGCCAGCGCGGCGCCGCCGGTGCGCTATCCGAACATCTACGGCATCGACATGCCGGCCGCCGAGGAGCTGGTGGCGCACAACCGCAGCGTGGAAGAAATCGAGGCGCACCTGGGCTGCGACTGGTTGATCTACCAGGACATCGAGGACATGGAAGCGGCGGTGCGTGAGGGCAACCCGGAGCTGAAGTCGTTCGATTCGTCGTGCTTCAACGGGGTGTACCCGACGGGTATCGAGCCGGGCTATTTCGAGCGCATCCAGCAGTTGCGTTCGGACGATGCCAAGCACAAGCGCCGCGCCTGAGGCCTGGCGGTGAACGCGACGTTGCCGCGGGACGAGGCGGCCGGTGACCTGCTGCGCGCGGCGCAGCAGTGCATGGCCGAGGCGGACCCGCTGCGCAAGGTGGCGCTGACGCAGCAGTACGCGGCGCAGTTCCGCGCGGGGCTGTTGAAGGTGCGTGCGGATGCGCCGCCGCCCGAGCCGATCCGCATGCCGGGGCGGCCGCCGCAGTTGCAACTGGTGCACCCGCGTGAGGTGCCGCGGCGGGGGTTGGGCAATGCGGAGGGGCGGGCGGCGTTCATCCATGCGATCGCGCATATCGAGCTCAATGCCATCGATCTGGCGTGGGATGCGGTGTATCGCTTCCGCGGGCTGCCGGGGTCGTTCCATGCGGACTGGGTGGGCGTGGCCGACGATGAGTCGCGCCACTTCCTGCTGTTGCATGGGCGGTTGCAGGCGCACGGGCACGATTACGGCGATTTCGCGGCGCACAACGGGCTGTGGGAGATGTGCGAGAAGACGGCGCACGATGGCCTGTCGCGGATGGCGCTGGTGCCGCGCGTGCTGGAGGCGCGCGGGCTGGATGTCACGCCGGGGATGATCACCAAGCTGCGTTCGGCCAACGACCATGCTACTGCCGATGTGCTGGAGATCATCCTGCGCGAGGAAGTGGCGCATGTGGCTGCGGGGACGCGCTGGTACCGCTGGTATTGCGAGCGTGCCGGTGTGGATCCTCGGGCGCGCTTCATCGCGCTGTTGAAGGAATATGCCAACGGGTTCCTCTACGGCCCGTTCAATCTCGAAGCGCGGCTGTTGGCCGGCTTTGAGCAGGACGAGCTGGCGGACCTGATCGAGCAGGCAGGTCGTACGCCTGGGCCTTCGAAATAAGGTTGCAGGGGTTGCTGTTGTGCCGGGCGTTGCCCGGCTTCATGCATTTGGGCGAACAGCTGGTGGCCCGTGAACTTCTGGTTTGGCGGGTCGGTGCGGGTTTGCGGGGGACGCCGTGAATCCGTCCCTGGAGGCTTGGTCGCCGCATCCATGCGGCTCACACCCCCGCAAACCCGCCCCGACCCACCTTCGACGGTGTATCGGTCGTCGCGGGAACAGCGGGCCGCTTCGCGGTAGGGTCGAATCCCAATCGACTGCCGATAACGGTGAACCGTTCGGTGGCGCATGAAAACAATCGACGTCCACGAAACGCAAAACCCCTTTAAGCGTTTCGCAACACCACCCGCTTGCCGTCTTCCGTCGGCCGGTTGATATAGAACAATCCCGGCCCCGGCCGGTATGGCAATTCGCGGGTTGCATCATCGGCCGCATACAACAACGCGGTGTCGCCGAGCGCATCGAAATTCCAATGCGCCGATTGCATCAGGTAGCGCTGTCGCAGCAGCAGTTCCTGCGCTGCATCGAGCGCTTGGCCTGCCACCAGGCGTGCGGCAATGGGCCGCAGCTCATCCGGCAGTGCCATCGCCGGATCCGCATCCGGCGTGCGTGCCCACATCACGCCGGCGGCTGCCGCGCGCTGGTGGATCAGCCGCAGTGCGACCAGCTGGTAGCGCCAGTCGATCTCGCGTTTGAGCACCACTGCGGCATGCGCGAACAGGACCCACTGCGGCAGCACGCTGTCGCTGCCGGCCACGCGCATCTGCTGCCAGCGATGCCATACGTCGACCCAGACGCTGTCTTCGCCCAGGCCCAGTGCGGCCTGCCATCGGCGGCAGGCGGCTTGGGCGCGCAGGTAGACTTGGGTGCTGCGCAGCAGGGCCAGCGGTGGGGTGGTGGTGTCGGGTACGTCGTGGGTGCGGATGCGCTGGCCCTGTGGGCGTGTGAGTAGTTTCGGTCCTTCGATGCGCTGGTCGTAGCCGCCGCCGATGTTGGCGTGCACGCCGGGCAGAGCGATTTCCTCGTGCTGGGGCGCGACGGAGGTGAGTGCGAAGTAGTGGCGGTGCTCGTCGCGCGCGGTGACCTGGACCACCTTGTCGGCACAGCCGGCGGGCAGGTTGACGTGCGGCAGTTCGTCGCGCTGGCGCGCGTCGATCGCGACCACGGTGTCGAACAGGCCGACGAAGCGCACGGGGCGGATCGTGGGGGCGGAGGGCAGGGTCCAGCCGGTGCGGCGCAGCTGTTCCTGCAGCCAGAGGCGGCCGTCGGCGGCGTTGAGCCGGTTGACTGCGTCGCGTGCGGAGGCGGCGCCGCGCGAGAAGCCGAACAGGTCCAGGCGGACCCCGGTCAATGCGTGGGGCGGCAGGGTGCTGGCCAGGGCACGCAATGCTTCGGGCAGGCGTACGTCGAGGGCGCGGTGGACTTTGGCCTTCACGCCGCTGGGGCCGATGCCGAACGCCAGCCCCATCAGGTCGTCGTCCTTGCCGGTGCGGGTGCCGGCGCCTTCGATGTAGATCGCCAAGGACAGGGTGCCCGGCAGGGTCGGCGCGGTGCGGCGATGGTCGGGGTAGAGCGCGTGCAGCCGGGCGATGTTGGTCAGTCCGTTGCTGAAACTGCTGGTCAGGCGGCTCTGGTAGGGCGAGGCGTCATCGGCCAGCACGGCGGGGGCCGGCGGCCGCGGTGCGGGGGTGGTGCTGCCGGGTGGGCGCGAGGCGTGCAGCAGGTTGTCGGCGTTGTTGCGGGTGCCGTCAAAAAACAGGCCGATCTGCAGCGTGACCGGCACGGTGGTGGTCGGAGTGGGCTGCCCAGCCATGGCCTCGGTTCCCCTGTCGATGCGCGTTTAAGGTAGCGCGAAAGCGACACGAAGGCGACGTAACTGAACCGCTGTGGCCGCCGGTCACAGTTCGGGAATCTCATTGGTGGGCTCTATTGAATTCACGCGATCGATAGGCGCCAGATGGTCTGGCCTGTCGACAGGGGCGGCGGCGCGAACACGTTCACTTCCGAAGTTCACTCAACGAGAGAGGCGACATGATGTCCAGTTCGATGAGAAAGACCGCAGGTGCGATCACGTTGTTCCTGGCCGCCGTGGGTACGGCGGCGGCCGCACCCCTGTTCCAGCCGGTGACGGTGTTGAGCCGCGCCGGTGCGGCCAGCCAGCCGGCCGCGCAGGCGGTGCTGTCGGCGCCTTCCAGCGCCGCCGTGCAGGAGGTCCGCGTCGAGGCAGGCGCGGTGGTGGCGGCGCAGCGGCAACTGGAGTTCGAGCTGCTCGGCACGCCCGTGCAGGCTGTGCAGCAGCGGGTGGAGAGCCTGCCCGATGGCGGCAGCATCTGGTACGGCAGCCTGCAGAACGCAGGTTCGAAACTGACCCGCCAGGCCGGTGCACAGGATCCGGGCAATTCGGTGATCCTGGTGCGCAACGGCGACACGGTCACCGGTTCCATCCGCAAGGACGGCACGCTGTACCGGCTGCGTCCGCTCAGTGATGGCCGCCACGTGCTGGTGCAGGTGGATGAGTCGCGCATGCCGGCCGAACACCCGGCCGACTACAACACGCTGCCGAAGATCGAGATGCCAGCCAGTGAACGTGCCGGCATTGCAGCGGCCTCGTCGGGCACACCGGCCACCATCCGCGTGCTGGTGGTAGCGACCAATGCGGCGGTCAGCGCCTATGGCGGCAACATGCAGTCGCTGGTGCAGCTGGCGGTGGCCGAATCCAACCAGGGCTACACCAACAGCAACGTGGGCATCACCATGCAGCTGGCGGGCTACCAGGCGGTGGCGTACACCGAGTCGGGCAACTTCAGTACCGACCTGGCGCGCTTCCGTTCGACCAATGATGGGTACATGGATGCCATCCACACCACCCGCAACAGCACCGCGGCGGATGTGGCGGTGCTGATCATCAACAACAGCAGCTACTGCGGGTTGGCATCGGGCATCGGCTCCACCGCGTCGAGCGCGTTCGCGGCGGTGTACTGGGACTGCGCCACGGGCTACTACTCGTTCGCGCATGAGATCGGCCACCTGCAGAGCGCGCGGCACGACATCGCCACCGACTCCAGCACCTCGCCGTACGCGTACGGCCATGGCTATCGTTACCAGCCGGCCACCGGTTCACGCTGGCGCACGATCATGGCCTACGACTGCACTTCAGGCTGCCCGCGCCTGAACTTCTGGTCCAATCCCAACATCAGCTACAACGGGATTCCGATGGGCATCGCCTCCAGTGCCGACAACCAGCGCGTGCTGGTCAACACCAAGGCGGCGGTTGCGGCGTTCCGCTGATGGTTTCCGGAGCACACGACCAACGGTATGCCCGCCGTAAGGCGGGCACCCTTCGGGCCGTCGGCAAGCGACGTTAGGAAGGGCTGTGCCCTTCCTTGCGTGTGCTACCGGCATGGCCGGCAATGGTAGGTACCGACCGTTGGTCGGTACGGCTTTACGCCAATGAATCCAGCGTCCACCCCTGCGGGGTGACGCGCAGCACCGAGCCCTGCTCGTACCAGTCGCCCAGCACGATGCGCGTGCACGCGCGGCCGCCGGCCTGCAGGCTGTGGATCGCCGGGCGGTGGGTGTGGCCATGGATCATGGTGTCCACGCCATGGCGCACGAACGTGGCGGTCACTTCATCGGGTGCGACGTCGGTGACGGTTTCGAAGGTGGCGCGGTCGCCCTGTTTCATTTCCGACTGGCGTGCCTGGCTGGCATCGCGCGCCTTCTGCGCGAAGGCGATGCGTGCGGGCAGCGGCTGGGCCAGGAACTGGGCCTGGAACACCGGGTCGCGGGTCTGTGCGCGGAACTGCTGGTAGGCCACGTCATCGGTGCACAGCAGGTCGCCGTGCTGCAGCAGCACCGGGGTGCCGTACAGGTCGATCACGCTCGGGTCGGGCAGGATGCGGAAGCCGGCGCGGCGGGCGTAGTCCTCGCCCACCAGGAAATCGCGGTTGCCGCGGATGAAGTACACCGGCACCCCGGCGGCAGCGACCGCCTTGAGCGCATCGGCCACCGCATCGGCGGCGGGCGAGGGGGTGTCATCGCCGATCCAGGCCTCGAACAGGTCGCCCAGGATGTACAGGGCATCGGCCTGCATCGCCTCGCGGCGCAGGAAGTCCAGGAACAGGTCGGTGATGGCTGGACGGCTCGGGTCCAGGTGCAGATCGGAGATGAACAGCGTAGTCATGTCCGTATTGTATTAGGTTGTCCCGGCACCGCGCAGACACGCATGGCGGGGATCGGGCGACCACGGATCGTAGTGACACGCCACGCGTGTCAAAGCCATGACCCTGTGCACGTAAACCCGCAATCAAACCGGCAAGGGCAACCATTGCAGGCTCGCCCCAGCCAGCGCCGTGGCAATCGCCGTCGCCGCCAGCACATCACTGGGGTAATGCAGCCCCAGCACCACCCGCGACACCCCGACCGCCGCCGTGAACGGCACCAGCACCGGCGCCAGCCACGGGTAGTAGGCCAATGCCACGATCGTGAACGACACCGCATGCAGGGTGTGCCCGGAAGGGAAGCTGAATTCGTCCAGCGGTGCCACCCAGGCGCGGATGCGCAGGTCGGCTGCATACGGGCGGGGGCGCCGGGTCCAGCGCTTCAGGCTCTTGTACAGGAGCAGCGCCATCAAGCCGGTGGCGGCCATGTGCAGCGACGCGCGCAGGCCATCGAAGCCATCCACCAGCACCAGCGCGCCCATCAGCGCGTACCAGAACACCCCGTCGCCGAGGCGGCTGACCACCGAGAACGCGCGGCGCACGCGGCGGTGCCGGCAATAGTGGTTGGCGCGCCGGCACCAGCGGGTCTCGCGCCCGCGCAGGGCATCAAGCGGCGTGGTCCGCATGCGACCTCCGGGCCGTGGCCAGTTCGGCAAGCAGGGCCTCGAACTCGGCGACGACCTGCTGCGGATGCAGCCGCGTCATCGCCACGGCCGCATTGCGGCCCAACCGTTCGCGCTCGGCGTCGTCGCCGGCCAGGCGCACGGCCGCATCGACGAAGGCGTTGTCATCGTCCACCGCTACCCCGTTCTCATGGGTGCGCAGGTGCTCGCGGGCCGCGCCGTAATCGAACGCCACCGTGGTCACGCCACTGGCCATCGCTTCCAGCGTGACGTTGCCGAAGGTCTCGCTGCGGCTGGGGAACAGGAACAGGTCGCCGCTGGCGAAATGGCGGGCCAGCGCATCGCCGCGCTGCACGCCACAGAAGATGAA
>DGIP01000309.1 GCA_002386405.1 Stenotrophomonas maltophilia
CGCAGCGGCAGGCGGCGCGGCATCGGAATGCCCACCCCCGGCGCGGCGGTATCGTCACGGCGCAGGTCCTCGGCGCGCTCGCCCACCAACAGGGCCGCCATCTCCTCCAGGCCATTGCGCATCGCCCGGGCGGCTGTCTGCAGGGTATTCATGGCGTGTCTCCAGAGGGGAAGCGGGGACGGACTACGTTAAGACCGGCGGCGCGTACGGGTCGTGCAGGGGATGTGGCAAAGGGATGAAAGCCGACTGCCACGGGCTTGTATCTGAGATTCATTTGCGTTCGCATCCTCACCTCCCGATAATCCGGGCCCTCAGTCCCCGGGATCCCCGTCATGCCTGCCCTGTCGCGCCGTTCGCCCTTGCTGCTGCTGGTTCCCACCCTGCTGGCCTCGGCCATGGCCCACGCCCAGGACACCAGCACCGCCCGTACCCTCGACGCGGTCAGCGTGGTCGCCGAGCGCGCCAGCACCGCCACCAAGACCGATACCCCGCTCACCCAGACCCCGCAGGCGATCAGCGTGGTGACCAGCGAGCTGTTCACCGACCGCGGCGCCCGCAACCTGCAGGAAACCCTGCGCTACAGCGCCGGCGTGACCGCCGATGCCTACGGCCTGGACACCCGCAGCGACGGCAGCACCGTGCGCGGCCTGGACCCGGTGCAGTATCTGGACGGCCTGCGCCGCAGCTACGGCTTCAACCCGCTGGCGCGCACCGAGGTGTACGGCCTGGAGCGGGTGGAAGTGCTGCGCGGCCCGTCGTCGGTGCTGTACGGCGCCGGCGCCACCGGCGGCATCATCAATGCCATCACCAAGCGCCCGACCTTCGGCGAGCTGGGCGGTGAAGTGGCCGTGCAGCTGGGCAACTTCGATCGTCGGCAGTTCCAGGGCGACGTGGCCGGCACCCTGAACGACGCCGGCACGCTGGCCGGTCGTTTCGTGGGGCTGGTGCGCGAATCGGGCATGCAGACCGACTACATCGACGATGACCGCGTGTACCTGGCGCCGTCGATCAGCTGGCAGGGCGAGCGCAGCACCCTCACCGTGCTGGTCAGCTACCAGCACGACAAGACCGCCTCCAGCCAGCAGTTCCTGCCGGTGGTGGCGACCCTGCATGCACCGGCCGGTTCGCCGCGCCTGGATCCGTCGACGTTCCTGGGCGACCGCGATTTCGACAAACTCGATTCGCGCGTGTACAGCGTGACCGCCCTGTTCGACCACAGCTTCAGCGACAGCATCAGCCTGCGCTCGGCCGTGCGCTACCTGGACGGCAAGACCGAATTCCGCGAACTGTACCCGGACACCTATTCCAATCCGCTGGACCCGTTCATCGATGCCGACAAGCGCGTGCTCAACCGCAACGCCTACGGCGTGCGCCCGGACGTGCGTTCGCTGACCAGCGACAACGCAGTGCAGTTCGACTTCGCCACCGGCGCGTTCCAGCACCTGCTGCTGGCCGGCGTGGACTACAGCGATTACCGCGAGAAGTCCTACAACCTGGATGCCACCCCGACCCCGATCGACATCTACAACCCGATCTCCACCGGCGTGACCATCAACGGCTGGGACCGCCTGCCCGACCAGCAGACCACCCAGCTGGGTGTGTACCTGCAGGACCAGATCCGCTGGGCCGACCGCGTCTCGCTGGTGCTGGGCGCACGCCGCGACCATGCGCGCAGCAAGACCGAAGGCCTGCCCAGCCAGACCGACAACGCCACCACCTACCGCGCCGGCCTGATCGGCGAGATCGGCGCGGGCGTGTCGCCGTACATCAGCTACAGCGAATCGTTCCTGCCGGTGACCGGCCAGGACCTGTACGGCCGTGCGTTCAAGCCGATGCAGGGCGACCAGTGGGAAGGCGGCATCAAGTGGCAGCCGGCATCGAACATGCTGGTCACCCTGGCGGCCTATCGCATCACCGAGACCAACCGCCAGACCAACGACCCGGACAACGTGTTGAACGTGATCCAGACCGGTGAGATCGAATCGAAGGGCGTGGAAGTCGAGGGCCAGTTCCAGTTCGCGCACGACATCACCCTCACCGCGGCGTACTCGCGCAACAAGGCCGAAGTGACCAAGAGCAACTTCGCCATGGAAGTGAACCAGCGCCTCAACGACACCCCGCAGGAGCTGGCCTCGGTGTGGCTGGGCAAGGCCTTCACCCTGGTCGACGACGCGCGCCTGCGCCTGGGCATCGGTGGCCGCTACGTGGGCAACACCCAGTCGCTTGGCTACGGCGGTTTCATCCGCACGCCCAGCTACACGCTGGTGGACGCGCTGGCCGAAGTGCAGGTCACCGACTGGACGATGGCGCTGAACATCACCAACCTGAGCGACAAGAAGTACTTCGCCCCGTGCCGCAATTTCGGGGACTGCTTCACCGGCAACCCTCGCACGGTGACCGGCACGATTTCCTATCGCTTCTGACGGTTTGCCGGGCATGGCCTTTCACTACCGCGCTCGTACCCTCTCCAGCCGCCGCCAGAGAATTCAATGCAACGTTCCACCATCAAAGCCTGGTTCCTGGTCCACAAGTGGACCAGCCTGGTCTGCACCCTCTTCCTGCTGCTGTTGTGCGTGACCGGCCTGCCGCTGGTGTTCGGCGAGGAGATCGCCCACCTCAGCGAACCGCACGTGGACAACCCGCAGCCGCAGGCCGCGCATCGCAACCTGGACGAACAGGTGCGCACCGCCGTGGCGCAGTACCCGGGCAACGTGCCGCTGTTCGTGGGCTGGGACTGGGAAGGCCATACGGTGTACGTCAACACCGGTACCGAGCCGGCCACGCCGCCGCCACAGATGAAGACCGCGCTGCTCGATGCCAGCAGCGGCGAGGTGCTGCCCGCGCCGCAGTTCAACGAAGGGGTGATGTACTTCCTGTACCGCCTGCATACCGACCTGTTCCTCGGCCTGCCCGGCATGCTGTTCATGGGCGCGATGGGCCTGCTGTTCGCCGTGGCGATCATCTCCGGCCTGGTCCTGTACGGCCCCTTCATGCGCCGCCAGCGCTTCGGCACCCTGCGCACCGGGCGCAGCCGCCGGCTGGCCTGGCTGGACCTGCACAACGTGATCGGCGTGGTCACCCTGGGCTGGGCGCTGGTGGTGGGCATCACCGGCGCCATCAACACCATCGCCAAACCACTGGAAACCGCCTGGCAAAGCCAGCAGCTGGGCGAGTTCGCCGCGCGTTACGCCGGCCAGCCGCGCCCGACCACGCTGGCCTCGCTGCAGGCCGCGGTGGACACCGCGCGCGCCGCCGAACCCGGCATGCGCCCGGCGTTCGTCAGCTTCCCCGGCACCGGCTACAGCGGCGACCACCACTATGGCGTGTTCATGCAGGGCAACACCCCGCTCACCGAGCGCCTGTACCGCCCGGTGCTGATCGATGCGACCAGCGGCGAACTCACCGCCCGGCCGCAGCTGCCCACCTACATGAGCGTGCTGCTGCTCAGCCAGCCGCTGCACTTCGGCGACTACGGCAAGCTGCCGCTGAAGATCCTGTGGGCGCTGCTGGACCTGCTCACCATCGCGGTGCTGGTGAGCGGCCTGTACCTGTGGTTCAAGCGCGGCAGCACCGAAGCGCGGGTAACCGAGATCGAGCGCGCGGAAAAGACCGGGGGTGCCGCATGAGTCCGTTCAAAGCGCCTGCCTGGATCGCCGCTGCCAGCGTGCTCGGCCTGGTCAGCGCGCTGATCGGGGACGGTGTGTTCGATGTGGTGTCGTGGGTGATCTTCGCCGCACTGATCGGGCTGGTGGTGCGTGCGTGGGTGAAGCGCACGCGCTGATCAGCCGGCCACGTTCCGGGCGAAGTTCACTACCGCCGGTGATGCCTCACCCGCGCGCAGGCACAGGTACAGCTCGAACGCGGCTTCATCGCCGCTGATCGGGCGATACACCACCTCGTCATCGCGGAACCCGGCCATGCTGGCGGGTACCACCGAGATGCCCGCCTCCACGGCTACCAGCGACAGCACCGCATGCATGCCGTGCGCCTCCTGCACCACCTGCGGGGTGAATCCTGCCGCCGCGCACAGGCGCACCACCTGTGAGTGGAACCCCCTGCCCTCGCGCGCCGGCCACAGCACGAATGGTTCGTCGGCCAGCGCCGCAATGGCCAGATGCTCCCGCCCTGCCAGTGGGTGCGTGCGCGGCAGCGCGATTGCCAGGCGGTCGCTGTCGAACGCCTGTAGCCGCATGTCGTCGGCCTCGAACACCGGCGGAATCACCACGCCCACGTCGATCCGCTGCTCGCGCAACATCTGGATCTGGCGCGCGGAGGTGGCTTCGATCAGCTCCAGGCGAACGTGCGGGCTGGTTTGGCGGAAGCGGCGAATCACCCCGGGCAGGCGCCCGTACAGCGCGCTGCCCACATAGCCCAGCCGCACGGTACCGGTGCGCCCTGCCGCCGCATCACGGGTGGCGGTGAGCGCGTGGTCGGCCTGCTGCAGCAGCAGGCGCGCTTCGGCCAGCAGCACCGCCCCTGCGGCGGTGAGCCCAAGCGTACGGTTGCCGCGCTGGATCAGCTCGCTGCCGATCTCGTCTTCCAGCTTGCGGATGGCCGCCGTCAGCGGGGGCTGCGACATGTGCAGGCGCGCGGCGGCGCGGTGGAAATGCAGCTCTTCTGCCACGGCGACAAACTGGCGAAGCAGGCGGAGATCAACCATGGGCATGCGTGCGCTGGACGGAAACCCCGCCAGTATGCCGTGCCGGTGACTACCTGCGCGGTTCCACCGTGGGCTGCGCGATGCGCGACCATTGCGCGGCGATGTCTTCAATGCTGTCGGCGGACGTGGCACGCAGGTCACGCGGGTAGGCAACATCGTCGGCCTCCACGCTGCGGGTTGCGTGGAACTGGCCGTTGCTGGCGCGCAGGATCCAGCCGCCATCGCTGCAGGCCGCTGATGCAAGGAAGGCAACGCCGGGCGCCACCGCATCCGGGTGCAGCTCATCCGGCTCGCCTTCCACGCCCCACATGCGGGTCTTGGCCACCGGCGAGATGGCATTGACCATGATGTTGTGCGGTGCGCCTTCGGCGGCCAGCACATTGACGATGCCCACCGCCGCCATCTTTGCGGCGGCATACGCGGCCAACCCCTTCTGCACGTACTGCGGATACAGCGCGCGGTCGGAGGTTGTCAGCACGATGCGGCCATGGTGGTTGGCCTGCATCGAGGGCCACGCCGCCTCGGCCAGCCACAGCGGCGCCTTGGCCGCGATGGTCATCATGTGGTCGAAGCGGTCTTCCTCCAGCGCATCGATCTGCTGGTACTCCACCCACCCCGCGTTGTGGATGATGAAGTCGATTCGACCATGGCGGGCAATGATGTCGGCGACCAGCGCGCGGCAGCCGTCGCGCTGGTCGATCGCCGCGTGCGCAGCATGCACGTCCAGCCCGGTACCGCGCAGCAACGCCACGGTCGCATCGATCCGGCGCGGGTCCTGCCCGTTGCCATCCAGCCCCGCGCCCACGTCATGCATGACGACCCGTGCCCCGCGCCGCGCCAGCAGGCGGCTGTAGGCCAGGCCCAATCCGCTGGCTGCACCGGTAACCAGCCCAACCTGCCCTTCAAATGAAACATCGTCGTGCGTCTGCATCCGCACAGGATCGTGCTGACGGCACACGCAGCGCCAATACTCCCTGCAGCAGTCCACGATACAAACCGCGTATCGCTCCCGAACCAATCACCGCAGCGGTTCGACCACCACGGCCGTGCCATAGCACAGCACTTCGGTCAGCCCGGTCATGATGTCGGTGGCGTCGTAGCGCATGCCGATGATCGCGTTGGCCCCCAGCATCCGGGCATGCTTGGCCATGTCGCGGTAGGTCTCCTCGCGCGCCTGCTCGCACAGCTCGGTATAGATGGTGATGTTGCCGCCGAACAACGTCTGGATACCGCCCAGGAAGTTGCCGACGATGGAGCGCGAACGCACGGTGATGCCACGCACCACGCCCAGGTTGCGCGCGACCCGGAAGCCGGGCAGCTCGAACGCCGTGGTCACCATCGAATCATCAAGACGCGGCCCGGTAGAGGGGCGTGCGGAGCTGTTGTAGGGGTCTGCCATGGTTGCCTCGTTGCCAGGGGCGGTCCGCCCCGGATGGTCGGAAGGGTTAATGCGCCTGTGGCCGTCGCGCGCCGAGGATCCAAAGGAGGCATGTCTGAACCAGTACCGCCAACCAAAGCATGCAGTACACGCCCACCGCTGTTCCCTTGGCCACGCGTTGGCTGTCATTGGCGTAGGGCCAGAGCCGCCACGTATCGATCTCGAATACCCACACGCCTGCCAGCAGCAGTGCCGCTGCAAGGATCGTAGCCAGCCATGTGAGCCATGAGCGCGGCTGCGTGCGCACAACCAGCAGGGTCAGTAACAAACCTGCTGCGATGAAAAGCAAAGGAATGCCAATCGCGGTGGTCAGTACACCGGTGTAGTTGGTCGCCAACGCAGTGAGCGGAGCGCAGGAAAACGCTGCGATCAAGCACGTCGCAACCATTCGATGCCGAGGACTCACGCCCGCAGCCCGTAACGACCCGCACCTGTTGCCTTCAACTCAATATCTGCCAGAGCCATACGCGCCCAGTCCAGCATTGCGGGTGACGGCTCCGGCGCAGGCTTGCGACGCAGCATTTCACTGGCATTCCAGAGCACCCGATACGGCGTGGCGAAAATTCCCGCCAAGCTCCACCAGCCGAGCGTGGCGCAGGAGAGCATGGCCCAGAGGTTGCTGCGGTTGGCGCAGGCACGGCACGAGAACGTTGTCTCGGTGCTGGTCGTGACAACAAAAACCATCGATGCAATATAATGTGCGCTGTGCATGTCAGGCTGCTGGTGTGATCTGCCGCATCGCGGGCAGCTGCCGGCCTTGAGCGCACGTGCATGCGCTGCGGCGCGTTCGTCGCTGATGTCTTCGCCCACCATGCGCAGACGCGAGGTGTGGAAGCAGTCGATGCCGCAGAACTTCTGCCCCTCCATGGCGAACGCCCCGGTAAGCAGGGACTTCCCACAGAAATCGCAGCGATTGTCCACGCCGGTCTTCAGGTGTTGGTTCCGCCGTGACAGGTGCAGCTCGCCCTCCAGCGCATCGCCCCATTTGCCGCGTTCGCGCAGCACCTGGGTCAAGGCCTGGCGCGCCTCGTCCGTCAACTCCTGCGTCGCCAGCTTCTCCACCAGCGCGTCGGTGTCGAGTTCCTGGAAACGGGCTACGAAGAATTCCGTTGAGTACATGGTCCCCCCTGGACCGGTGGCGCGTGGCAGGGCTGCGTTGCGCTCCGTGCTGATGTGCGTGTTGCTGTCGGAAGCTTAAGGAGCGCGGCAAAAATGAACAAGAACCCCCTTGGTCCGGACGATGCCAGGCCATGGCCGACTTCATCGTGCGACTGGCGTCCGACGGGCTCTGGGCCCATGACTACATCGCCAACCGGCGCATGCCACCCGCGGTGAAACGGCGGGTGACCGCCGCGCTGGCAAAGATGCTGGGCAGCGACTGATCCTGTCAGCCCCCACGTTCGACGGCGGGCTTGGAGTACCACAGCGCATTGACGATGATCCAGCGCTCACCGAAACGACCCATGTGGAAGTAGTCCACGAACCACGGCGTCTCCAGCCGCACCGAGGCCGCGTTGCCGGTAACGTCCAGCACGCGGCAGGTACGGTCCCACTCCGCCTTGGGCGTCTTCAGCGCGCCCTGGCGGGTCAGGCCCACCAGTTCTTCCTTGCTCATGCGGCGCAGGCCGAGCCGCTCGTCCGGGGTTTCGCCCAGCACCATCCGCTTGGCCAGGTCCGGGTGCAATGACCGCGCCACCCGCGCGGGATCGGCTTCCAGCTGGCCATCCACATAGTCAAAGCAGGTCGCCTCGATGGCGGCTATGGTGGCGGCGTCGGGTGCCGCCGGGGTGTTTGCGGTGGCGGCAGCGGCAAACAACAGGGCAAGTGCGGACATGGAATCCCCAAGAGAGTGACAAGGTAGTCAACAGGTGACGCGTCCAACGATTGGATCGATGCCGCTACGGCGCTTCAGGTCGGACCACCTTGCAGTGATAACACCCGCAGGTTGCGCCGTCGACGTTGTACCAGGAATGTGCGCCGCCATGCGCCTCACAATCCCGCCCCTTGCCGGCGACGCCCAGGTTGATCAGGAACCAGGGCAGGTGCTGCCTGATGGCAGTCCTCCAACGGTAGGGCGAAGGCGTAGCAGCCAGGACCAGTCGCCGGAATACTTCCAACATGACGAGGGGCAACAGCCAGCTTGCCCACAGCAGGCACGAGATGAGCGCTCCGCTTGGCGCCAGGCCTGAAGCAATGGCCACCGGCAACATCAAGCGGAACAGGACTGGCGCCAAGGTCACCGCGTAGTTGCGGATCATCCACGTCCTGTGCCGCTCCACGCGGCCACGGTGGATCGCGATCATGGCCAACAGCGCCGTGGTCAACCACGCCAGGGCCGTACCGGCAAAACCAATCTTGATGGAAAGCGGTGCGGGTGTGGTGGCGATCAATCCGGCGGCTGCTGCGCTGGCCGTGAGGACGCCACCGAAATAGAGATACCCAACCCGCCGATGCAGTGCGGGACGCTCCCACCACCAGCGTGCCAACAGCTGGATCGGCCCGGTCACGATGGCCACCACGCCGCCAGCCAGGTGCAGCCACAACCAGCCATGGCGATCCACGAAGCGGCCGTACGCGGGGCTGTCCAGAAGCCCGTACTTTCCATAGGCCGCCAGCAGGAATTCGGCTGATACCACCACGATGATCAGCCAGGTGACGACCATGAACATGGCTCTCAACACTGTGTACCGGGGGGATGGCATCAGCGTCTCTTCCGGTTGAGCTACTGTCGAGCCGCCAATCTAGCCAACCCCGACCACCCGTTCAATCCATGCAAGGCGACGTGCATCGGCGGTGTCCCTGCGCAGCGCTGCCAGCCCGTCGGCCCGGCCAAAGGCATGCAGCAGCAGTGGTCCAAGGTCGACCAGGGGCGATTTCGCCTGCCCCATCTCGTGCAGCAGGGCGAACGAACGCCCCTCGAACTCGCTGAGCAGCTCGGAACCGTAGCGCGCCGCGTGGCTGATACCCGACAGGTACAGGGCCTTGAACACTTCCTGCTCCGGCCACTGCAGTGCCATCCGCAGCGGCCATTCGATCAGGTTGCGCTCGCCCCACAGATCCTGCTTCCGCGTGACCTCGTTGGCGACCAGGGACAGCGTCAGTGACTGCGCCAGCGCGCCCAGATACGGCTGCATCTGTTCCGCCGTGGGCCGCGTGTAGATCGCATCGTGCGGCGCGCCCTGTACGCCGCCCAGGCGCGCAAGCACCCTGCCTTCAAGCTCCAGTATCGCGGCCTCCAACCCTGCCCTGTCCGACGACACCGCTTCGCGCCCGATCAATGCCACGCGGGCGGTATCCCAGATGCCAAGCTCGACGGTCCAGAGGTTGCCTGCCTCACCAATGGAACCGAGCACCAGAAGATCCGTACTGGACGCGAAGCCCGCCACGGTTTCGCGTTCGCCGGCCTCGTCCTGCGCACCGAACAGCACCGGCCCGCCACCCCGGACCACTGCGACCAGGGAGTGGGCGTGCAGGGATGTCCATTCGTAGGCGCTTTCCGCCAGGTACAGCGGAATGGCGCGACTCAGGCGTCCCAGTTCGTCTTCCCGTTGTTGTTCCGCGCGCTCTTCGCCGCTCACGACCTTGCCCAGCATCAGGAACGTCACCTTGCGCGCACCTTCAGGCTTGTTCGCAAACAGCCACTGCGGCTCGCGCAGGCCGTAACGCCAGATCGGAAGTTCGAACGGCATGTGCGCGATCTGCAATTCTTCCGTGTCGATCGGCCGCGATGATGCACCCGCTTGCCGCCGCGCCTCGTACTGGCTGGCCATTGCATCCAGATGCTGCTTGAACGGCGGAATGTTGAGCGCGTACAGGCGATGCAGCAGCGCTTCGCCCTCGTCCAGGCGATCAAGATGCAGATAGGCCTGGACCAGGTTCATCCCGACCTGCGGCCCATGCGTTTCCGGGTCGTAGGACGGACCGATGAGGTCCACCAGTTCGACGATCCTGCCGGCATTGCCGAGGTCGCCTGAAATGACCAGCAACACATCGGTGCTGTGCGCTGCCTGGGCGAGCACGCTGCGGAACTGGTCCAGCGCTGCCGGGACATCCTGCTTCGCAAGGCTTTCCCGCCCCAGATAGAGGCTGGCGCGCCAGCTGCCCGGCAGGGCCGCTGCCTGTTCCAGTGCTGCCCGGTAGGCGGGCTCACCGCCGCGCTCGCGCTGCCGTGCAAGCCACCAGCCCAGGCCGTTGTCCTGGTTCGGGTCCAGTTGCAGCGCCTTCCACAACGTTGCATCGGCCTGATGCTCGTCGCCACTACCGGCCTGCACCTTCGCGAGGTTGGTAAGGAGCGTTGCGGTCTCGCCGATCCTGCCGATTGCATCGCGCAGCACCTGCCCGGCCTGCGCGAAGCGTTCCTGCTGCATCAGCACGATCGCGCGGATGACGTGGGCTCGTTCAACGATGGGGTCGATCTCCAGCATCCGCTGGGACGCAGGATCAACCTCGGCGGCGAACCCGTCGTCCAGTGCATTGAGGATGAGTTGGTAGAGCTCGTTGGGCTGGTCCCACATCGCCTTGATCTGGGGCAACAGCATGTTGTCGCGCCAGTCGGCCCGGGTGACCTGCAGTTCCCGGCCGTGGGCGTCGTACGCGGTGATGAGCTGGGCTGGCGCTGCCTCCGCCGGAGGCGCTGCAGCCTGGGAGACGGCCAGCGGCGGTCTGGCGCTGGCGGGCTTGCCGGTCAGGCTCTGCATCAAACGCTTGAACATCGTTCCTCCATGGGCTGGGCGCAGGCCATTCTGCACCAATCCAGCAATGGCAGAACTGTCAAGGCACGACACCTGTCAAAGCGTGCGCTCCCACACCTGGCTCACCTGGTCCTTGCCGAAGCTGTGGTACTGTTGCTCTTCAACAAGAGTAAAGCCCGCGTTCCCGTACAACCGCACCGCATCCACAAGTTCCTTGTTCGTCCACAGCACCATGCGCGCGTAACCGGCGGAACGTGCGAACCGCAGGGCTTCCTCGACAAGCCGGCGACCGATCCCCATTCCGCGCGTACCCGCATCCACGTACAGCATGCGCAGCTTGGCGGTGCTGGCATCCTGGCGCACGACGAAGACCGAACCCACGATCGCCCCATCCTTCTCGGCAATCCAGCACTTGTCCGATGCGGGATCGTATCCGCGCAGGTAGCTGGACACGATCTCCGCCAGCAACGCCTCGAACTCGCTGTTCCAGCCGTACTCGTTGGCATAGAGCTGCGCCTGCTTGTGCACCACCCAACCCATGTCGCCCGCACGTGGTTCGCGCAGCAGGTAATCCCGCGACGGCTCGCCCAGCAACTGGTCGATCCTGTCCATGGCATCGAGCAGGCTCAGCTGCTGGCCTTCAGAGAGCGGCTGCAGCAGGGCGATGACCTCGTTGCGGGATGCCTCTTCATACGGCCGGAACGACGCCTTCCCCTTGGCGCTCAGCGTCAGCGTGCTGGAGCGGGCATCGGATTGGCTGCGCTGCTTATCGACCAGCCCCATGCGCTGCAGCCGCGCCACCACACGGCTCAGGTAACCGGCATCGAGGCCCAGCTCGCGGCACAGGGTAGACGCCTGCGCCGCGTCGCGCGCAGAAAGTTCATACAGCACCCGAAGCTCGGTCAGGGAGAACTCTCCGCCCAGCATCCGCTCCTGCAGCACTCCGATCCTGCGGGTGTAGAGGCGGTTGAAGTGACGAACCTTATCGGCTCTGGCGAGCAGGTCTGGGGAGCTGGAGGAGTTCACGCGGGTATCCCGATAGTTGCCTGACGCACATTATTACTTGCCTTTGGCAACCAATCAAACCAGAGAGGGCTCGCCACTAAAAAATGCGCAGCAATTCACATTTCATGTGACCATTCCGGCCGATGACCAGCCCTGCCCCCCTCCCGCCGCTCACCGATCCCGCCCTGCTCCGCGACATCGCCGAGATCGGCCGCATTGCGGCCGTGCCGCGCATCCTTGAGACGGTCGCCCACATCACCGGCTGCCGGTTCACGGCCATTGCCCGGGTGACCGATACCACGTGGACGGCCTGCGCCACCCACGACACCCTGGGGTTCGGCCTGGTGCCGGGCGGCCAGCTGGTGCTGGAGACCACCATCTGCGATGAGATCCGGCAGTCGCCCAAGGCGGTGGTGTTCGCCCATGCCAGCCTGCACCCGGTGTACTCCAAGCACCACACCCCGCGCATCTATGGGCTGGAGAGCTACGCCTCGGTACCGATCTTCCGGCCGGATGGCAGCTTCTTCGGCACCCTGTGCGCCATCGATTCGGCGCCGGCCACGTTCGATGAACTGCATGTCCAGCGCTCCATGGAACTGCTGGCCGAGCTGGTTGGCAATTACCTCGATACCGAAGAGCGCCTCGAACAGGCGGCAGTGGCGCTTACCGATGCGCAGCAGGTGGCTGAGCTGCGTGACCAGTTCATTGCGGTGCTGGGCCACGACCTTCGCAATCCCCTGCAATCGATCAGCTTCGTGACCGAAGCGCTCGAAGCTGCGCCGCATACGGATCACCAGCAGCGCATGTTCGACCACATCACCTCCAGCGTGAATCGCATGGAGGGGTTGGTGCGCGATGTGCTCGACTTCGCGCGTGGCCGGCTGGGCGGCGGCATTCCGGTGGCATTGCGCAGCGCCGACCGCCTGGCGGACGACCTGCAACAGGTGGTGGATGAAGTGGCGAACGCTACCGGGCGTTCGGATATCGCGGTGCGGATGCAGATCAATGGCGCGGTGGTGTGCGATTCCAACCGCCTGGGGCAGTTGCTTGCCAACCTGCTGACCAATGCCGTGCAGCATGGCGACGCTGCTGCGCCGATCACGCTGGATGCGGTGACCGGTCCAGAAGGATTGGTGCTGACCGTGCGCAACGGCGGGCATATTCCGGCCGAACGGCTGGCGACCATTTTCAGGCCGTTCTCGCGCGAGCAGGCGGAATTGCCTCGCCCCGGCCTGGGCCTGGGGCTTTACATCGCCGCGGAGATTGCGCGGTCACATGGGGGCACGCTGGTGGTGGCCTCGGAAGAGGCCACCGGGACAGCGTTTACGTTCCGGATGCCGGGTGGCAGCGCCTGATCAGGACGTGATGAAGGCCAGCAGGTCCGGATTGATCACGTCGGCGTGGGTGGTCAGCATGCCGTGCGGGTAGCCCTTGTAGACCTTCAGGGTGCCGTTCTTGACCAGCTTCACCGAGAGCAGCGCCGCATCTGCGATCGGCACCACCTGGTCGTCGTCGCCGTGCATGACCAGCGTCGGCACGGTGATCGCCTTCAGGTCTTCGGTCTGGTCGGTTTCGGAGAAGGCCTTGATGCCCTCGTAGTGGGCCTTGGCGCTGCCCATCATGCCCTGGCGCCACCAGTTCTGGATCACGCCCTGGGAGATGGTCGCGCCGGGGCGGTTGAAGCCGTAGAACGGGCCGGTCGGGAAATCCACGAACAGCTGCGCACGGTTGGCCGCAACACCCGCACGGATGCCATCGAATACTTCGATGGGCAGGCCACCCGGATTCGAGGCGGTCTTGAGCATCAGCGGCGGCACCGCGCTGACCAGCACCGCCTTGGCCACACGCCCCTGCGGCTGGCCATGCCTGGCCACGTAGCGCGCCACTTCGCCGCCACCGGTGGAATGGCCGATATGCACGGCATTGCGCAGGTCCAGGTGCTCGAACACGGCCGATGCATCGGCTGCGTAATGGTCCATGTCATGCCCGTCGCTGACCTGTGCCGAGCGGCCGTGGCCGCGGCGGTCATGCGCGATGACGCGGTAGCCCTTCTGCAGGAAGTACAGCATCTGGGTGTCCCAGTCGTCCGACGACAGCGGCCAACCGTGGTGGAAGACGATGGGCTGCGCGTCGCGCGGGCCCCAGTCCTTGTAGAAGATGCGGACGCCGTCTTTGGTGGTGACAAAGTTCTCGGACATGAAAGTGTTCTCCGGAGCGGGGGAAGGGGTGCGTGCCATGGCAAAGCCCGGCAACGCCATGACGGCCAGCGCCGAGGCACCGGCCTGGAGCGCCTGGCGGCGGGTGAGCATCAGCGTATCCAACACGTTGGGGGGCATCGGTGAATCCTGCGCATGGGCGGCACCTCACATGGGGCCAGAAACCGGCAGGTTCATGCTTGTACGCCGTTGCTCTTCATGCCGATGCCCGGATCAGCGGCGCCGGGGCTCCCACGCAAAAGACGCCGGCACCTGCAGGTCGATCTCCGTGCCGCGCCCGGAGCGCCCGGACAGGATCGTCAACGTGCCACCGGCGCGCGCAGCCCGCTCGCGCATGCCTTCCAGGCCCCAATGCCCGGACATGGCCTCCGCGCCTTGGGGCATTCCAATCCCGTCGTCGCTGATGCGCAGACGGAAACCGTGGCGCCCATAGCTGACCAGGATCTGCACCTGCGCGGCGCGTGAATGGCGGAACGCATTGAGCAGGGCTTCGCGGCCGATCATGTACGCCTCTTCGGCCGCGCAGGTCTGCATGGCACGCGGCGTACCTTCCACCACCAGGCGCACGGCCGGGGTCTCAAGCCCATGCGCCTCCTCCGCCACGCCCATCAGCGCAGCACCAAGATCGCGCGTGCGTTCCACATCGCCACGCAGGCCGCGCACCCGCTCGCGGCCATCGGCCGCTACCTGCTCGGCCATGGTCATGGCCGCTTCCAGCTCGGCGCGGACCGGATCGCTGGGGGACAGCTTGCGGCTGGAGGCATGCAACCGAAGGATCAGTCCCTGCGTGCTCTGCAGCAGGGTGTCGTGCAGCTCGCGTGCGATCCGCTCGCGCTCGCGGTGACGCTCATCCAGCCGTGTACGGATGCGTGCGGCCAGCTGCCGCAGCCGGCCCAGGTACAGCAGCCACAGCAGTGCCGCACCCGCGATCACGCACAGCACGCGGAACCAGGCGGTTTCCCAGTAGTGCGGTGCAACGTTGACCACCAGGCTGGCGCCCTGCTCGTTCCAGACCCCATCGTTGTTGCTGGCCGCCACCCGGAACACGTACTGCCCCGAGGCAGGCGCGTTGTAGAACGCCGAGCGCCCGGTCGAGGCCTCGAACCACTGCGGATCGAAGCCTTCCAGCTGATAGCGGAAACGCACCCGCTCGGGAATCGACAGGCTCAGTGCCGTGAAGCGGATGCGCAGGTTCTTCGTACCGGCCGGCAGCTCCACGGCACCGCCATGGATCGGCATGTCCACACCGTCCACTGCCACTGACAGGATCTCCACCGGCGGTGCCACGCGGTTGCGCATGATCCGGGCGGGGTCGATCGAGACCAGTCCACTGGTGGTGGAAAACCACAGCCGCCCATCCTGCGTTCGCGCGGCCGTGGGCAACGGCCGGAACTGCGCCGCGATGCCAGGCAATGCATCCAGCGCATCGAAGCGCTCGTAGCGCGGGCTACCCTGCGCATTGAACAGCCCGGCGATGTCCCCGGCGCGCACATGCACCACGCCACGCGCCCCGTTGAACCACAGGTCGCCAGCAGCATCGGCCACGATCCCGCTGATGCCACGCAGGTCTTCGCGCACTGCGGGCAGCACATTGTGCAGCTGGCCATCGTTCACGCGTGCCAGGCCGCGTTCGCCGCCCATCCACATGCCGTGCGCGTCCTCGAAGAACGCGGTGACGTTGCCCACGTCCAGCGGCTCACCCGACCACGGCGTGGAGAACACCCCGTGGTCGAGCACCGCCACCGCGTTGCGGGCAAAGCCCAGCCACAGTCGCCCGCTGGCATCGGCCTGCATCACCAGCGGCGAACCGCCCGTGGGCAGTCCGGGCCTGTCCTGGAAGTGCGCCCACTGCCCGTCCTTGAACCGGTACACCCCTGGCGTGTTCAAGGACACCCAGAGCGCGCCGTCCGGGGTGGTCGCGATGGCCTGCACACCCGAGCGCGCCGCCACCGGAAGCCCGGATACCTTCGAGAACCGCTCCCCGTCCCGGCGCCACACCCCGTCTGGACCGGCCAGCCACGTGGTGCCGCCAGCATCGCGGTGCATGGCCGTGATCCCCGCCGGCAGTGCCAGCGTCTGGCGTGAGGCCATGTCCACGCGCTGCAGCGGGTGGTTGCGGGTGCCCACCAGCAGCGCGTCGCCCTCCGCGGCCATGGCGAACTCCTGCGCGCCTTCCGGCATCGGCACCTGCACCAGGTTGGCGTGGCGGAAACGATCCAGCCCGCGGCTGCTGCCCACCCACACGTTGCCCTCGCGATCCTCCAGCAACGGCTGCACGTAATCGGAGCTGAGCCCGTCCACGCGACGGAAGGACTCCGCCTCCGCCTGGGTACGCTGCGGTGAGCGGCGAACCAGCCCGGTACCCAGCGTGGTCGCCCAGAGCACGCCATCACGGTCGAACAGCAGCCCGGCCGATTCCACGGCGTCGCCCTGGCCGGACAGCGGGCGCACACCGCCGTCCGCTTCGGCCACCCAGATGGCACCGTCCGGCGCCTGTGCAATCTGGCTCACCCGGCCCACGCGGGCCGGCAACTGTTCGAATGCGCTGGCACCGCGTCGCAACACCACCATGCCGGCTTCGGTGGCGACCCACAGCGTGCCCTCGCGATCGGTGAACAACGTACGCGCCTGGCGTCCCGGGTAGCCCATGGCCTGCGTGGGCCGCGCCCAGCGCTGGCCCTGCAGGAAGAGCGGGCCGGTAAAGGTGGCGGCCCACAAGCGGCCCTGCCCGTCTTCGGCGAACCGGAACACGGTGCTGGTCGGCAACCCCGCCGCTGGCCCGTAGTGACGCACGCCGTTGCGCTCGACCCGGCTCACCCCGCCGTAGCGGAAGCCCACCCACAAGCCGCCATCGCGGGCGGCGTACAGGGTCGACACACTGGTCGCGGGAAACGCGTCATCGCCGGGCGGCACGAAGCGCGTGAAGCGCACGCCATCGAACCGGTACAGGCCAATTTCGGTGCCCAGCCAGAGATAGCCATCGGCCGTCTGCGCCAGCGCGGTCACCTGCCCCGGTGCGCCCTGGTTGACCGTCCACGCGGTGTGGTGGAACTGCCCCACCGCCCGCGCCGGGTCCAACGCCGCAGCATGGCCGCCCAGCAGAAGCAGGCACGCGCAGGCAAGGCCCCGGAATGTGATCGTCATGGTCAGCCCCTGCGCGTCGCGACCATCATACAAAAACGCTTACCCGCAAGGCGTTCCGTCGCATTGCTGGCATGCCGCCGGCGGCAGGGCGCGCACGTAGGCCGTAGGGGTGCAGCCCAGGGAGCGGCGGAACCAGCGCACGAAGTGGCTCTGGTCGTAGAAGCCCAGCGCGCTGGCCACCTGGCACACGCGCTGGCCCTCGGTACGCAGCAGGTGCCGGGCGCGCTCGATGCGCCGCATGCGCAGGTATTCCATCGGGCTCAGCCCGGTCTGCTCGCGGAAGGTGCGGGCAAAGTGGAACCGGCTCATGCACGCTGCACCGGCAATGGCGCTGAGCTGCAGGGGTTCGGACAGGTTGGCCTCGATGTAGTCGACCGCCCGCCCGACCGCGCGCGAAGGTGCGCCTGGCACGGGTTCCACGGCGGATGCCGGACGATGGGCATGCATTGGCTCGGACCTCGCGAAATCTACCCGTGCATGCTGTTCCTGCAGCGCGCCCCGCCCAAGCCCCGATTGGCTGGCCGCGCGACTACTCTTTCGGGTGAGTGTTCGTGTTGTCGTCGCGACCGCGCCGCGACGCAGGCAGCTCCAGCACCCGTCGACCGAACAGCACCGCGTCCACCGAATACGCGCCCGGGCCGAGCAACAGCAGCGCCAGCAGCAGCCCCGCCAGCGGCCAGCCGTCCAGCGCGGCATCCAACCCGGCCAGCACCAGCGCCCCGCCTATCCCCACCGGCAGCAGCGCGCCGAACGCGATCAGGGCGGCAGCTACCCAGGCCAACCCGAGCAGGTCATCCGGGGGCAGCGCCCCGCGCAGGCCCCAGGGCCCTACCAGCATCGACGACAGCAACATGCGGAACAACAGCAGGCCCACGCCGGGCATGCGGTCGGGAAAGGTTGCGTACAACAGCTGCACCGGGGCGCCTCCAGCGTCGATCTGGCTGCGGCCATTGGGGACCCATCGGCGCCGGCGCGCATGCCTCGAAAGAGTAATGCGCGCCTCCCCCGCCGGTTGTCTGACACTGATTCCGGGGATTGATCACATGGGCATTTGTTATCGTGGCCGCCGTCAGCCCTCATTTCCTGGACTTCCATGCCCCGCAAGCCATCCGCATCCCTCTCCCCGCACGCCGTGCTGCGTGCAGCCACCAAGGAGGCGTATGAGCGCGTCACCCTGCTGCTGACCACCAGCTTCGGCGATTTCAGCCCGGAACAGCAGCGCAGGCTGCGTGCCCTGCTGGGCAGCGAGGGCGCGGCCAGCCCGACCAAGCGGGCCAAACCCGCCAAGGCCGAGCGGAAGGAACTGCCGCCGCGTTACTGGCTGCCGCATACCCAGGAAACCTGGTCCGGTCGCGGCCGCGTGCCGAACACCTTCCTTGCCTGGGAGGGCACCGTGGCCCATACCGAGTGGAAGAAGCACCACCCCGATGAGCGCTTCCCGGCCTACCCGGGCTGAACGCGAAGATGAGCGGCGATCTCAAGATGCGCAGGGCGGTGGGAACACACGGCACCCTGCATCGCATCGAGGGCCTGCAGAAGCGCCACGATACGCAGCAGACCCTGCCCACCCTGCTGTGCGACAGCGAAGGGTGCGGCGCCTCGGTGAAGTTCGTGGCCGCGGACCCTTCCTATATCGCCCTGAACAAGGGTGCCGAACACCAGCCGGGCTGCCGGTACAACGCCCCCGGCCGCTTGCAGGCCATTCTCGCCGCCGGTTCGGATCCTGAGTTCCTGCCGCCGCTGGACGAATGCCGGCATGAGCTGCGCCTGCTGTTGCTGCAGCAGGCGCTGAAACGTGGCGGCATCGAGCAGCACACCCTCGAAGGCTACCTGGGCACCCTCGCCGACCTGCTGGTGCTGCGCGCGATGTGTGAGAGCGATGACCTGGTGGCCTCGCAGGTCACCCTGCGCCTGGGCAAGAAGCGGGTGGACTGGGAAAATTTCTTCTACGACCAGGAGCGCTACGACCAGGCCTGGGAGCGTATTGGCGCCGGGACTACCGACCTGCCCATGGCGCTGGTCGGCACGGTCAGGTCGCACCGCGCGCCGCAGCCGTGTTCGCTGTTCCTCAACTGCGCGCCGAAGTACCAGCACACCGGCGTGGCCGATCGCCGTGATTTCTATGAAGTCAGCGTCGGGCATGCCGACGCCGCCTGGCTGAAGTCCTTCCCGGTGGGCGCGGAGATCGTGATGTTCGGGCTGTGGCGCCAGGGCCGAAGCAGCACATCGTCCCGGCCGCACCCCACCGACCCACGCCGGACCATCACCAACGTCACCCACAAGCTTGCACTATGGCCAAGCTCCACGCGGCAACTTGCCCTGGTGGAATGAACTGGAGAACGAACAGCATGAGCCGACCCACCCCGTCATTCCTGCTGTTCACGGCCCTGTCCTGCGCCTCGATCGCCGCCTGTGCGGCGCCACCGCCGCCGGCCGCCACGCGGTTCACCGACGTCACCGCCACCCATGTGCCTGCGGATGCCGAGCTGCACGCCTTGGATGCGGCGTTGCTGGATGCCGATGGTGACGGCGACCTGGATGTCGCGGTGGCGGTGGAGAACGGCGCCAACCGTCTGTACCTCAACGATGGCACCGGCAAACTCAGCCACACGCCCGGTGCGTTCGGCTCCATCGCGGGCGACAACGAGCATGTGCGCGTGGCCGACTTCAATGGCGACGGCCACCTGGATGTGGTGTTCGTGGCCGAAGATACCGAGCAGCACAACCTGTTCCTGGGCGACGGCAAGGGTGGCTTTACCCGGGCAAGCGAACGCCTGCCCGCCACCAGCCAGGCCAACGCGGTGGCGGTCGGCGATGTGAACGGCGACGGCCTGCCCGATATCGTGGTGGGCAACACCACCGAGGGAAAGGAGGGCGTGGCGCAGCCCTTCCTGTGGCTCAATGACCGTGCACGCCCGGGCTGGTTCATCGATGCCAGCACCATCCACCTGCCCGCCATCGACGTGCAGGCGCAGGGCATCGTGCTGGCCGATCTGGATGGCGATGGTGACCTGGACATGGCCATTGCCAGCCAGGATCCGATCAACCGGCTGCTGCTGAACGATGGCGGCGGGCGCTTCACCAATGCCACCGACCGGTTGGGCCCACAGATCCCGACCGAGACCCGCGAAGTGCATGCCCTGGATGCCAACGGCGATGGCCGGCTGGACCTGGTGTTCTTCAACCTCACCAGCAACAACCGGGACTGGGACAAGGACCCGCAGACGCGGTTGCTGATCAACCAGGGCAACGCGCGGTTCAAGGATGAAACCCATGCCCGCCTGCCCACCCACCGCTTCTCAAGCTGGGGCGGCACCGTGGTGGACTTCAACCACGATGGTCACCCCGACCTGGTGGTCAGCGCCATCGACGTGCCCGGCTTCGTGCCGCTGCAGGTGCGCGCGTGGCAGAACGATGGAAAGGGCAACTTCAGCGACGTCACCGCCTCGGTGATTCCCGCTGCCACGGTGGGCCGCAGCTGGAGCATGGCCCGCGGCGATCTGGATGGCGATGGAAAGGCGGACCTGTTCATCGGCGGCTGGCAATCGCAGGCGCGGCTGCTGCTGTCCAGTGGCAAGGACCGTTAGCGTCCCGCGTCATCTTCCTGCGCTGTCAACCACTCAAGCACCTCCTGGTGCAGTGCCTCGCTCTCCTGCGGGGACGCCGCTCCCCAAAGGCTGTGCCGCATGCCCGGAACTTCCCGGTAACGGAACACCACGCCAGAGCCCTGCATGAGCTCGGCCAGCTTCCTTGCGGACGCCACCGGCACCGACCCGTCGCGTTCGCCGTGCACCACCAGTAGCGGCGCCTTGAGGTCGCGCAGCACATTGGCCTCCACTGCATCCAGGCGGCTGGCCCATGCCGCGTAGGTATTGGATTCCCCCATCCAATCACGCGTGGGCACCGGCGCGGCGCGGATCTCGTCCATTTCCTTGCGCAGCGATTCACGGCACGCAGCAGTGTCCGCAGGCGCTACGCACACCATCGCCTCCATGGAATCTGCCATTCGCATTCCGCCGCCAACGCCCACCACCGCCACGGCTTTGGTCTGCGGGTAGTACGCCGCCAGCTGCGCGCCAATGCGCCCCCCATCGGAGAAGCCCCATACCAGCAGCTCCCCGTTCCACCAGCTCGCATGCCGGTTCAGGTGCTGCAGCACGCGCAGATGGTCAATCACGCGCTGGTCGATGGAGTAGTGCTGCCGAAACTCCGCGCTGCATTGGAAATCTGGTCCTATCTCGATGTTTTCCTCGGCGTTGAGCGCCGGAATGGTCGGGCCCGGCTTCTCGATCACGCCCAACGCGAAGGGATGGGCGCCGTCATTCTTCCCCAGCAGCCAGGCAACGCTCTCGTTGTAGGTGGAGGGGATGCACAGCGAGCCGTCGATATAGACCAGCAGCGGCACCTTGCCCGTTGAAGAGGGGCGCTGCACGTGCACGGCCAACAGGCTACCGTCAACGCGAGGCACCTGCAGGAGATCCTGAAACACGGCGTTTGCTGCTGCACTCGGCAGACAGACGAATGCAAGAAGAAGGAACACAACTATTCGGCCCAGGAAGGCCGGCAATCCACTATTCGGTTTCACGCTGCCGCTCACTCCTTGAGTCGATCAATGCGGAATATCAATCAAATTTCTCGGCGGAGACCTGCCCAACAGTATCTTGATCTCAACCCCGGTCATCGCTTCAAACGCTTCCTTCGCAGGCACATGGCTCAGCTCGTCTGTTCCACTCACCATTACTTCGATCAGGCCAAGCTCCGGACGTCCGGCCAAGCCGGTCGCATCCGGGAAGAACTCCAGAACCCTCAGGCTTGCCCTGCTCACGATGTCGCTGAACTCCCGCGCCGTGTAGGGGTAGCCTTCCTCGAACTCAACCCTGACATCCGTCCCGCGAACACTGATGTGCTGGGCGGCCTCCATTGCCGGCCCCTTCAACCCTACCACCAGGTGCTGGTACGGCATTGACTCGATCGAGATGAAGGCCATCCTCTCTCGATATCGCTCCCGTAGGTCCTGGACATGTGGCAGAAGCTCTGACTCGATCAGCAGCCGCTCCCTGGCAACTTCAAGGGAAACGCCGTTGGCTTCCATGTAAGCGCTTGCCTCAACGTCGGGCACATCGTCACCCAGCACCGGAGCACTGCGCGGCATCCCACCCGGCGCTCTGGAGGGTTCAGCACCGCTTCGTGCATTGGCCGCTGGGGCCGGATTACCCTCTTCAACCCGCTGGTCCTGATTGCCACTACAAGCCGAACCCAGCGCAATCACCACGAGAATGATGGTCCGCTGCATGCTCGTTCCAATGCCGTGTCGCGCCATTATTCCGCTCCGTCAAGCGCATCCAGTGGGCGCTTGTGCGGCTCTTCGATGATCCGTTTATTGAGGATGCGCACCGTACCCACCATCAGCAGCCGCATGTCACGAACGATGTAGTCGGCGAGCGCGTCATCACTGATGTCATCGCCCTCGATATCCAGCCGGAACTCCTGGCCCTGGATACCGCCGCCGTTGCTGAACTCTATTTCGAAATCAAAGCAGACACGCTTTTCCATGTTGACTGGTTCCTCCTGTATGTCTGAACGTGACCGTCGGTCATGCCCTGCGTGCGAACCACCAGATGACCACGAACACCGGCAGTGGCGAGAGCATCATGATGATGCCCAGCCCGATGTTGGCGCCGCCGCCGGTGTTCATCCATCCGTCGGCGTAGTACCAGCCCCACAACGCAAGCGAAGCAAGCAGCCCGGCGATGAAGCCTCGGCGCACGCGGGGCGGGCGGCGGATGCCTACCCACAGCGAGAACAGCGCGAAGGGCGCCAAGGCAAGCGCGGTGCGCACCCAGCGTGGCTGCAGCTCTGGCCCCATGCCAAACGTGCGTGAGCGAAGTGCATTGAGCAGCCACTCAACGCCCCACACAATGGTGAGCGCGTAGACCACGGAAACCAGCAGCAGCGCTGCGCCGGAAATCCTTCTGGTATCAGACGGCATGGATGTCTCTCTGGACACATGCGGCAGCATGCGATTCCAATGAAAGCACAGGCCGAAGTCCGCTCGCCACCCGCGATGTAACTGCCCCTCGGTCAGCCATCGGTGGACCGGGTAACACGCTCCCAGCGCACAAGGTCATCCAGGGCAGACATGTGCTTCTCTCGAACCAAGGCCAAGGCATCGCTGCCAAGCAGCAGATGCGCGGGCGGCGCTTCGCTTTCCATCAGGGCCAGCATGGCCTGCGCGGCCTTGCGTGGGTCGCCGAGCTGCTTTCCACTGACCTCCTGTCGGCGCTGGCGGATCGGGTCGAACACCGCGTCGTAGTCGCTCAGGGTTCGCGGTGAACGTACCATCGAGCGGCCTGCCCAGTCGGTGCGGAAGGAGCCCGGCGCCACCGCCGTCACATGGATCCCCAGGTCACGGACTTCCTTGCCCACCGCTTCGCTGATGCCCTCCAGCGCGAACTTGCTTCCACAGTAATAGGCAATGCCCGGCATGGTGATCATGCCGCCCATGGAGGTGATGTTGAGGATCCGTCCAGAGCGGCGGGCACGCATTCCGGGCAGGACGGCCCGCATCATCGCCACGGCGCCAAACACGTTGACGTCGAACTGCCTGCGCATCTCCGACAGTGGAGATTCCTCCATCACGCCCTCATGGCCATAGCCGGCGTTGTTGACCAGAACGTCGATCGGCCCCAGCTCCGCCTCCACCGCGCTGACGACCGCCCCGATGGCTGCCTCATCGGTAACGTCCAGCAGGCGCGCATGCGCGCGCCCAGGCGCCAGCGCCTCGAACGCCGCGATGCCGTCGGCCCGGCGCAAGGTGCCAACCACCTCGTGGCCAGCGGCCAGGGCTTCGCGGGCGAGCGCCAGGCCGAAGCCGCTGCTCACACCGGTAATGAAGATTCGCTTGGGGTGCGTCATGGGGTGCTCCATCAGGGGATGGGGTGCACAATAGTCCCACCACCCGGTCTCACTAAGGCGCAATTCGCTCCGCTTATTGCCTGATCCTATGAACCCCTCCAACGCCAGCGCCCGCTCCGGACCGGCCAGCCCCCTGCCGCTGGCACCGCTCGTGCTCGCCCTGGCGCCGGTGGAGGGCTACAACCTGACCGCGCTGCCAAGCGTGCGCGTGCTCCGGTCCGACCGCCCGCTTTCGCGAACCCCGGTGCTGTACGACCCTGGCATCGTGATCGTCTGCCAGGGCTGCAAGCGCGGCTACTTCGGCCAACGCACGTACGTGTACGACGCCAACCAGTACCTGGCCGTCTCCGTGCCGGTGCCGTTCACCATGGAAACGGATGCGTCGGCGGAATCCCCGCTGCTCGCGCTGTACCTGCACCTGGATTTTCCGCTTGCGGCCGAGCTGATGCTGGAGATTGACCGCCACGACATCAGCACAGACGTGGCGCAACCGCAGAGCATGATGTCCAGCCCGCTGGATGCGGCCATGCAGCTCTCCCTGGAGCGTCTGCTGCGCGCGCTTGCCGATCCCGTGGAATCGGCCCTGTTCGGCCCCCAGCTGCTCCGTGAGCTGTACTACCGCGTCCTCACCGGCCCGCAAGGGGCCGTCCTGCGCGCGGCACTCTCCCAGCAGGGAAGGTTCGGAAAGATTGCCAAAGCGCTTGAGCGCATCCACTCGGACTACGCCCAACCGCTGGATGTCGCGCGACTAGCGCAGAGCGCCGGCATGAGCACGCCCTCGTTCCACAGTCACTTCAAGGCAGTGACCTGCACCTCGCCCATGCAGTACCTGAAATCAACGCGGCTGCACCAGGCACGCCTGCTCATGGTGCGCGAGGGCATGACCGCTGCTGCGGCCTGCCACGCGGTAGGGTTTGAAAGCACCTCGCAGTTCAGCCGCGAGTTCAAGCGGCTGTTCGGGCTGACACCGGCAAAGGAAGCACAGCGCATGCGCGACAGCTTCGCCATTCCGCAGGCATGGCCCGGCGCAAGCTATGTTTCATCCCACTGACGCAGAACGCCTGCAGGCCAGCCGCCGTTTACTGAAAGGCCAATGTAAGGATCCGCAATGCCTCCCGCGTCCGCCGGTCGCTGAGGCTGCTGTAGAGCATCACGTCCTGCGCCCGGATCGGCGGCAGTGAGAGCAGCCCGCCCACGTCCACCGTGCCGGGCGGTGCCGCGCGCCGGGCCAGTACGGCTACCGCCAGGCCTGCTGTAGCGGCTGCCCCGAGGATCGCAGCACCTTTTCCTATGAAGACCTCGCGCCATGCGATGCCGGCACGGTCCAGCGCGCGCACGGCCTCAAGGCGGATGCGGCAGGGTTCTCCCTGCGTGGCCAACGGCAAGGGCTGGCCCGCGAACCGCTCCCAGCCCGGCGCCGCGAACCATGCGAACGACTCCTGGAATGCGATCCTGCCGCGCTTGCCGCCCTCGTCGGGGCGCAACACCAGCACGGCATCGAGGTCCCCGCGCTGCTGGGCCTGCATCAGCTCGTGGGTGCCGCCAATGCGTATCTCGACCCGCAGGTTCGGGTCGTGGTCGCGCATCTTCCCCAGCAGCACCGGCAGTTCACTACCTACCAGCTGCTGATTGATCCCGATTGACAGTCTGCGTTGCTCGGTGGTGAACGCAGCCGCCGCGCGGTCGTGGGACAGCACCAGCTCTCGCGCCACCCCGACGAAGGCCAGACCTTCGGCGGACAGGCGCACATGGCGCGGCGTGCGCTCCAGCAGGCGGCGGCCAAGCTGATCCTCCAGCCGGCGCAGCTTGAGGCTGATTGCCGATTGCGTGGTGCCCATCACCTCGGCGGCCCGGGTAAAGCTTTTCAGGTCGCCGGCCAATAGGAACGCCCTGACCGCTTCCACGTCGATGGCTTTCATGCCCAACCATTCGATTCTGAAATGACAGATATCCTTATAGATGGCTTTATCGCATCACTCAACCGGTCCAGGCTTGGCGCATCCCCAACGCCATGAGGAGCCACCTGATGAAGATTCTGACCGGAACGCTGTTCGCCCTGCTGGCAGGACTGGGCGCGCGCGACGCACAGGCGCAGACGCGCCCTTCGCCGTTGCAGGGCACCTGGATCTTGGTAGCCGCCGACAAGCGCCTGCCCAACGGCGACATCGCCCGCGACTACGGGGAACACCCGAAGGGCAGGATGATGGTCGATGCCAATGGGCAGTACTCGCTGCAGATCTTCCGGTCCGACCGCCAGCGGTTTGGCAGTGACAGCAAGGCCGAGGGCAGTGCCGAGGATTTCCGTTCCGCTGTGATGGGCAGCAGCACCCACTACGGTGTGGTGGGCATCGACGAACGGGCCAACGAACTGGTATTCACCATCGACGGAGCGTCCTTCCCCAACTGGGAAGAAACCACGCAGCGGCGCAGGTACACGCTGGAGGGCGCGGAACTGCGCTACTACGTTCCACCGCGCGCGGATGGCAGCGTGCCCATCTCCGTCTGGCGACGAGTTGACTGAGCAGATGCGCTACCGCGCGCCGCCATCCACATACGGCCGCGACTGCAGCATCACGATCTCATCGCCCACCACGGCCCACTCGATATCCTGGTCCACCCCGCCCAATGCCTGCTTGGTGGCCTTTCCCACCTTGGCCAGGCGCGCGATCAGCGCATCGGTAAGGACCTGGCGTGAGCCGGTGATGGCCACTTCGCGCACGCCCCCACCGGCCTTGGCCACCAGCTGGGTATCTTCGGCCGACCGGCTCAGCACCTGCACCGCCTTGGACCAGTCCGAATACATCACCTGTTCGGCCTGGCGCTTGCCCTCGACCACGCGGATGCCCAGCCCGCGCTTGGCTGAAATGTAGGTGGTGTGCTGGTGGGCGCGATCGAACGGATCGCGGGTGATCATCACCCCGGAACTGTCCGAGGGTGCCGCCAGCTGCACCAGCACTGCCATGGCGACCGCGTCCTGCTGCAGGCCCGCGGCGGTGCGCGCCTCGTAGGCCTCGAAGTTGTAGACCGAGGCCCACACCGTCTGTACGGCCTTGGCCACGGCATCGGCGCGGGTCACGTTGGGCACCGTGGTGTACAGCCCTGCCCCACTGAAACCCGGCAGGTCCTCCGAGTTGGACGAGCTGCGCACGAACACCCCGCCGCCCTTCAACTGGCCCTGCCACTGCGCATCCAGCATGCGGACGAAGGCAGGGTCGGGCGCTGCGTCGGTGATCTCGGCGCGCAGCGCGGCCAACGCCTCGCGGCGGACGTTCGGGTCGGTGTTGAATCCGGGGCGGCGCTGCAACTCCTGCAGGCGCTGGGGAATGTCCAGCCGCTGCATGGTCGCCTGGTAATGCGCGAAGGGAATGCAGAAGCCATCTGGCACGCGCGCCAACGGTGGCAGCGCCGCCTTCAGCGTGCCCAGGTTGGCCGCCTTCACCCCGCAGTGGCTGCTGTCGCGTGCACGCAGCGCGGCCAGCGGCTTAAGCGCGACCACCGCCAGGTCCGGACGTGGCAGGTTGCGCACCGTGGCGCGTGCAGGCGCTGCAGAAGGCGTGCGCGCCGGGCGTGCCAGCGGCGTGACCCGGTAGTCGTTGTTGCTGACCTCCAGCGCTACCCAGCGGCCATCGTATTGGCGCAGCGCGTTCTGGGCGTCGCGCACGTACACGTTGGGAATGCCCCACCCCTTCGCCAGCAGGTTCACGTGCGACAACAGCGTGGACGGCCGCTGCGTGACCAGCCCGGCCACTGGGGCCAGCGCGATCGGCACTTCATCCAGCACCGGAATATCGCGCGGCGACAGCGTGCGCAGCTGCGCCTCGGTGCGCACGATGCGCAGCCGTCCTTCGGCCTTGCCCGTGTTCAACGGCAGGAAACGCTGCTCACGCAACAAGGCCTCCTGGCTGACGAACGGCAGCTTCATGCCGCTGGCCAGCTGCTCATGCTGGGTGGAGTTGGTCTTGAAGCGGATCGGATCCCGGAACGATGCGCGCACCACCTCGTCGGTCTGCCGCAGCAGCGCGGCGGTGAGCTTGTCGCCCTCCCAGAACTCGTACGTGTACCCCGGCAGGTCCTTCTGCCAGCTCACGGTGCCGAACAGGAACCGTCGCTGCGGATCGCGGTACTGCGCATTGAGCGTGGCCTTGTCCAGCGAACGCACCAGCCCCTGGCGGCGCACGAAGTTCTCGTGCAGCTCGAAGCGCGGCGTGTTGATGTAGTACGGGCGCGCCGCATTCTGCCGGTCGATCACGAAGATCAGGTGCGGCATTTCCAGCGCGGTGCCGGCGTTGTAGACGCGGGCAAGCTGCATGAACTGCTCTCGGCCATCGATCCGCGACAGATAGTCTGGCCCCACCGCTGGCTGCGCAGCAACGTCATTGCCCGGGCGGTACTCGTAGGGGGAAGGCTTGCGTGCTGTCTGCGCCACCACAGGCGCGACAGCCGCCAGCACCAGCGCGAGCGTCACCACCCACGCCATCACACGCCTCTGCAACGTCATCAGCGCATCCCGCAGGTCGGACCCATGCAGCTGCCTGTCTCGATGAAGCGCACTTGGGAATGGCCAGGGTCACCGGTGGGTGCCGGCACACCCGCAGCGACGAAGAACGTGGCCGAGTGCGCACCGTGCAGGCCGGCGGGAATCGCGAAGGCCTTGAGCACGGTGTAGCTGCGATACGGCACTTCTGTGCCGCGCGAAACGTTGCCACCTTCAATGCGCGGAACATCCTGCGCGCCCTCGCTGCGCTGGCGCGCGGCATTCCAGGCACGCACGTCGGCGGGCGCGGTCGCGCGAAGGGTGCCATCGCGCATCGCGGCATCGAGCCCGGCCTGGCCTGCGAGCGGCGCATCCTTCAACCGGAATGTATCCACCGGCGCCGCAGCGGCATCGGTCACCAGCGCTGCACCCGGCGGAAGCTTGCCGACCACCGCGCGGCCATTGCGCGCAATAAAGGCCACATCCACCGGGCGGCCAAAGGCTTCACGCGCCATCGGGTTGAGCTTGGCCGCGCCCTCTTCGCTCACATAGGCATACCCACACGGGCCACGGTTGTCATAGGTACTCACCAGCACTGGCACGCCCGCCGGCAGGCCGGTCAGCTGCTGCCGGTGGTAACCGGTGACCAGCACGGCGGCGATACGGGTGCCGCGGGTCCAGCCAACGGTCCACACGGTGGGCTCGTAGGCGCCCAGCAGCAACGCCACCTGCGCGTCGGGCTCATGCACCGCCACCTGGATGGTGGTCGCCGGGTGGCCGCTCTGGTCGATCTGGAAGTCGCTCTCCTTGCCGGAGTACGCCCCGGCAGCAAACACCTTGGTGTTGGCCGGCAGGCTAAGGCCATCGAACCGGCATGCGGCGGGCGGAGTGTCGGCCGTGGCCGGGGCATCGAAAGCGAAGGGTTTCGTGGTCTCGTTACCCGGCTGGGCGACAACGGCCACCGGCGCGGCTTCTGGCGGCGCCGCCACCTCGGCGTGAGCCTGGGGCGCAGCCGCTTCATCAGGCGCTTTCACGCCCGGCTCGGACAGATTCATCTCGTTGCACCCGGCCAACAGCACCAGCCCCGCCACCGCGATGCACACCCTGCCGCGTCCCACGCCCCTGAGCTTCATGCCGTGATCCTTCACCGTTGGAAACCGGATTCTACGGCCAGCCGGGGCGTGGTGCGCGGGCGCCGGGTTCAGGCGCTCGGCTCGTTGGCGAACCTCTCCACCACCGACTGACAGGCCCCCCTCGCAATGGGCATTGCCCACGCCACGGCGGCCCGTACATCCGGCTCGAGCTCGGCCAACGCCGCCTTCGACCAGTGCTGCCGATCATTGCCGATCGGCAACCCTTCGATCTCGCTCGAGATCATCGCGAAAGTGAAAAAGTCGGGATCCCGCTCGTCCAACTCCACTTCCCATCGCAACGACGAGAGCAGATGGCACCCTTCCAGTACACAGACCGACCCATCCAGAATGCCGGCGCAGGTTCTCACCGCTTCCCTGCGCATCCGGAGCACGTAATCTTCGTGACTCATGTGATCAGCCATCGTGCATCCCCGTCTCAGGCCTATCCATTACTGCGCCACCCGGCAGTCACTATCGCGTTGGCGCCAGCGCCTTTGCAATCATAGCCGCCGAGCGCTTCCTGCGCCTTCGGCCCCGATCTTCAGTGACCCGCCTCAGCAAAGACCCGCCGCACCACCGAATGGCACTCCCTTGCCGTCATAGCCCGTGCTCTGGCGGCAATCTCCCTGCCATCCGGCACCGCCTTGGCCAGCTCTTCTTCCGACCAGTACCTGCGCCCTTCCCAGGCACCCAGGCGATCGAACTCTTCTGACATGTCAGCGAACACGGCGAAGTCCCTGTCCCACTCGTCAATACCTGCCGCGCGCCGCAACATTGTGAGCCGGTGGCAGCCTTCCACCACATCCACCAGCCTGACCAGCATGCCGGCACAGATGCGCAGTGCCTCCCGTCGCGCCGGCGATACGTACGGCTTTTCACGCTCGTGCTCAGCCATGGGTGTTTCCTCCCGATACGCCACCAAAGACGCTGTCTTTCCATTGGCACTGCCGCTGGAACAGCGTTTCCACATCCCGCTCGTCGCGCTGCATGTGCAGCGGCCGCGTCAGCCTCGCCACCGCCTCGGCAGCAACCAGCACGGCGTTGCCAGGCCGCCTTGCCACCGAGTCGGCAGGTGCGCCCTGCACCACCACGTACGCCTGCATCAGTTGCCGCAGCACCGTGGCTGCGGGCAGGAAATTGCGCGCCGCCGCAGCCTGGAAGTTGGCGCGCAAGGTGTCTTCCATCTTCGCCCGCATGAGTACACGCCTGCTCATGACAACCTCCCAACTTGGGCCAGCTCCCGCTGCACCTTGCGGGGAACCTTCGGAGCCACCGGCGGCGGCATTTCGATCACGGTGAGGGTGATGGAGCCTTCTTTCACTTCTACCGCCACCTTTGCGCCAATCACGAAGCCGACGTCACGCAACCAGCGGCCACTCAGCTTGAGACAGGGAACGCGTTCGTAGCGCCCTATCCCGCCGGGTAGTTCGTACCAATGCCCACACATCCTGTAGCTGCGTGGCGGGCGGGAATAAGCTTTGCGCTTGGGGCGAAGTTCGTCTTCGTAGGGCGTACTAGCCAGCCATCTAAACATGTTGGACCTCCGGCACGTGCGGCTCTCGTCGGAGTGACAAGAGCGTCGGGAGGCTAGGAACCGTTAAGCAGAAGAAACGGCGGGCGTATTTCCACGAGGGTGTTGTATTAGCCACCCTCCCGACAAAGGGACGTCCAACATTCTGCTTCTTTAGAGTTCCTAGGCTCTGTACAACACCATGCAGGATGACGCGGAAGCTGGGAAATCGTTTGTATCTCTTGATCTGCCGATCTTGGTAGACGAAACCTAATTGATGACGCAAGTGACCTTACTTAATCATCAATCAGAGAATGCAGTTCACACTTCCGCGTGAGAACTGCACGCCAACCACCAAGAAGAACATCAAACACTCCACAGAGAGTGTGTCGGAAACCACCGCTTCGGGCGACTCGTCAAATCAAGTCCGGCCGCGATCGTGGATGCCTTGCTCCTGGCCGGCTCCCTGAGTGTCCGGTGTGCAGCGGTTCTTGCAGCCCAGCCGGTCGAACATGGCGCCAGCAGCGCGGGAGAGCGGAACCTTGCGGTCGTGGTCTTTGCCGCGAAACCGCACGCCGTTGATTCACTCGCCCGCCGCCTCTACGCCCACCTCGACACTACACGGGGCGCACCCTCTGGACTGCATGCAAGTGGCTGGCAGCTTCCACCACCATCGCAAGGCGCGTATGTCCAGAATGCTCTCTCCCGGTAAGTTCCAGTGGGTGCGACCACTCGCGAGCTCGTCGAGCCGAGGCCCGCAGCGGAATCTGATGTGCCAGCGAATCCATTCATGTAGTTTAGAGGCCTTATACCTAGCGACGTGAGGCGTAAATGGGAGATTTTACGAAGCTGGTCCGCAATGGAAGAATCCCCGGCCCCCTCAGGCGCACGTTCACGCTGGAGGGATGGCAACGCGAATTTGATGGCCTTCCGACACCGGATGCCTTGGACCACGACACGCATGCGGCAGGAATAGTCTTGCACGGAAAGCTTGAAGCGATCCGCGGGGCGCTGAAGCTCGCCCCATCGAACGAGATCTCTGCCACGACCAAGCTACGAGCTTTTCTAGCCCTGGCAAATCACGAATTCTTTGTAGCTCACGGGAAGACCACGATTGCCGTCGAGAACTTTCAGGCGTCTAGACGGGGTTCGCCTTCGGAGGTCTACGCCTTTGAGGAAATGGCAGGGGTCAAAATTCGCCTACCCGGCGGAGCGGACTGGATGCCCGACGAGATCATCGAGAGCATTGTAGACGGCGTCGAGATGCCTATCAAAAATGTCCTGCAGAAAAGTCCTAGTCTGGCTGGAAATCCGCGAATGAATCAGGTCGAGTGGGCCGACGCCAACTTCGAGCTGAACTTGGGAATTCTTTACCGCTTCGCTGAGGACATATGGAACGACTGTCTTTGGAACAGTTACAGGATGATCGACAAGGGCGAAGTAAAAGTATTCCTTCCCCAGGACTTTGATGTCCTCAGCGCTTACGCAATAGGCGTAGCACGTCGAGCCTCGCTATCAACCGGGTTCAATATCATCGCAAGCGAGTTCCAACGTGCTTCACTCGCAGATGGCGGTCGGTTGAGAGTTCGCGAAGTCTGTGGCATAGAACGTCGAAACAAGAGGCAGATCATCAAGGTCGCCAAACAGGGCGTTTCGACCAGGCTCATTGAGGAACTCACCGTGATGCGCGTTCATGCGACAGAGCCGTACTACGGAGACTTGCTCCAGGAGCGTATCGGTGAACTCAATGGCCTGACTCTTTCCATGCTCATTGATTCTTGGACAGTCATCTCCCGTACCGCACATGTGCTCGTGCAGTCCGTAGGCGAGAAGCACGTCATAAATTCCGGAAAAGATCGTGTGCACACATGGATGCCAGAGTACGCGCCAACTCTGCAGATAGATGCCCTGGTGGAGGCGCTGACGGCAGCCACTGGCATGAACAGACTTGAGAGCAAAAGGGTCGTTGAATTCTTTACGTTTCGCGGCGCTGTCGGGCAGGAGATTTGGGCCCAACCGCTCGTACCTGTTGGTGTGGAAACCGTGACCCCAGTGTTCGCAGCAGTCATATCCCCCAACTTGAGACGGCTCGTTGATGTGTGGATGCGGCAGGCAAGTATTGATTTGGGCAGACGGGGGCCTCTCTTTGAATCCCACATCAGGGGCCAGGTCATCGCCGCCATCCAAAAATCGAAAATACTGGTTCCAGTAGCGTCGTGTATTCCGGACGACTACACTTTCAGGCCTGTCAGCAGCAGCGATGAGGAGATCGATCTTGTTTTCTCGATCGGCAATACGGTGTTCGTTGGCGAAACCAAGTGCATCTTGGAACCGACCGATGCAAAGGGCACTGCCACCCACAGGATGACCGTGATAGGCGCGGCCAAACAGGCATTGCGCAAAGCCGAAGCAATTAAGGACAACCGCCTTGCATTCATTGAGGATGCGCGCCGGCACGGAATGATCTTAAACGAACAGTTCAAGGTGCAGCCGTTGGTTATCGTGAGCACCAGTACGCATGTTGGGATTGCGGCGCTAGATGTCCCGGTCATCGACGAGTTTATTCTGGGTCGATTCTTAGATGGTGAGCTGGAAGACATCGCCTATCAGCCCGGTGACATCGCCTCCTCGAAGCGATTCAAGGTGAAGTTCTATTCCACCGCTGCGGAGGCTGAAGAGCGTGGACCAGACTACTTCAGATCTCCACCCCAAATGAAGCGGTTTAGGGAGGGTCTAAGGAAGCGTGTAGTACCAATTCATCCGTCCACGGAGGATGACTGGAGCGGATATGTTGTGGTCATGGAGTGTCAAGCGGGAGGTGTCCCGCTGGCGCTCCAGGATCTAGGGACTGGCTATCTGACGCCTACCCCCGGGGAGCAGTGACGGTGCACCGAGTGCACCGCCACTCCCAGGCTTAATCAAGCCATTGCTGCTTGTCCCTGTCGTAGACGGGGGCATTGGTAGCGACTGCCGCAACCAACTTCATTCCATGCAGGCAATCGGCGCGGTTCTTGTAGCCTTCACCGCTGTCCGCAATCAGTTTGGAGTTGACTGAGTAGAGGCTCCAACGGTAGTCGCCTGCCCCGTCCCTGTAGATCACGAACTGCTTCGGATGACCCGTCATTGCGTTCTCCTTACGACCGGGATGGTCGAACAGAAGGTATTGCCCTGAGCCACGCGCCGCCATGGACAAGCCTGTGGATAACTTGTGCGTAGTCGATCTAGCGCCCCTAGGGCTACACACAGCCACCGGGGAATTCGGACCCCGGAGTTCGACATTATCTCGGCCCTCAGGGATGCGCCACCACAGGTGACCTGAAGTGGAGCAGACACCGAGGAAAAGTGGGATTTGCGATCTATGCGACCTGTGCATTTCGGCCGGCGACGAGACGCGGCCGATGCGCCAGGCCGCTGCCGAGGGAAAGAGCATCCCTCGCCGCGGCGATGCGAATCCGGTAGTGCTGCTGGCCGACTAGTCAGAAGGGAGCGACCAGCAGGCGGTCTCTCAAACAACACCTGCAGCCCGGGCCGGCGTTATGTGGATCCGCATACCTCGCGTTGGTGACCGGGCAGCGTACGACCTCCGTATTCGATCACGCAGCGTGGTTGTATATGCCGACCACAATGAACAGCAATAGCGACAGAACGCCAGCGCACTTCATCGCAAATCGCAACGACTCTTCGGACTTTTCCAAGGGCTCCGTCACCATAGTCTTATAGTCCTCGGTTCGAAGGAACTCATAGAACTTGCCTCTCCATCTTTTGCGCAAATCTTCCTGTTGGTCCAGGCTCTTGTGAGTTATCCATATGATCGCTGACACGTAGCCCAAGCCAACGATCGCCATGGCGTCAAGCAAGTACGGATGGGCAACAGACGTAAGGCGTGCAGCGATCAAGCCTAAGCCGTAAAACATGGCACCGGCGATACTGAGGGAAAGCTGACGTGTCGCATCCGCGATCTTAGCCGTCTCATCTGCAACCGACTTCCTGAGGTCAGCCATCGACTTCAATGCGTCTCTGCTTACTTCCGCCAGACCAAATTGATGTGCGATCTTTGCGCCTTCAAGTGCATCACCGCAACCCTCACGAAACGCGTCATACGCCCCCGAACGACTTTTGAGCGACCTCACAAATTCAATCCCAAACAACTTCTTTCGGGTCTCCGCTTCTCGATCTACTTCATAAACCCACTTGATAGCGGATTGCAGCAAGATAAATGCATCCGTACCCAGCTTTCCGGGCGCGCCGAGATGCACTCCCTCAAGTGTGACCTTCGGTGGGCCTGCGAAATCAATCTGAGAGTTGACATGGTTTACCTCGGAAGCAAGTGCGACCATGAGGCGCGGCAGCGCAACTTCCAGCCAGATTCCGAAGGCTTGCTGCGACCATGGATGATTCGCGCCAACTAGGACGTATGGCCTGACGTCAGCAGTGAGCAGGGGCGTTTCGCCTACAGATTTGACAATCGTCCGTGGACTTCTGCGTTCGACACCGGCGGTGAAACTGCGAGACTCATCCTCCGCCGCCAAGAGCAAGAAGGATTCAGTCTCGAAGCCAACGGTGGCCTGCGCGTACCGAACTTTTCCGGAAGGGGAACCTTCCAGCCATCCTCGGAAGCCAGGTGCTGAGATGAAGAGAAGCTCATCACTCGGCTTAACCTTTGTTATTCGGACATCAAAAGGCTCGCAGTAATCATCCAAGTCGCCCAGAGTGACTTCCATGTCCGAGCAATCGACGAAAGTGCACGGCCACCCTACGTCAGCCACCATCTGCTTCAGGACGGTGGCGGCCTGCAGGCTAACTCCATGCAGTACCAAAGGACCGTCACCCGTTTCGGTGACGGATGCGGATTTGGCACCTAGCAGGTCGTTAACGTAGCGCGCGAGCTGTCTCTGAGACAACTTTGTCGACCTCCAGGCGGTCGGTGGTGATGGTGATCTTCATGCCGCCCGTCGAGAGGGCTTCCCTAGTTACGCGGCTGTCCTCCAGGTACTGAGGGTAATCCAAGTTGACGCCTTCCCTGGTGCTGAGCTTCTTCCTGACGGACCGCTTCAAGACATCTTCGTCCGGCGCAAACTCAAGGCCTGAGACTTTACGCTTCTTCATGGAGCGCTCCAGCGCCTTCTTAAGCGAATCAGCGACTTGCGGCTCACTTGGACGGCCCGCCGCGACCATCAGTGCGTCCAAAGCCGTCGAATCACTGATCACAGAGGCGGTACGAAGTCGCTCTCTGACCACAGCAAGCGCCTGTGATATACCCCCATCAGGCAGAAGATCTTCGTGACCCTTCAGGACATCAGTGAGAGCCAAATACACTTGCTGATTAAGCTCCTTGTCATCTCGTGACCTTTCCACACTGAGAAAGGCAGAGAAGAAGTCGGTTACGTCTGGGGACTTCCCATTTCGGTCCCGCGCTGAAATCTCGTCTTCCGCCACGCCGTCCCTCACCCTAATCAAGCATGATTTCTGCAGGGCGCGCTTGTCCTGAACGAAGGCTTCGACGATCTTTCTTAATTGCCTAGAACTATTCGATCTCGAAGGTGCGAGAACCTCGCGATAGTCGTACTTAAGCATCGAGTACAGCCGTACCGATTCATCTGCCACATGCAACTCGAAGAAGAAGAAAGCGCCTGACGAACTCTGCCCAACGTGGCGGCTGTGAAAGTCTCGCGCCAGCTGTGTGCCACCGTAAGCAAACTGAACTCGATTCGTAGCAATTCGCTGAACTAGATCACGCGCCTCAGATTGCTCTGCGAACTTGAAGAGCGATGAAGCATCCATATCCGCGATGCGAGCCAAGAAGAAATGCTCGAACTCCACATTGGCCATTGCGCGGCGCGGTTCAAACGCCTCATCCCCGACGATCTGGTAATTCATCTTCGCGATTCGAAGAGAAGCGATCTCTTCCTCTGACAAAAATCCCATTCACTGCCCCTGTTCAGTTCCTGTGCTACGGAGTCTGACGTTTTGAAGCGCTACACGAGCGTCGGATAACCCTTAATCTCTGGTAGGAGAATCCCTACAAGAAGGCACCAGGCGAATCGACGATGTGACTCGCCCGGTCAGAAGGCCCGAAAGCGGCTGGCGTATTACGGGTGAATCTGGCAATCCCTGCTACGTAAGCGCTCTTGGTGTTTGCCCGGAGATCATGGCTTGGCGTGACAAATTCGGCGCCCACGCTGCAGCTGCTGACCCAAGAGCCAACGACAGTCTCGCCTTACTCTATGCATCGCTGATGTACCCGATAATGGCGCGGAGTCAGAGGTTCTATGTCGGCTCCGCAGAACATCGCGTTCGTGACGCTGACGGCGTTTTCCAGGCCAGTCACAAGCCGGTCGAATGATCGATCACTGAAGCATTTGAGAGGCTAGCTCCACGCTTCTGGCCTTAGTGCAGAAATCGAATGGGAGTTGTGCCGCTATAGAAGGGACGACCCATAGATCGCCGACAACCCACCGTGGGGCGCGGCCGATGCACATACTGTGCACTTACGACAAAGCCGGCTCAAGGCCGGCTTTGTCGTTAACCCCTAAAACCGGGGTTCTAATTGGTGGGCGGTACAAGGTTCGAACTTGTGACCCTTGCCGTGTGAAGGCAATGCTCTACCGCTGAGCTAACCGCCCG
>DGIP01000003.1 GCA_002386405.1 Stenotrophomonas maltophilia
TGAAGCGCTGAACGCCGAAGTCAAGCAGCTGACCTCGGAAATCGACCGCGTTTCGCGCCAGACCAACTTCAACGGCACCAAGCTGCTGGACGGCTCGTTCTCCGGCGCCCTGTTCCAGGTCGGCGCGGATTCGGGCCAGACCATCGGCATCAACAGCATCGTCGACTCCAGCACCAGCAAGCTCGGCAGCGGCTTCTTCGCCGGTGACTACGTCGGCACCAGCCTGGCTGCCGCCGATGCCGCCACCGCCGACACCAAGTTCAGCGGCCTGCAGATTTCCTACACCCCCAAGGGTGGCACCGCGCAGACCGTCACCATCGCCGACTTCAACGTGAAGGCCGGCCAGTCGATCACCGCTGCCACCGCCGCCGCGATCAACGAAAAGATGGACACCACCGGCGTCTACGCCTCGGTCAAGAGCGGCGTGATCACCCTGGGCGGCATCAAGGACGGCCAGGCCTTCGACGTCGCCTACGGCGGCACCGTCACCGCTGGCGCCACCGCCGTCACCGCCGCCAACGTTGGCCTGACCGAAACCAGCACCGCAGCCAACAGCGGCACCGTGTCTACCACCAAGACCTCGGTCGGCGACCTGAACATCAGCTCCGTGGCCGGTGCCCAGCGCTCGCTGGCGATCGTCGACAACGCCCTGAAGGCCGTGAACTCCTCGCGTGCCGACATGGGTGCGATCCAGAACCGCTTCACCTCCACCATCGCCAACCTGAACACCACCTCGGAAAACCTGTCGGCCTCGCGCAGCCGTATCCGCGACACTGACTACGCCAAGGAAACCGCCGAACTGACCCGCACGCAGATCCTGCAGCAGGCCGGCACCGCGATGCTGGCCCAGGCCAACCAGTCGCCCTCGAGCGTCATGAGCCTGCTGCAGGGCTGATGCCTGCAGAGGGTGCGGAACAGGAAACCCCGCTTCGGCGGGGTTTTTTGTGGACCTGCCCGCTCTGGCATGTCTCTTGCACCTGTTTTGGCATCAGCGCGCCCGCCGGTTGGCGGTGGCGCTCAAGCCTCCCCGTTCCGGGCCGATACCACCTGCAGGAAGCGCAGGCGGTTGCGTGCCCACTTTTCAAGACAGGACTGCAGACATGGCGATTGGCACCATTGGTACCGGCCTCGATATTCCCACCCTGGTGGCCCAGCTGGTCGCCAAGGAGCGCGAGCCCCAGGAAAACCAGATCAATTCCGCCGGCACTGCCGCCAGTGCCAAGTTGTCGGCACTCGCCACCCTCACCAGTGGCATGACCAACCTGCAGACCACCCTGGCCAGCCTGATCAAGAACGCCGACAAACCGTCGTTCAAGACCAGCACCATCACCGATTCCAACTTCACCGCCAGCATCGACACCTCCGACGGCGCCGCCTCGGCCTCGGCCGGTACCCACCAGGTCGAAGTCAAATCACTGGCGCAGGGCCAGAAACTCAGCTCCGGCGCCTATGGCAAGGATGCGGTCGTGGGTGATGGCACCCTGACCGTGGCCTATGGCGACAAGACCTTCGATGTCGTCGTCAACGAAGACAGCAAGCTCACCGACATCGCCGCCGCCATCAACAAGGCGGCCGGTGGCAAGGGCGTCACCGCCAGCGTCATCACCGCCGACGACGGCCAGCACCTCGTGCTCAGCGCCGTCGATACCGGCCTGGCCGGCGCCGTCAAGATCACCGCCAGCGGCGGCAACGTTGGCCTCAGCGGCCTGACCTACGACGGCACCGCCGGCTCGGGCATGACCCAGACCGTCGACCCCAAGGACGCCGTGGTGGTCGTGGACGGCTTCACCCGCACCTCCAGCTCCAACACCATCAGCGACATCGTCCCGGGCGTGAACCTGACCCTGACCAAGGCCGGTACCGAGGCGGGGAAGACCCAGACGCTGACCATCACCCGCGACAACACCTCGGTCAAGGCGGACATGGCCACCTTCGTCGCCGCCTACAACGCGATGAACACCGCCCTGAAGTCCACCAGCGCCTACAACGCCACCAGCAAGACCGCCGCCGCCCTCACCGGCGATGCCATGGTGCGTGGCCTGCAGCAGCAGCTGCGCAGCCAGTTCAGCACGAACATCAACGGCCTCAAGGACATGGGCGTCACCATGGCCGCCGACGGCAGCCTGACCCTGGACACCGGCAAGATGGAAACCGCCATCGGCAAGGACCCGGACGCCGTCGCGCGCCTGTTCGGCAAGGAAGGCGCCATCGCCAAGCCCATGGACACGCTCATCAAGAGCAACCTGGACAAAGAAACCGGCACCCTCACCCAGCGCACCAATTCGCTGAACAAGCAGATCAAGGACCTGGAAAGCCGCCTGGACGCGCTCGATGCGCGCATGGAGAAGGTTTCCGACCGCTACACCAAGCAGTTCACCGCCATGGAAACCCTGGTCACCCAGATGCAGACCACCAGCGACAGCCTGACCCAGGCGCTGGCCAAGAAGACCAGCAGCTGATCCGTCGCGGGCAGCGCTCAAGTTTCCGTACCGCACCGCCGATATTCATGGCAGCACCCACCACCTGATGTCTGGCGTGGGTCCCAGAGGAGAAATTTCCAATGTACGGTTCCAGCCGTCAGTACGCAGAGCAGTACCGCAAGGTCGGCGTTTCCAGCGCCGTCAACGATGCCGACCCGCATAAACTGGTCGCCATGCTGCTGACCGGTGCCTGCGAGCGCATCCGCCTGGCCGAAGCCTGCCTTGAGCGCAATGACCAGGCCCGCAAGGGCAAGGCGATCGGCGAGGCCTGTGCCATCGTCGGCCACCTCAATGGCTCGCTCGACCACGAAGCCGGCGGCGACATCGCCGGCAACCTGTCGGCCCTGTACGACTACGTCATGCAGCGCCTGACCGATGCCAACCTGCACAACGACGGCGCCGCCCTGCAGGAAGCGCTGCAGCTGCTGACCGAGATCGATGCTGCGTGGAATGCCATCCCGCACGACCAGCGCCAGCCCGCTGCGGCACGCGCCTGATGCACGCCGCACTCGCCACCGACGTACTGCAACCCTTGCACGACGCGCTGGACGAGTTGTCGCGCGCCGTCGAAGGTGAAGACCACGACCTCACCCAGCGCCTGATGGACGCCTACGACCAGCAGGTCCGGGCGTACCTGGATGAACACGATGCCCGCATCGACGCCGGTTCCCTGCGCGGGCTGATCGCCCGCCAGCAGCAGGTCAGCATCCGCATGGCCGCCCGCCGCGACGAAGCGGGCACCCACATCACCGCCGACCGACGCGCCGTTCGCGCGTCCCTCGCCTACCTCCGGGCAGAATCCCTGACATGAGCGACCTTCGCCCCAGCGACATCCATCATCCGGCCGAAAGCGAGCTGTTCGATGAAACGCTGAGCTGCGATGTCGCCTTGCCCGCCGAATTCCGCCTGGGCAGCAGCGTGATCCGCCCGGGCAGCGCCGAAACCCTGCTGCGCAGCGTGGCCCTGGTCGAGGATTCCCGGGGCGATGACGGTCATGACGACCGCGGCGAGTCCAGCACCCAGCTGCAGCGCCTGGAAGCCAAGCTGGACCTGACCATGGTCCTGCTCGGCCGCCTGGTGCGGCAGAGCGCCCAGGACCTGGACCTGCGCCCGCTGCGCTGGTCGCGCCGGGGCATCCGGCTTGAGCTGGGCGCCCGCACCGGGGCACCGGCCGGCAGCCTGGGGGTGATCCGCCTGCAGCCCTGCGACTGGCTGCCCGACCATATCGACCTGCCCGTGGCCGTGCTGGCCGAAGCGGCCACCGGCGCAGGCTCGTGTTTCCTCTGGCTGCGCTTCGAGCCCATGAGCGACGGGTTGGAAATGGCCCTGGAGCGGCACCTGTTCCGCCTGCACCGGCGCCAGGTGGCGGATTCCCGGCGGCGCGGTCTTTAATAAAGCCCCGCGCTAGGATAATGTGAAGAACTTCCTTTCTTCACATCCCCTCTGCCCGTGCGCGTTCTCATCGTCGACGATCACACCCTGGTCCGCGCCGGCCTCAGCCGCCTGCTCCAGGGCTTTGCCGACGTGGAGGTCGCCGCAGAGGCCAGCAATGCACAGCAGGCGCTGGAAATGGCGCTGCTGCATTCGCCCGATGTGATCCTGATGGACCTGTCCCTGCCCGGCCGTACCGGGCTGGAAGCGCTGAGCGACATCCTGGTACGCGCGCCCGGCACCCGCGTGGTGATGATGACCATGCACGACGACGCGGTGCACGTGCGCGACGCGCTGGACCGCGGCGCGGTTGGCTTCGTGGTCAAGGATGCCGCCCCCCAGGAGCTGGACCTGGCCCTGCGTGCGGCCCATGCCGGCCAGGTGTTCCTGAGCCCGCAGATCTCGGCCAAGATGCTGGCGCCCATGCTGGGCAAGGAAAAGCCGGTCGGTGTTGCCGCGCTCTCGCCGCGCCAGCGCGAGATCCTGCGCCAGATCGGCAAGGGCGAAAGCAACAAGGAGATCGCCGCCGACCTGGGCATCAGCGTCAAGACGGTGGAAACCCACCGCGCGCGCATGATGGAATCCCTCGGCTGCCGCCGCGCCAACGACCTGCTGCTGCTGGCC
>DGIP01000005.1 GCA_002386405.1 Stenotrophomonas maltophilia
TGGCCCCGACCCCGGCACCCGCCCAGGCCGCCACCGTGCTTACTGCCGCGCCTGCGCCGGCGGCCCGCACCGGCAAGGCGCAGCGCGTGGTCAACGGGCAGGTCTACTCCTATATGAAGGATGGCGTGCGGCATTACACCAGCCGCCGGCCCGCGCAGATGGCCAGCCTGGGCCAGGTCCGCACCATCCATTACAGCTTCATCGAGCGCTGCTACGCCTGCGGTGCCAATCCGGGCGTGAACTTCGGTTCGATCCGGCTCAACACCACGGCCTTCCAGGCGGAGATCGCGGCGGCCGCGCGCGAGTTCGGGGTGGAAGAAGCGGTCGTCCGCGCCATCATCCATGCCGAATCGGCCTACAACCCGACCGCGCTCAGCCGCGCCGGCGCACAGGGCCTGATGCAGCTGATGCCGCCCACCGCGCGCCGCTTCGGCGTCACCGATTCCTATGATGCGGCGCAGAACATCCGCGGCGGCGTGCAGTATCTGTCGTGGTTGCTCAAGCGTTTCAACGGCAACCTGACCCTGGCCGCTGCCGGCTACAACGCAGGCGAGGGCGCGGTGGACCGTCATGGCGGCGTGCCGCCCTACAGCGAGACGCAGTACTACGTGAAGCGTGTGGCCCTGCTGGCCGACCGCTACCGTGGTGCCACTGCGTCCACGCAGTAACCGCTGCATCACCGCCGACGCCGCCGTCAGCGCCATTGTGTCGCCGAGTCAGGTTCCGCTATAGTCGATCACGATTCATCGTGGACTGGCCCCCACCGGTCTACTGGCAGCCTCAAGCTACCTAAATCAATATCGGAGTGCCGGATGGCCAACGATGGGGTAAACGATCCAGTCAACACTGGGCGTCGACGATTTCTTTCAGCAACCACCGCAGTGGTGGGAGCAGTCGGCGTCGGTTTCGCAGCAGTTCCGTTCATCAAGTCATGGAATCCCAGCGCCCGCGCCAAACTGGCCGGTGCTCCTGTGCTTGCCGATATCAGCGCCCTGCAGGAAGGCCAGCGACTGGTCATGGAGTGGCGTGGACAGCCGATCTGGATCGTCAAGCGTTCCAAGGCGATCCTCGAAGCGCTGCATGGGCTGGACGGACGCCTGAAGGATCCCGAGTCCAGCAACGCGGACCAGCAGCCGGTCTACGTGCTCAAGGAAAACCCCGAATTCCGCTCGATCAAGGCCGAGGTCTCGGTGCTGGTCGGGCTGTGTACCCACCTGGGCTGTTCGCCCGAGATGGTGGCCGAGATCCGCCCCGAGCCGTTCGATCCGGAATGGAAGGGCGGCTACTTCTGCCCGTGCCATAAATCCCGCTTCGACATGTCCGGCCGCGTCTTCGATGGCGTCCCGGCGCCGATCAACCTGCTGGTGCCGCCGCACCATTACCAGGACGACAGCACCATCATCATCGGCGTCGATCCGCAGGGGGCAGCCTGATCATGGCCAACATCCTTACCCGTACCGCCACCGGCGTCGCCGACTGGGTCAACGCCCGTGCGCCCGGCCTGATGCCGGTGTACCGCAAGCATGTGAGCGAGTACTACGCGCCGAAGAACTTCAACCTCTGGTACTACTTCGGTTCGCTGGCACTGCTGATCCTGGTCAACCAGATCGTGACCGGCATCTTCCTCACGATGCACTACAAGACCAGTGCGCTGGAAGCCTTCAACTCCGTCGAATACATCATGCGTGACGTGGAGTGGGGCTGGCTGATCCGCTACATGCACTCCACCGGGGCCTCGCTGTTCTTCATCGTGGTCTACCTGCACATGTTCCGCGGCCTGATGTACGGCAGTTACCAGAAGCCGCGCGAGCTGGTGTGGATCCTGGGCATGCTGATCTACCTGGTGCTGATGGCCGAAGCCTTCATGGGTTACGTGCTGCCGTGGGGCCAGATGTCGTTCTGGGGCGCCAAGGTGATCATCTCGCTGTTCGGCGCCATTCCGGTGATCGGCAACGGGCTGACCGAATGGATCATGGGCGACTACCTGCCCAGCGATGCCACCCTCAACCGCTTCTTCGCCCTGCACGTGATCGCGCTGCCGCTGGTGCTGCTGTTGCTGGTGGTGCTGCACCTGGGCGCGCTGCATGAAGTGGGTTCGAACAACCCCGATGGCGTGGAGATCAAGAAGGGACCCAAGGGCAACCGCTGGTCGGCCACCGCGCCCACCGACGGCATTCCGTTCCACCCGTACTACACGCTCAAGGACGGGGTGGGCGCCGGCTTCCTGCTGATCATCGCCGCCTTCATCATCTTCTTCGCCCCCGGCTTCGGTGGCCTGTTCCTGGAGCACGACAACTTCACCGAGGCCAACCGCCTGGTCACGCCCGAGCACATCAAGCCGGTGTGGTACTACACGCCGTACTACGCCATGTTGCGCGTGGTGCCAAACAAGCTGGGCGGCGTGATCGTGATGTTCTCGGCGATCGCCATCCTGTTCCTGGTGCCATGGCTGGACAAGGCGCGGGTGAAGTCCTACCGCTATCGCGGCTGGCTGTCGCGCGCGCTGCTGGGCGTATTCGCGGTGTGCTTCATCTGGCTGGGCGTGATCGGTTCCGGGCCCGGTACCGATGCGCATGAAACCTACGTCGGCCGCGTGCTGACCTTCCTGTACTTCGCCTTCTTCATCACCATGCCGCTATGGACCAAGCTGGACAGGACCTTGCCGGTACCGGACCGGGTGACCACGCATGACTGACCACTGGATTGTCCGGCTGGCCTGCGCGGCCGCCCTGCTGCTGGCCAGCACCGTGGCCGGCGCCGCCGAAGGCGGCAAGACCCTGCAGGCGGGTAACGACCTGGGCGACCGTGCCTCGCTGCAGCGCGGCGCGCAGCTCTACATGAACTACTGCTCCGGCTGCCACGCGCTCAAGTACCTGCGCTATTCGCGGATGGCGCAGGACCTGGGGCTGAGCGAAGAAGAGGTCATGAACAACCTCAACTTCACCGGCGTGCCGATCGGCGAGCCGGTACCGGTGACGATGCCCAAGGCGGAAGCCGAAAAGTGGTTCGGCAAGATGCCCCCGGACCTCAGCCTGATCTCGCGGGTGCGCGGCAGTGACTGGGTCTACACCTACCTGAAGTCGTTCTACGTGGACACCAGCCGCCCGCTGGGCTGGAACAACGCGCTGTTCCCCAACGCCTCCATGCCCAACCCGCTGTGGGAAATGCAGGGCCTGCAGCACGCCGTGCACGGCAAGCCGGAAGCGCCGGGTGCCGACGCGCCGGTGACCGGACTCACGCTGGCACAGCCCGGCAATATCGACCCGGGGCAGTACGACCAGGCGGTGAGGGACATCACCAACTTCCTGGAGTACGCGGGTGAACCGGCGGCCCTGAAGCGGCAGAAGCTGGGCGTGTGGGTGATCCTGTTCCTGGCACTGCTGACCTTCCTGGCCTACCTGCTGAAGAAGGAGTACTGGAAGGACGTGCATTGATCGATGTTGTCCAGGTCGATCGGCCTATTGGCTTTTGTGATGGGCAGTTGCACACTCGGGTACTGTGACGACTGTCGGCAATGGGCCGGCAGCGCCGATGCGACCGGCGGATACCGATCGCTGGAGAGCCTTTGATGGCGGCGAGCGTACGCATGCGGAACACCCTGACGCTGTTTTCCTCGAACGACGACGTGCTGTGCCATCGCGTGCGCCTGGTGCTGGCGGCCAAGGGCGTTACCTACGACTTCGTGCCCGTCGACCCGCAGAACCCGCCCGAGGATCTGATCGACCTCAATCCGTACCACTCGGTGCCCACGCTGGTGGAGCGCGAGCTGGTGCTGTACGCGGCCTCGGTGGTCAGCGAATACCTCGACGAGCGCTACCCGCACCCGCCGTTGATGCCGGTGGACCCGCTTTCGCGTGCGCGGATCCGGCTGGCGATGCTGCGTATCGAACACGACTGGGTACCGCAGGTACAGGCGATCCAGCTGGGCAACAAAACCCAGGCCGAGGCCGGGCGCAAGCGGTTGAAGGAACTGCTGACCAGCGCGGTGCCGCTGTTCAAGGCCAGCAAGTTCTTCCTCAACCCGGAAATGAGCCTGGCCGATTGCGCCATGGCGCCGATCATCTGGCGCCTGCAGTCGCTGGACGTGCCGCTGCCCAAGGATGGCAAGTCCATCGAGGATTACGGCAACCGCATTTTCCGCCATCCGGGCTTCATCCGCAGCCTGACCGACCAGGAAAAGAAGCTGCGCGACCTGCCGGTCTGACCGGCGGTTCGCTGCATCGGCGCTTTACGCCGGGGGACGTGCATGCTGACCGCTGCACGGGTGGGCGCGTACACTTGTCACATTTCCGCGGCACCCCACAATGACTGAAGACACTTTCCGCATGACCAGCCATCGCCCCTACCTGTTGCGGGCGCTGGTGGAATGGATCAACGACAACGAACTGACCCCGCACATCCTGGTCGACGCCGGCATGCCCGGCGTGCAGGTGCCGCAGAGCGCGGTGAAGGACGGTCGCGTGGTCCTCAACATTGCCGAGCGCGCGGTGGTGCAGCTGCACATCGACAATGACAGCGTGAGCTTCTCGGCCCGCTTCTCGGGCACCAGCTACCCGGTGCAGGTGCCAATTTCGGCCGTGCTGGCCGTCTACGCCCGCGAAACCGGGCAGGGCATGGCGCTGCCGGATGACATTCCCGGCCACGAGCCGAGCCCGGACGACACCCTGCCGCCGGATGACACGCCGACCCCGGACGACACCCCGCCCAAGCCGAGCGGTCGCCCGCACCTTCGGGTGGTCAAGTAGGAAATCGCCGCCCCCGGGCGGCGATTTTTTGTTCCGGTGGGTGCCGACCGTTGGTCG
>DGIP01000250.1:0-165 GCA_002386405.1 Stenotrophomonas maltophilia
GCGCTCGCGGCGCACCTTGGCCAGGGTCACTTCGGTGCCGCACTTTTCGCAGACCACGCCGCGGTGCTTCATGCGCTTGTACTTGCCGCACAGGCACTCGTAGTCCTTGACCGGTCCGAAGATGGCGGCGCAGAACAGGCCGTCACGCTCCGGCTTGAAGGTACG
>DGIP01000250.1:402-8882 GCA_002386405.1 Stenotrophomonas maltophilia
TAGTTGATGGTTTCCGGCTTCTTCACTTCGCCGAAGGACCACGAACGGATCAGGTCCGGCGAGGCCAGCGCGATCTTGATCGCGTCGAAGTCCAGCGTCTGGCGCTGCTGGTTGAAGAGGTTGAGCAGGTCTTTCATGGTGTTTCTCCGAAAGGAGGAAATCTTGTCGATGGGGCTGTCAGGTCACATCCGGCGGCGCGGCTGCCGGGGCAGCCGCGCCTGCACGATCAGTTGTCTTCCAGTTCCATGTTGATGGCCAGCGAGCGGATTTCCTTCACGAGCACGTTGAAGGATTCCGGCATGCCCGCGACCATCTCGTGCTCACCGTCGACGATGTTCTTGTACATCTGGTTGCGGCCCTGCACGTCATCGGACTTCACCGTCAGCATTTCCTGCAGGGTGTAGGCCGCGCCGTAGGCTTCCAGCGCCCAGACTTCCATTTCACCGAAGCGCTGGCCGCCGAACTGCGCCTTGCCGCCCAGCGGCTGCTGGGTAACGAGCGAGTACGGACCGGTCGAACGGGCGTGCATCTTGTCGTCGACCAGGTGGTTCAGCTTCAGGTAGTGCATGTAGCCCACGGTGGTGTGGCGATCGAATGCTTCGCCGGTACGACCGTCATACAGCTGGGTCTGGCCGCTGAGCGGCAGGTCAGCCAGGGCAAGCATGTGCTTGATCTCAGCTTCGGTGGCACCGTCGAACACCGGGGTGGCCATCGGCACGCCGTCGGTCAGGTTGCCGGCCAGGCGCAGCAGCTCCTCGTCGCTGAACTGGGTCAGGTCGACGTGGTTGGCGTGCTGGGTCTTGTCGTGGTTGTACACGTCGTCCAGGAACTTGCGCAGGTCGTTGATCGCGGCCTGTGCCTCGAGCATGCCCTGGATCTTGCGGCCCAGGCCCTTTGCGGCCCAGCCCAGGTGCACTTCCAGGATCTGGCCGATGTTCATGCGCGACGGCACGCCCAGCGGGTTCAGCACGATGTCCACGGTCTCGCCCGAGGCCATGTACGGCATGTCCTCGACCGGCACCACGTTGGAGACCACACCCTTGTTGCCGTGGCGGCCTGCCATCTTGTCGCCCGGCTGGATGCGGCGCTTCACGGCCAGGAACACCTTGACCATCTTCAGCACGCCCGGGGCGAGGTCGTCGCCGGCCGTGATCTTGCCGCGCTTGTCGGCGAAGCGACGCTCGAATTCCTTCTCGTGCGCCTGGATCTGCTTCTGGGCGCGTTCGATGGCTTCGGAAGCGTCGTCGTCCTTCATGCGCAGCACGAACCAGTCAGCCTTCTTCAGGCCGTCCAGGTAGGCGTCGGTGATGGTGTCGCCCTTCTTCAGGTTGGCACCGCCGTTGGCGACCTTGCCCACGATCTGCGAGCGCAGGCGTGCGTAGATGGCGCCTTCCAGGATGCGGAACTGGTCGTCGAAGTCCTTCTTGACGCGCTTGATCTCGCTTTCCTCGATCTGGCGCGCACGCTTGTCCTTCTCGATGCCGTCGCGGGTGAAGACCTGCACGTCGATGACGGTGCCGTCCATGCCCGGCGGCACGCGCAGCGAGCTGTCCTTCACGTCCGACGCCTTCTCGCCGAAGATCGCGCGGAGCAGCTTCTCTTCCGGGGTCAACTGGCTTTCGCCCTTCGGGGTGACCTTGCCGACCATGATGTCGCCGGCGCGCACTTCGGCACCGATGTACACCACGCCCGACTCATCCAGGCGGTTCAGGGCCTGCTCGGACACGTTCGGGATGTCGGCGGAGATTTCCTCCGGCCCCAGCTTGGTGTCGCGCGCAACGCAGGTCAGCTCTTCGATGTGGATCGTGGTGTAACGATCTTCTTCCACCACGCGCTCGGAGAGCAGGATGGAGTCTTCGAAGTTGTAGCCGTTCCACGGCATGAAGGCGATCAGCATGTTCTGGCCCAGGGCCAGTTCGCCGATGTCGGTGGACGGACCATCGGCCAGCACGTCGCCACGCGCCACCACGTTGCCCACTTCCACCAGCGGACGCTGGTTGATGCAGGTGTTCTGGTTGGAACGGGTGTACTTGATCAGGTTGTAGATATCCACGCCGGCATCGCTGGCGTCGGTGATTTCCACTTCGTTGACCTTGACCACGATGCGGCCGGCGTCGATCTGCACGATCTCGCCGCCACGACGGGCGTTCACGGTCACACCCGAGTCACGGGCCACGGCGCGTTCGATACCGGTACCCACCAGCGGCTTCTGCGCACGCAGGGTCGGCACGGCCTGGCGCTGCATGTTGGCGCCCATCAGTGCACGGTTGGCGTCATCGTGTTCCAGGAACGGAACCAGCGCCGCTGCGATCGACACGGTCTGCATCGGCGAGACGTCCATGAAGTGGACTTCCGCCGGCGGCTTCAGCAGCGACTCACCCTGGAACCGGCACGGCACGAACTGCTCGGTGAGCATGCTCTTGGCGTCGGTCAGGGCGTTGGCCTGGGCAATGACGTATTCGTTTTCTTCGATGGCCGACAGGAACTCGATCTCGTCGGAGACCTTGCCGTCATGCACCTTGCGGTACGGGGTTTCCAGGAAGCCGTACTGGTTGGTGCGGGCGTACACGGCCAGCGAGTTGATCAGGCCGATGTTCGGGCCTTCCGGCGTTTCGATGGTGCAGACGCGGCCGTAATGGGTCGGGTGCACGTCGCGCACTTCGAAGCCGGCACGCTCACGGGTCAGGCCGCCCGGGCCCAGGGCCGAGACGCGACGCTTGTGGGTGACTTCCGACAGCGGGTTGTTCTGGTCCATGAACTGCGACAGCTGCGAGGAGCCGAAGAATTCCTTGATCGCAGCGGCAACCGGCTTGGCGTTGATCAGCTCCTGCGGGGTCAGGCCTTCGGATTCGGCCATCGACAGGCGCTCCTTGACCGCGCGCTCGACGCGGACCAGGCCCACGCGGAACACGTTCTCGGCCATTTCGCCGACCGAACGCACGCGACGGTTGCCCAGGTGATCGATGTCATCGACCACGCCGCGACCGTTGCGGATCTCGGTGAGGACCTTGATCACGTCCAGGATGTCGGAGCTGTCGCCGTGCTCGGCGACCAGGCGCTTGGACTCTTCGTCGTTGCGCTCGCCGAAGTACTTGCGGTCGTACAGCACTGCTTCACCGGTGACTTCCTTGCGGCCGACACGACGGTTGAACTTCATGCGGCCAACCGTGGACAGGTCGTAGCGCTCGAAGGTGAAGAACAGGTTGTGGAACAGGTTCTGCGCGGCGTCCTTGGTCGGCGGCTCGCCCGGACGCATCATGCGATAGATTTCGACCAGCGCTTCGAGCTGGGTCTTGGTCGGATCGATGCGCAGGGTGTTGGACAGGTACGGGCCACGATCCAGATCGTTCACCCACAGGGTGCCCACGGCATCCACGCCGGCCTTGCGGAAGGCCTGCAGCTGCTCGTCGGTGATTTCGTCGTTGGCCTGGGCCAGCAGTTCGCCGGTACCGGCGTCGACCACGTCGTGGGACAGGATGCGGCCGACGATGTAATCGTCCGGCACGGCCAGGGCGGCAATGCCCGAGGCTTCCAGCTGCTTGACGTGGCGCGCGGTGATGCGCTTGCCGGCTTCGACGATGACCTTGTCGCCGTCGGCCAGGTCGAAGTTCAGGGTCTCGCCGCGCAGGCGCTCGGCAACCAGTTCGAGCTGCACGCCTTCATCGGGATTGATGTGGAAGGTGTTGATCTCGAAGAACTCGGCCAGCATCTCTTCGTTGCTGTAGCCCAGCGCGCGCAGCAGGATCGACACCGGCAGCTTGCGGCGACGGTCGATACGGGTGAACAGCGCGTCCTTCGGATCGAACTCGAAGTCCAGCCAGGAACCGCGGTACGGGATGATGCGGGCGCTGTACAGCAGCTTGCCCGAGCTGTGGGTCTTGCCACGGTCGTGGTCGAAGAACACGCCCGGCGAACGGTGCAGCTGCGAGACGATGACGCGCTCGGTGCCGTTGACGATGAAGGTGCCGTTGTCGGTCATCAGCGGGATTTCGCCGAGGTAGACCTCCTGCTCCTTCACGTACTTGATGGCCTTGGTGGACGACTCGCGGTCGTAGATCACCAGGCGCACGGTCACGCGCAGCGGCGCGCCGTAGCTCATGCCGCGCTGGCGGCATTCACGCTCGTCGAAGACCGGGTCGCCCAGCTTGTAGCCCACGTATTCCAGCGCAGCGTTGCCGCTGTAGCTGGCGATCGGGAACACCGACTTCAGGGCCGCGTGCAGGCCGAGATCACGGCGCTTGGCCGGATCCACGTTTTCCTGCAGGAATTCGCGGTAGGAATCCACCTGGATGGCGAGCAGGAACGGCACTTCGAGGATCGAGCGCTGCTTGCCGAAATCCTTGCGGATACGCTTTTTTTCGGTGAACGAATATGACGTCATGGGGTCTCACCTTGGCTGTGCGGGCCCCGCCATGGAGGCGTGGCCCGAAGGGAACATGAAAATTGTCAGTTGGAAGTCGCTGGTATTGCCGGCACCAGCACGCCTTCTCCCGCTACTTCCAACTACCAACTCGCCGGCCGGGGCCGGTAGAGCAGCCGACTAACAGTCGGCCCTACAGCTGTTGTCGCAACAACGACCAAAGGCCGGGGGCTTACGCCCCCAGCCTTTGCTGCATCGCCGTGATTCGATGGCGACGCAAGGAGCTGCTTACTTGACTTCGACAGTCGCGCCGACAGCTTCCAGGTCCTTCTTCATCTTCTCGGCTTCTTCCTTCGAAGCCGATTCCTTCAGGACGCCACCGGCTTCGGTGAGGTCCTTGGCTTCCTTCAGGCCCAGGCCGGTGATGGCGCGGACAGCCTTGATGACGTCGACCTTCTTGTCGCCGGCGCTCTTCAGCGACACGGTGAATTCGGTCTGTTCTTCAACGGCAGCAGCCGGGCCAGCGGCGGCAACGGCAACCGGGGCAGCGGCGGAGACGCCGAACTTTTCTTCGATGGCCTTCACCAGTTCCATGACTTCCATCAGGGACTTGGCGGCAATGGCTTCAACGATCTGGTCGGTGGTAAGGGACATTTTGAATACCTTTGGATAATTTTCTGGGTTCAGGTTCCATCAGGAACCACGTAAACAGCGACTCAGGCGGTTTCGGCAGCCGGCTCGGCGGCGACAGCGCCACCTTCCTGCTTCTCGCCAACGGCCTTGACGGCACGGGCGAACATCGTGACCGGTTCGCACAGGACACGGGCCAGCATGGCCAGGGCCTGATCGCGGGTCGGCAACGAAGCCAGCACGTCAACGTGGCTTGCCGGGAACACTTCGCCACCGATCACAACCAGCTGCGGCTGCAGCTTGTCGTTGGTCTTGGCGGCTTCCTTGATGACGCGACCGGCAGCGCCGGGCTCGTCGAGCGAGAACGCGAACAGCATCGGGCCGGTGAACTGGGCCGCTGCGGTTTCGAATTCAGTACCCTTCACCGCACGTTCGGCCAGGGTGTTCTTGACAACTTTCAAGAACACGCCTTCCTTACGGGCCTGTTCGCGCATCTTGGTGATCTGCGCGACCGTGGTGCCGGCGTAATGTGCTGCAATCAAGGAGTGAGCCTGGGCAGCGACTTCCGCGACCTCGGCTACTACTGCTTGCTTCTGGGACAGATTGAGAGCCATTGCACTCCTCCAATTGAACTCCGCTTACGGCTCCTGCCGTGTGCGGTCCTGGGCAGCATCCTTCCTGGACGCCGGGAACATCGGGGCGATGTTCCAAGGGTGGGACGTTCTAGACCTGGATGGCCAACCTGGGTGAACCCAGACGTGCGTGAACCAGAAAACTCCAGAAGGGCACCATCTACGCAGGGTGATCCCCGGGGGAATCGATTAAGCGGCCGGCTTGCGCCCACCACCCCTGCGGTCTTTGACGGCTATCGTCACGGGACAGACCCGCTCGGATTGCCTTCAAATGTCACGGATACGCGGCCGAAACCGCGTACCCGCTTGAAACGATTACTTCAGGGTCAGCGACGACTGGTCGACGGTGACGCCCGGGCCCATCGTCGAGCTGACCGAAACCTTCTGCAGGTAGGTGCCCTTCGAGGTAGCCGGCTTGGCCTTGATCAGGTCCAGCAGCAGCGCCTGCAGGTTCGACTTCAGCGCTTCTTCGGCGAAGTCGGCCTTGCCGATGGTGCAGTGAATGATGCCGGCCTTGTCGGTGCGGTAGCGCACCTGGCCCGACTTGGCGTTCTTGACGGCTTCGCCCGGGTTGGCCGACACGGTGCCGACCTTCGGGTTCGGCATCAGGCCGCGCGGGCCGAGCACGGTGCCCAGCTTACCCACGACGCGCATGGCGTCCGGGGTGGCGATGACGACGTCGTAGTTCAGATCGCCGGCCTGCATCTTCTCGGCCAGGTCGTCCATGCCGACGGCTTCGGCGCCAGCGGCCAGGGCTTCGTCAGCCTTGGCACCGGCCGGTGCGAACACCGCAACGCGCACGCTCTTGCCGGTACCGGCCGGCAGCACGGTCGAACCGCGCACCTGCTGGTCGGACTTCTTGGCGTCCACGCCCAGGCGCACCGCGACGTCGAAGGACTCGACGAACTTGGCCTTGGTGGCGGTCTTCAGGATCTTGATTGCGTCCTCGAAGGCATAAGCCTTGCCCGGGACGACGGCGGCCTGGATGGCCTTCTCACGCTTGGTCTGTGCCATCTTCTTAACCCTCTACCACAAGGCCCATGGAACGGGCAGAACCAGCGATCGTGCGCACGGCGGCGTCCAGGTCGGCGGCCGTCAGGTCAGCTTCCTTCGCCTTGGCGATCTCTTCCAGCTGCTTGCGGGTCACCTTGCCGATCTTGTCGGTGTTCGGGCGCTTGGAGCCCGAGGTCACGCCAGCGGCCTTCTTCAGCAGCGTGGTGGCCGGGGTGCTCTTGGTGATGAAGGTGAACGTACGGTCCGAATAGGCCGTGATGATCACCGGAACCGGCAGACCCGGCTCGAGCTTCTGCGTGGCGGCATTGAAGGCCTTGCAGAACTCCATGATGTTCAGGCCACGCTGACCCAGCGCGGGACCGACCGGCGGCGAGGGGTTGGCCTGACCGGCCTTCACCTGCAGCTTGATGTAACCAATTACTTTCTTTGCCATGTGAATACTCTCCGGGTGCTAGCGCCTTGCGACCACAGGCTCCCCATCGGACCGGGAATCACGCGTCCCGGCATCGCGTTTTTGAATTCATGCAGAAGGCCACCTCGCGGCGGCCCTATGCTTTTGCCAGCTTCCTGGCAGGAAGCCGCGCACTATATCAGATTTTCAGCCCGCCGCGTGAATGCGGGCGGCGGCCGGATCAGGTGGCCTTTTCGACCTGGCCGAACTCGAGCTCGACCGGGGTGGCGCGACCGAAGATCAGCACCGAGACGCGCAGGCGGCTCTTCTCGTAATTGACTTCTTCCACGACGCCATTGAAGTCGTTGAACGGGCCTTCGGTGACGCGGACCATCTGGCCCGGCTCGAACAGCACCTTCGGACGGGGCTTCTCGACACCTTCCTGAACGCGGTTCAGGATGGCCTCGGCCTCGTGGTCCGCGATCGGCAGCGGGCGATCGGCGGTACCGCCGATGAAGCCCAGCACCTTGGGCGTTTCCTTGACCAGATGCCAGCTTTCGCTCTCGATCCGGGGAATGCCGTTCTCTTCGTGCGTCTCGATCTGGACCAGGACGTAACCGGGGAAGAACTTGCGCTCGGAACGGCGCTTCTGGCCGGAACGCATTTCAACCACTTCCTCGGTCGGGACCAGCACGTCACCGAAGAATTCCTGCTTTTCTTGACGCTCGATACGGCCGCGCAGATCCTGCGCCACCGACTTTTCGAAGCCTGAATAGGCGTGAACGACATACCAACGCTTCACAGGTTTCTCCTTATCGACCCAGGAACAACTGGATCGCTTTCTGAATCAAGAAATCAAAGCCGCCGAGCAGCAGGCTGAGGATGATCACCACGACCATCACCACCCACGTCATGCGGATGGCTTCCTGGCGCGTCGGCCAGACCACCTTGCGCAGCTCGAAACGGGATTCGGAAAGGAATTCACGGGTATCGCGACCCTTGGCGGTCAGCATGAACACGCCAAAGCCGGCGGCCAGGCCGACGGCGACACCCAGGCCACGCAGGGGACCGGACCAGGCACTCTGGGCCGCATGCTCGGGCATGCCGAACCAGAACCACGCAAAAAGACCCGCAAGTGCCAGGAGCACTGCGGCGGCGTATTTGACGATGTCACCCCCGGTGGAGGTGTCCTTGGAATGCTCGATCTTGCTGTTCATCCGGCTCTGGCTGCTGTGGCGGCATGGCCGCTGGAAGGGAGAAGTGGCACGCCAGGAGGGACTCGAACCCCCAACCTGCGGTTTTGGAGACCGCTGCTCTGCCAATTGAGCTACTGGCGTACTGAAAAAACTGCCTTCCCTTAGACGGCGAAGGCGGACCGAGGTTCCCGGCCCGCCGTTCGCGAGACCGGCAGCGCTTTGCTGCCGCCGGTAGTGCAGATTACTTGATGATCTTG
>DGIP01000249.1 GCA_002386405.1 Stenotrophomonas maltophilia
CGGATGGCACCGGACTCCACCAGCGAGGTGATCTCGCTCAGCTGACGCCCGTTGGCGCGCATGAACAGGAACGTGTACGTCACGCCCTGCTGCCTGGCCTTGCTGCGGATGCCGCGGCTTAGCAGGCGGATCACCTGCTTCAGGGGCCACGCAAGCCCGCGCGCCACAGCAAACGCAGGCGTGGGCAGTCCGGTGAGATTCGTGCCGGGACACTGGTCCCGATCCTGCGCGACTTCCCCCTGGTATCCACCCATACGCTCTGGGCGATCTACCCGACCGCGAGCGAACTCGCGCCCAAGGTGCGGGTCTTCATCGACTGGCTGGTGGAGCGTATTGGGCCTGAGCCCTATTGGGACCGGGGCTTGTTACTTTGATCTGGCCTACGTAGCAACTTGAGATTGTCGCTAAGGTTGGGCGATCTGCGCTCGCTTGTTGGCCGGCCGCAGCCGCTCTAAGATCGCGCATCGGCCGGGGGGAATCCTGCCGTAGGGTTTTTCCTGAGTTATTCATGAGAGCCGATCATTCCAGATGGGATACGCCCTCGGTCGCAGCATCACACCACCGCTCATCATCGGCTTGGTTGCTACGTACTTCTTCTTCAAGTTCAGGACAGACAAGGCGCATCAGCTTCGTGTCCAGAAGCTACGCCAGAGCAGGGCAGAGGTGAGCGCGACCGCTGACAACTGAGTCAGGCAGTCGTTGCTGGTCATCCGGAGCAAGGTACGCACCCACGTGAGCGGATACTGGTTCACTTCCTCGCTGTTTGATATCGAGCCTGACGGGCAGGATGCGTCCAACCCGCAAAGGGACGGACGACAGCTCGCGCTCTGGCTCCGGTTGCGGCTTGAGCAGCGTGGCTATGTCATTGAAAAGGTTGTCGCAGAGGACTGGGGCTGGTGCGTCATCTGCCAGTCCAAGCCCGTCCGCGCTTCTCGATCGGTCGGGTGAGGAGTACCCACGGGGCATAACGCCCGAGGTTCTGCTCGAAAACGATCAGGATGCCGTCGAAACCGCCGAAGAGTGGCTCCCTTCCAAGCCTTGGAAATTTCTGAACGGTGCCCGCTCAGGTCGTATTTCACCCACCACGCGCCCTCGCACTTGCGGGGCGCAAAGGAAGAAGAATGGCAAACCACATATACCGCTTGCTCCCCGGCGCCGCTCTCGGCCTGGCTGTCATCGCGGCCGCCGCGCACCTTGGCTGGGAATACACTCACGGCGGCATCCGCAGCCACCATCTACTCAACCGAGCTGACCTGCCGACGATTTCCAACGCATGGGGCCTGCTGGTGCTTCCCGTGCTGGGCTGGCTCGCCGGCAGCGTCGTCGCGCGCAGGGCGTCGGCGGCACCCTCGGTGGCACGCAAGGCGCTGGCAGGCTTTCTTGGCGCGCTGGCCGCAGGTTGCGCGCTGTCGGTGGCCTTCATCGCCGGCAGCGAGTCGGCTGCGGGGGCGGTGTTCCTGGGCGTACTGCTCTCTGGACTGGTGCTTCCTACTTATCGGGCCGAGTACCTGTTCGGCTTCGTGCTGGGCATGACCTCCGTCTTCGGTTCAATTCTGCCCACTCTGTTCGGGCTGCTGGCTGTGGGCATTTCCGCCGCCGCGCACCTGCTGCTGTGGCCGGCGGGAATGTGGGTTTTGCGCCGCGCTCGCGGTTGATCCATTCATCAAGCCGTGTTGCGCGGATCACATCGCCCAGGGGATGTCGGCATCGTTCACGATGCGCTCAAACTGCGGCCGGGCGAACCAATATCCCTGCATCAGGCTGATGCCGAGGTCGGAAAGGCAGTGCGCCTCATCGCCGGTTTCTATCCCTTCGGCTATCACATCGACGCCCAGCTGCTCACACATGGATACCACGCCCGCCACGATCGCCCGCCGCGACGCGCTCTGGTCGATTCCCCGGATCAAGGCCATGTCCAACTTGACGATGTCCGGCTGGAAATCGGCAAGCAGGTTCAGGCCTGCGAAGCCGGCACCAAAATCGTCGATTGCCGTCTTGAAGCCGATGCGCTTGTATTCGTTGAAGATTTCGGCCAGCCATTTGCCATCGCTGACCTGCTCGCCTTCTACCGTCTCGAAGATTATCCGGTTGACCGGGAATCCATGCTGGGCGGCAGCCCGTAGTGTGGAACGTATACAGACCTCCGGCCTGTAGATCGCGTTGGGCAGGAAATTAATGGAGAGATGAGACTGCATCCGCAGCTGCGCCGCGATGCGTATGGCCTTTTCACGGCAGGACTGATCGAACGAATAGCGGCTGTCTGAGGTAATTCTTGACAGCACCGAACTTGCGGCCTCCCCGGCCGGGCCACGCACAAGAGCTTCGTGCGCGAATATTCTCCTTGCGGAAATATCGACGATAGGCTGGAACGCGTAGCTGAAGTCAAACGGCAGCGGATCTGCATCGCGGCACTGGGCGCAGCCGGCGCGCAAATCGGGGGAGGGCATGCGTTTGACTCCGTGGCCTGTTCAGTTGTCCAGAATAACCGGATGCCGATCAGAGCCATGTGGACGCCAATATGCGTACAGGGGGTCAGTTACGGGAGGACGTCGGCATCAGCGCGATTGGGCTGAGGAGAGGAAACTGAAGGGCATTGCGGAGCGGCCGGCCAGGCCGCTCCCTGGTGATGCGCTATCGCTTCAGGCAGCCTGCGCGGCCTTGGCGTTGCCCCCTGACTTGGCAATCATCGTCAACTTCTCGTCGGTTGCCTTTTCTTCTGCAAGGGTTTCCAGCAGCAGCGGGAGCGCGTCCTTGTAGCCAAGCTGCTTGGCGAGCGCGGCGATCGTGCCGTAGGAGGCGATCTCGTAGTGCTCGACCTTCTGTGCGCCACCGATCAAGGCGGCATCGCGCACGGGGCCTTCTTCGATGCTGTCGATGGCGTCTTTTCCTTCTTCAACCAGACCCTCCATGGCGGCGCACTTGATGCGCTTGAGCCGAATGCCGAGCAGTTCCACCACCTTATCGATGCGCTCGATCTGGCCCTGGGTTTCCTCCAGGTGGGTTTCGAACGCGGCCGCCAGGTCAGGGTTGGTCGCCGCCCGGGCCAGGCGCGGCAATGCTTTGGTGAGCTGCTTTTCGGCGCTGTAGATATCCGACAGCTCGTGGATGAACAGGTCTTCCGCTGTTTTGATCCTCATTCTGGTTCTCCAGGTGATGTTTGAGCGAAGCACCGACGCTAGGCCCCCTCCCGTGAGCACCGCGCGCAGGTATGTGAATCGGCCTGCACATGAATGTGCCCAGTAAACATACTGGTCCTACGCTGGTAGAAATCCGGTTGCTCGCAGTGAGCACGAAATTCAAAGTGGAATAGAACTGATCGATCAACAGCAGTTCCCCCTCCATATGAATACACCGCCGACAAGCCGACCACGTGCACGGCAAGGAGAACACCGATGGCAAAGAAGAAGGAAAGCACTGACAAGAAGCCGAACATCCTGATTCTGTGGGGTGATGACATCGGCCAGTTCAACCTCAGCTGCTACTCACACGGCGTCATGGGCTACCACACGCCCAACATCGATCGCATTGCGAAAGAAGGCGTGCTGTTTACCGACTACTACGCCGAACAAAGCTGCACTGCAGGCAGGGCCTCATTCATTACCGGCCAAGCCGGCCTGCGCACCGGCCTCACCAAGGTCGGGATGCCCGGTGCCGACTTGGGAATGCAGAAGACCAATCCCACCATCGCGCGCATCATGAAGCACCAGGGTTACCGTACGGGTCAGTTTGGTAAGAATCATCTTGGCGACCGCGACGAGCATCTGCCGACCGTGCACGGCTTCGATGAATTCTTCGGCAACCTGTATCACCTCAACGCGGAAGAAGAGCCTGAACTGCGGGACTACCCGCCAGAGTCGGACTACCCGGACTTCCGCAAGAAGTACGGCCCGCGCGGCGTGCTTCACTGCTGGGCGGACGGCAAGGGTGGGCAGAAGATCGAGAACACGGGCCCGTTGACCAAGAAGCGCATGGAAACCGTCGACGAAGAGTTCCTGGCGGCGGCGAAGAAGTTCATCAAAGCCGCGGTGGACGCCGACGAACAGTTCTTCGTGTGGTTCAACACCACCCACATGCATTTCCGTACACATGGCAAGCCGGAGAGCCTCGGACAGTCAGGACGCTGGCAGTCTGAATACCACGACGTGATGATCGACCACGACAAGAATATCGGGGAGATGCTCGACTACCTGGAGGAGCTGGGCATTGTCGACAACACATTCGTGATGTATTCCACCGATAACGGCCCCCATCAGAACAGCTGGCCCGATGCCGGAACCACGCCGTTCCGTAGCGAGAAGAACACCAACTGGGAGGGCGCCTTCCGCGTACCGGCGGTTGTACGGTATCCCGGTGTGCTGGAGCCCGGTACGCTGGTCAATGGCATCGTATCCCACCTCGACTGGCTGCCGACGCTGGCACGTATGGCCGGTGCCGGAGACGTCAAGAAGGACCTGAAGAAGGGGGCTACCTACGACGGGCACAAGTTCAAGGTGCATCTGGACGGCTACGACCTGACCGATTACCTGACCGGGAAGACCGATCAGAGCCCAAGGCCTGGCTTCGTCTACTTCAACGACGACTCCGATGTTGTTGCCCTCCGCTTCGACAACTGGAAGATCGTGTTCTTCGAGCAGCGTACGGAGGGAACCCTGAAGATCTGGGCAAACCCGTTCACGCCGCTGCGCGTCCCCAAGATCTTCAACCTGCGCACGGACCCGATGGAACGCGCCGACATCACCTCCAACACCTACTACGACTGGTTGCTGGACCATGTGTTCCTGCTGGTGCCGGCACAGGCACTGATGGGGGAGTTCCTGGAGTCCTTCGTTGAGTTCCCGCCCACACAGAAGGCGGCCAGCTTCTCGATCGACCAGGTGGTGGCAAAGATCGACCAGGCGATGACCGCAAACCACTAGGGCAATGCCCAAGCGCAGGATCGCCCGCCCGTTGATTTCCCCTGAAATCAGCGGGCGGTGCGTTTTCTGCTGCGACCAATCCGACCCATTGGCTGGATAGATCACCTGAACGTAATGGCCACGATCCAACATCCTCCTGACCCTGTAGCACCCGCGAAGTGAGAAGGTCGAGTGACATCAGCGCCGCGACCCACGGGCAACTCCACAAGTGAGCAGATGGCGGCGGGCAAGCGGCGACGGCCGTGGGGCCGAGACTTGCTCGCCGGCTTGGTAGATGCCGTTGTTGCGCTTCCTGACGGCCTGGCTACCGCAGCACTTGTAGGCGTCAACCCCATTTCCGGCCTGTACGCCAACGCGTCCGGGCCGATAATCGGCGGAGCGATGACCAGCAGCCAGCTGATGATCGTGGCGACGACCAGCGCCTCGGCGGTCACCGCAGCAGAAGTGTTGTCGGGCTTCGCACCCGGCGAGAAGCCAGGCGCATTGATGACACTGGTGGTTCTTACCGGGTGCTTCCTGCTTCTGTTTGGGCTGCTGAGGGCAGGGCGCCTGGTGCGCTTTGTCTCTCATGCGGTGATGACCGGGTTCATGCTCGGGGTCGCGGTGACGCTGGTTCTGTCACAGTTGCCGGATCTTGTCGGGTATCACCCGCAGGAACCGGGCTGGCTTGCATCTCATACCGCCATCGTCGGCCTGTCTGCGCTCACGATCCTGCTGATCCTGAAGAGAACGCGGCTGAGCCTGTGGGCGCCCATTCTGGCGCTGGTCCTCCCAACGGCGCTGTCGATGATGCTGGGCTGGAAAGATGTCTCGACCGTTGGCCAGCAGAGCGAGATTCCCCGCGGCTTTCCCATGCCCCGTTCCTTGACGCTCGACTACCTGACGTTCGAACTCATCGCCTCATCTTTTGCCATCGCGGTTGTCGTGGCCATCCAGGCTGCCGGGGTCAGCCAGAGCATGGCCTCGGGCCATGGCCGCCAGCCCAATGTCTCGCGCGACATGATCGCCCAAGGTGTCGCCAACGTCGCGAGCGGCGTCATGTCAGGAATAGTCGTGGGCGGCTCGGTTGGTCAGACGGCGCTGAACGTCAGCGTCGGAGCAGTCACGCGTTGGGCGAGCATAAGCGCTGGCCTCTGGTTGCTGGTTTTCCTGTTCCTTGCGCCGAATCTTGTCGGACTTGCGCCGACAAGTGCCCTAGCTGCGCTGATGGTTGGCGCTGGACTCGGGGCCATGAACTGGCGGGAAGCACGTTCCATCTGGGGGGTGGGAGGAGGCGCGCGCGTCGCCATTGTCGTCACCTTCGCGGCCTGCCTGTTTCTATCCATTCCCGCGGCGGTGGGGTTGGGCGTGGCCGTGACAATGATCTTCTTCGTCATGTCCTCGGCCACCGACGTGTCGATCCGGATGTTGGTTCGACGCCCTGACGGCCAGGTGGAGGAGCAGAAACCACCCCCTCGTTTGGCCAGTCACGAAGTCCTGGTCCTGGATGTGTGGGGGAGCCTGTTCTTTGCGGGCGCTAGAACCCTGGAGGAGGCGCTGCCCGATCCTGCCGATGCACGGGCGCCGGCAGTCATCCTGCGGATGCGGGGCCACAATGCGGTAGACGCCACCCTGATCAAGATCCTGGACGATTACGCCCAACGGCTGAGCGCGCAGGACGGCGCACTCTACCTGAGCGGTGTAAGCGATCAGCTGGCGGGGCAGCTCAAGCGCTCAGGCAAGCTGGTGCCTTCCAGCAATGTGCATATCGTGCGATTCAACAGCATCATCGGCGTCGCGACCAAGGCAGCAATTACTCAAGCCGATCAATGGGTAGTCGATCACGCAGCCACCGGCCAACACTCGATTCATGAATGAAGCGGAAGTCGGGTGCGCCCTGATTGCCCCATGCTGGTCACGGCTCAGACTGCCTCGGCGGCAGTCCCTCTTCGCGCTCGTGCCACGGTGGCAGCTCCAGCGCGTGGCCTTTGAGCATGGCTTTGATCCGCGCGCGCACCTGGCTCCTCTCATCGTCCGCGCACTGGTCCAGAATCTCCGCCGCCAGCAGCTCGAACTGCGGCCAGAACTGGGCTGGATGGCGCGTGTGCGCCAACCAGTGCGCCAGCATTTCATCCAGCGCATCCAGCCGTGCCTGTATGTCGGGGCGGACGATCATCCCGGCGGCGCCTCCAGGTCAAGCGCCACGCGGTAGTGGTGACCATCGTCGCGGAGCTGGACGGTCAGGTCCGGCTGCAGCACGTCATCCACATGCAGCGTGGGCTGTTCGCGCGCAGTGCGGGTCACCACGAACTCATAGCGGCTGCGGCCGAACCGGTAGCTAAGTTCGAACGACGGCCAGTGATCGGGCAGGCAGGGTGCGAGCGACAGCCGGTCGCCCTGGCGGCGGATGCCGAGCAGGGATTCAACCAGCAGGCGATACATCCACCCGGCCGAACCGGTGTACCAGGTCCAGCCGCCTCGGCCCACGTGCGGTGCTACCGCGTAGACATCGGCCGCCAACACATAGGGTTCAACGCGGTAGGTCTGGACAGCCTCCGCGTCCAGCGCGTGGTTCAGGGGGTTGATCATGCCGGCCAGCTCCCAGGCCCGCGTCGCATCGCCCTGGTGTGCAAAGGCCATTGCTGCCCACACCGCCGCGTGGGTGTACTGGCCGCCATTCTCGCGCACGCCCGGTACGTAACCCCGAATGTAGCCGGGGTCTTCCGAGGTCTTGTCGAAGGGCGGATCCAGCAGCTGGATCAGCTGGGCGTCCTTTCGCACCAGATGCGTGTACAGCGAATCCAGCGCCTGCTGGGCACGCTCGGGCGCGGCAACGCCGGACAGTACCGACCAGCTCTGGGAGATCGAATCGATACGGCATTCCTCGCTCTGTTTCGATCCCAACGGGGTGCCGTTGTCGAACCACGCACGGCGATACCATTCGCCGTCCCAGGCATGCTGTTCCAGGTTCTGGCGCAGGGTGTCGGCCTGCTCCTGGCACCAGTGCGCACGGTGTTCATCGCCACGGGCATTGGCCAGCGCGATGAACCGGCGAAGCGTGTCATGCAGGAAGAAGCCCAGCCACACGCTTTCACCGCGCTGCTGGTCACCGACGCGGTTCATGCCGTCGTTCCAGTCGCCGC
>DGIP01000019.1 GCA_002386405.1 Stenotrophomonas maltophilia
CTGCGGCACCGGGCGCAGCCGCAGCAGCAGCCGGCGGATCGGACGCAGCAGCCAGGCGGTGACCGGCACCGCCGGCACCAGCGCCAGCACGGCAGTGGCGCTGCCGGCCAGCCAGCGCATCGGACCCGGCAGCGGCTGCAGCAGGAAAAGGTGGACGAAGTAGGTGGCGGTCCAGCCGAAGAAGGCCAGCAGCGCGATCACCAGCATGACCGGGGCGCCGCCCAGGCCGAGCCGGGCGAACATGCCGGAGAGCCCATGCAGGCCGTCGTCGCCCAGTTCGAGGTCCAGGCCGTCGCCTCCGATGCCGTCGTCGACCACGCCACAGGCCGCCAGCAGCCAATAGACCATGGCGAATGCCAGCACGATGCTGTAAGGCAGCGTGGGGAACGTAAGCGCGACAGTCAGAAATTCCGCCATTCCAGTACTTCCCTGCATCGATGCCGCCCCCGCGGCGTCCTGCAGGAGGCACTCCGGCCCCCCGCGACTACGCGCCGAGCCGGCCGCGTCCTGTCCTGTCGATGCTACGTGAAATCGGCGGATACGCACATAGGCGTTTCCGACGCAGAAGGTCTCCCGACCAACGGTCGGGAGCTACCGCGGATTAGCGCCTGCGGCGCTAATCCGCTTCGTGACAGTCCGCGCGGCGGACTTCTTCGACGAACTTGCGCATCTTGTAGCCGTCCTTGATGCCCGGCTCGGTTTCGATGCCGCTGGAGACGTCCACGCCCCACGGAAGGGTGGCCACGATAGCGTCGAACACGTTGTCCGGGGTGATGCCGCCGGCCAGCAGGAACGGGCGGTGCAGGCCGGTCGGCAGGCGGGTCCAGTCGAAGGCCACGCCGGTGCCACCGCCGCCGCCCGGGGCGTGGCTGTCGAACAGGAAACCGGCCGCGCTGGGGTAGCGCAGCTGCAGCTGGCGGGCGTTGACCTCTTCACGGCCACCCATGGCCACCGCCTTCAGGTACGGCATGTTGAAGCTGCGGCAGAAGGATTCATCTTCGTCGCCATGGAACTGCAGCAGGGTCGGCCGCACGGTGCGCAGCACTTCTCGCACCTCCTCCTTGCTGTTGTCGCGGAACAGCGCGACCACGTCCACCATCGGCGCGATCGCCTGGCGCATGGCGCGGGCTTCGGCCGGGGCCACGCGGCGCTTGCTTTCACGGGCGAAGATGAAGCCGACCGCATCCACGCCCAGTTCGCCGGCCAGGCGCACGTCGCCGGCGCGGGTCATGCCGCAGAACTTGATGCGGGTGCGGTAGAAGGAGCGGCTCATAGGGTGACCTCGGCGGGCAGGTGCCAGTTGTCGGGGTACAACGGGCCAACGAATACAAGGCCCTGCGGCGGTGCGGTCGGGCCGGCCACGGTGCGGTCCTGGCCGGCAAGCAGCTCGGCCATCCACGACACCGGCTTTTCCCCACAGCCAATCAGGATCAATGAGCCGACGATATTGCGCACCATGTGATGAAGGAATGCATTGGCCTGAACGCAGACCTCCACGATCTCGCCCTGGCGGGTCACGCTGATGGCCTGCAGCTCGCGGCGGGCGTGAAGGGCCTCGCACTGGGCGCTGCGGAAAGCGCTGAAGTCGTTCTCGCCCAGCAGGGCCTGCCCGGCCTGGTGCATCAGCGCGGCATCGAGCGGCCGGCGCTCCCAGCTCAGGGTCTGCCGGTGCAGCGCCGGGCGGATCTGCCGGTTGAGCAGCCGGTAGCGGTAACGCCGGGCGCGGGCGGAGAAGCGTGCGTGGAAGTCATCTGCCACCGGCACGCACCAGCGCACCGCGATCGAACGCGGCAGCCGGGTGGTGGTGCCCAGGGTCCAGCCGCGCGGGTCACGCGCCACATCGGTATCGAAGTGCACCACCTGGCATTCGCCGTGCACGCCGGCATCGGTGCGCCCGGCACAGACCACCTGGATCGGCGCGGCGGCCACCGATGACAGGGCGTCCTGCAGGCTGGCCTGCACGCTGGAGCAGCCGCTCTCACCGAGCTGCTGCCAGCCCTTGTACTCGCTGCCGTCGTACTCGACGCCCAATGCGTAACGCATGTTCAGAACTTCGCTTCAAATGCAGGAGGGCGGCCGACGCGGATCATCCGAGCCGCGACAGCAGCTCATGGGCCTGCTGCTGGCTGTGCGGGTCGCCGGCCTGGGCGACCTCGAGCAGCAGGGTGCGGGCGGTTTCGGCATCGCCCAGGTCGAGGTAGGCAATCGCCAGTTCAAGGCGGTCGCGACCCGGTGCACCCAGCGGGGCCGGGTCGTGGTGGACCGGCACGGGAGCTTCCGCCGCCGCAGCGGTGTCCTCGGGGAATTCAAACACGCCACGATAGGACGGCTGCGCCGCCGCTTCGAGCGCATGCGGCGGCACGACATCTTCGGCTGCAACCGGCGCGACCGGCACCGCCACGGGGGTGGCAACGGCCTCCTCGACATCCGGCGCCTGGCGACCCGGCTGCGGCTCCAGGGTGAACACCGGCTCGCGCCGACCTTCATCCGGTACTTCGGTCTCGGCCAGCACGTAATCCGGCGCGTCGCGCAGGTCGGGCTCATCAGCGGCCACGTCCTGCTGGGCCGCAAGCTCGTCCACGTAATCGGCGGCGGGAACGGCAGCGGCCAGGCTGGCGGCATCCAGTCCCTCGCGGCGCAGCGGCGGCAGCGGCGACGGCTTGCGCCGACGGGCCACGGCCCAGCCGGCCACGATCAGCAGCAGCACCGCCAGGCCCAGCCAGGCCCAGCCGCCACTGCCCGCTTCGCGCGTGGCCGGGGCTTCGCCCAACCGCTGCTGCGCGGCAGCCAGGTCGGTGTCTTTCATGGCAATCAGCGAGGCCTGCTGCTGCTTGAGCTTCTCCAGTTCGGCCACGCGGTTGCGCAGCTCCTGGATCTCGGCATCGCGGGTAGCCACGTCTTCCTTGGCCTGCCGCAGTTGTTCGTTGCCCAGCATGTCACCCTCGCTGCCGGCAGCGGTGCCGGTGGTTGTACCTGCGTTGTTGTCGGTAGCGGCGACCGCCGGGGCGATCTCCAGGCGACCACCCGCAGCGGCT
>DGIP01000020.1 GCA_002386405.1 Stenotrophomonas maltophilia
CTGCGGCGCGAAGATCGCCTCCTCCGAGTACCCCGACAGGTTGCCCAGCCCGCCCAGGAAGCCGTAGGTAGCCAGCAGGTTGTCGCCGCCATGGGCCGATGAAATGCGCAGGCCACCGAGCCAGCGACTTTCGCCGCGCGCCCAGGCGCCATCCCACTGCAGGCGGGTGACCGCTGCAGGATCATCCGTGCCCAGCGCGTCCAGGTAGTGCTGGCGGGTCAGCGACAGGCGCTGGCCGCGGCTGGGGAACGCCGAACTGTCGATGGAATCGTGGCGCAGCTGCCAGCCGATGCTGCCCATGTCGGCGCGGTAGTTGCCCAGCTCGCTGGGATCGCCCACATCCAACCGGGTGCGCTCCTGTCCGCGTTCGAGGAAGGTGGCCAGTTCCCAGTCCGGATGCGGCGAATACGCCCAACGCAGTCCGCCCAGCCATTGGCTGTAGCGGTACTGCGCCAGCGAACCGCGCTGCAGCAGGGCCAGGTCCAGGTCGGTGGCGCGGTAGCGTGCATAGGTCGACAGCGCGTGCCGGCCGCTGCTGCCGAACGGGTGGTAGTACTCGGCGAAGGCTTCTTCCACCTCGCCCAGCCCGATCCGCAATTTCAGTTCGGCCCCTTGGTCGGTCAGGCCGGTGCGGGTGAATTCGCTGATCAGCTGGTAGTTGCTGCTGCCATCGAAGTCATCGGACAGGCGCAGCGCGAAATGCAGGAAATCCGGGCCCCAGCGTTTGTCCTGCGGCGCGATGACCAGACCGAACTGGTCTTCGCGCTGGTCCAGCCGCCATTGCACCTGCTCGTAGCGGCCTTCGCCGTAAGTCAACGCAACCTGGCGTTCGATCCGTTCCGGTTGCAGCGGCTGGCCCAGCTGCGGCTGCAGGCGCTGCTCGATGAAGCGCGGGGTGCGCGTGTCCTCGCGCAGCACGTCGATGAACGCCACGATCGGCGTTTCATAGGCCGGCGGCCGGTGCTGCTGCTCGAAGATCGCGTATTGCGCGGGATCAACCTGGTAGCGCTGGATGCCCGCCACTTCGGCTTGCGCGGCCTGCTCGCCCACGGCCACCGCCGCCGGCGAGTGGTTGAAGTCCTGGCTGCCCATGTCGCCCAGGGGCGGCGTGATCAGCAGGTCCTGCGCACCCAGCGTCGCCAGCTGCGCATCGACCACGCGCTTCATCAGCACGCCGGCCATCTGGTGGCTGATCGCCAGCGGCGAATCCAGGCGTTCTTCGGTCATCAACGGCGTGCCCACCCGCACCACGATCAGGCGCTGCGCGCCGAGCCGGCGTGCTTCGTCGATCGGCAGGTTGTCGACCACGCCACCATCGACCAGCAGGTGGTCCTGGTAACGCACCGGTGCGAACACGCCGGGGACCGACATGCTGGCTCGGATCGCCAGCGCCATGTCGCCCTGGCCGAACACCACCTTGTCGCCGGTGACGATATCGGTGGCCACCGCGCGGAACGGGATGGGCAGCTGGTCGAAATCGCGCACCTGCCAGGTGGGCAGCAGCAGCCGGCGCAACAGCATTTCCAGTTTCTGGCCCTGGATCAGGCCACGCGGGAACGCGATCTTGCCGTTGCTCAGGCCGACTTCGACCCCGCCGAGCAGGCGCAGGTCGTCTTCCTTGCGGCGCATGCTGCGTTCGTTGCGCGGCGGCTTGTCGCGCAGTACTTCGGCCCAGTCGATGCGGTCGAGCACGGTTTCGATTTCATTGGCCGAATAACCGGAGGCATACAGCCCGCCGACCACCGCGCCCATCGAGGTGCCGACGATGCAGTCCACCGGCACCCGCTCGCGTTCCAGCACCTTGAGCACGCCGATATGCGCCGCGCCGCGCGCGCCGCCACCGCCGAGCACCAGGCAGGTGCGCGGGCGGTCGGGCTGCGTGCCGGCGTGCGTATCTGGCGTTGCTGGCTGCGCCCCGGCGGCCAGTGGCAGCAGGAGCGCAGCAAGGGATACCAACACGCGGAGCAGGCGCACCTTCGTGTGCGGCGGACGGGGGTCATCCTGCATGGCAGCGCTCCTGGCGGCACAGTGTGGCCGATGCCCGCACTGTGCCTGTCCCACCCAAGCACGTCCAGATCGACGTGCAGCCACGCAGGGCGTGGCTCTACTTTGCGTTTTTGACGTAGGTGTCGAACCAGTTGAGCATTTCCGAGACGAGCTGCTCGTTGGATTCCAGCGCGGTGTACCAATGGGGTTCGTTGGGCAGCATCACCAGCCGGGTGATCCCGCCGTTGCCGCGGATCGCCTGGTACAGCTTGCGCGACTGGAACGGTTCGGTACCCGGGTTGGCATCATCCTCGCCGTGGACCAGCAGCAGCGGCAGCTTGATCTTGTCCGCATAGAAGAACGGCGAGGCCTTCAGGTACACATCCTGCGCCTGCCACACCGAACGCCGCTCGTTCTGGAAGCCGAACGGGGTGAAGGTCTTGTTGTACGAACCGCTGGTGGCCACGCCGGCCTTGAACAGGTCGGTGTGCGCGATCAGGTTGGCGGTCATCAGGCCGCCATGGCTGTGCCCGGTGACGCCGATCCGGTTGCGGTCCACCACGCCCAGGTCCACCGCCTTGTCGACCGCGGCCTTGGCATCGGCTTCGAGCTGCTCCAGGTAGGTGTCGTAGGCGTTCTTCGGATCACCGACGATCGGGAACGAGGCGTTGTCGATGATCGCGTAGCCGGCCAGCAGCATCAGCCGGTACGGCGCCAGGCGGGTGAAGGTCTGCTGCGAGCCGGAGACCTGCCCGGCCTGCGCCGCATTGGCGAAGTCGGCCGGGTAGGCGTACAGGATCGCCGGCACCCGCTGGCCTTCCTGGTAGCCCGGCGGGGTGTACAGGGTGAACGACAGGTCCACGCCGTCGGCGCGCTTGTAGGTGACGAGGCGCTTCTTGATCTGGCGCACTTCCGGGGTCGGGTCGGTCAGCGTAGTCAGCGCGCTGGCGGTGGAGGTGTACTGCGCCTCGCCGTCCTTTGCGCTGGCAGCGCGCTCGCCCTGCTGGCGCAAGAACGCATTCGGCGGGTCCATCACCGACTGGTGCCAGGTCAGGTAGCGGCCCGGGATCGCGGTCAGGCCCAACACCTGCTCATAGGCGTCGGCGTCACTGCGGAACAGCCGTTCGGTCTTGAGGGTGCCCAGGTCCAAGCGGTCCAGGAACGGGCGGTCGCCCTGCGGCGAACTGCCCTGCCCGCGCAGGAACACGAAGCTGCCGTCCTGGCGCACCACTGGCGCGCCGTTGGGCAGGCGCTTGAACACCAGGTTGCCCGGGTCGGCGTACAGCTCGTCGCTGGACAGGTCCCAGAGCAGGCGGCCTTCTTTCCCGGGCTGGTCGACATCGACGATGCGGGTCTGCCGCCAATGGCGGTTCTCATCGTTTTCGAACAGGAACGACACCGCCGGATCCGCGCTCCAGGCGATGCCTTCGAAGCGCTGCGCGGTCCGCGCGATTTCCTGCGGCTTGGCGGAGAACGGTGCCTTCAGCGCCAGCACGCGGTCGCGGTGCGGCACGGTCACTTTCCAGTCGCCCTTGTCCAGCGCTTCGGCATAGACCAGCGTGGCCGGCTCGGTGGAGCGCCAGTCGAAATCTCGCGGGCCTTCGGGCACGCCGTGCACCGGCACGCGGTCGGCCAGCGGCAGGCTGGCGATGGGTGTGCTGCGGCCCGTGCCCAGGTCGACCACCGCCACGTCATTGGCGAAACGCTGGTAGGTCACCGCGTGCGAGAACGGCGCCTTGAGGGTTTCGGTGAGCACATGCACGCCATCGGGCGCGGCATTGACTTCGTTGTACAGCGCCGGCGCACCGATGGCGCGCACGCTGCCTGCGGTGGCGTCCACCACGGCCAACTGCGAGGCACCGTAGTACGCGAACAGGGCTTCGTCATGCGCGCTGGTCAGGGTGTCGCGGGCTTCGTAGGTGCTGCTCTCACCGCTGCTGCCGAGTGATTCCTGCACGTCCGGGCCACCGGGGCCGTTGCCGCTGCCGGGGGCCGGGCCCTGGTTGGCCGGCACGGTCTTGACCAGCAGCTGCTGCCCGCCGCCGAGCCACTGCACGGTGTAACCGAAGATGGGATTGAGCTGCACGCCCGGGATCTGCCTGACCTGGCCGGTCTGCGCATCACCGACCCACAGCTGCACCGAGGTATCTACTGCGTTCTGGAACGCGAAGTGGCTGCCATCGGCCGACCACTGCGCCACCCCGGCACAGCCCTTCGGCAACGCGACCTTGGTGGTGCGGGCGGTGCCGACATCCACCAGCGAGAAATCGGCGACACAGGCCGGAATGCCGTAGCCGCCCTGGGTATCGTGGCGGCTGCGGTTCTTCGGCTCCAGGCGCACGCCGGCCAGCTTGAGATACGGCTGGGCAACGCGCTCGATCGACGGATAGGTCTGCAGCGTGGTCAGCAGCAGCCGCTGCCCGCTCGGGTCCAGGCTGGGCTGCGGCGGTGGCGGCGCCTTGAGCACCTTGAGCAGCTGCTCCGGTGGCTTGGCGTAATCGGCGAAGGCCGGTGCGGCCAGGCTGAGCGCGGCCGCGGCAACGGCCGTGGCAAGACAGGTACGACGGATGAGCATCCAGATCCCCTTGAAGGTGTGGGTCCCGGCGGCGCACATGTCGCCGGCATGCCTCTGAATCTAGCACCGGGGGATGCGCCGGGAATGGGCCGAAAGCACTGGATGTGCGTTCGGGCTGCGTTGGCCGATGCGGTAAAGTGGCGCGGTTCGTTCCATCACTGGATGCCCCTTGCGTACCGTCCACGCGCTCCGATACATCACCCCGCTCCGCGAGGGCGGTTCGCTGCCCGCCGTGGTCGAGACCGACGACGATGGCATGGTCGTGCTCAAGTTCCGTGGCGCCGGCCAGGGCCCGAAGGCGCTGATCGCCGAGCTGGTTGCCGGCGAGATCGCACGCACGCTGGGCCTGCCGATTCCGGAGATCGTGTTCGTCGAGCTTGACCGCGAGTTCGCGCGCACCGAGCCGGATCCGGAAATCCAGGAGCTGATCCGCGCCAGCGAGGGCCTGAACCTGGGCAGCGATTACCTGCCCGGTGCGCTCAACTACGACGTGGCGGCGATGCCGGTGGATGCCGACCTCGCCTCGCGGATCGTGTGGTTCGACGCCTTCACCAGCAATGTGGACCGCACCGCGCGCAACCCGAACCTGATGGTGTGGCACCGCAAGCTGTACCTGATCGACCACGGTGCGGCGATGTATTTCCACCACGATTGGGCCAATGCGGGCGAAGCCTGCGAAAAGCCGTTCGTGCTGATCCGCGACCAGGTGCTGTTGCCGTTCGCCTCGACGATTGCCGAGGTGGACGCCGAGCTGGCGGCGCGGCTGCCGGATGCGGAGATCGAACGCATCGTCGCGCTGGTGCCGGACAGCTGGCTGGTGGACGAACCCGCGTTCGACAACCCGGTGGCATACCGCCAGGCGTATGTCGATTACCTCAAGCGCCGCCTGCAGGCGCGCGCCGCGTTCGTACAGGAGGCCATCCGTGCCCACGCTGCACACGTATGACTATGCGGTCATCCGCGTGGTACCGCGGGTGGAACGCGAAGAGTTCATCAACGTTGGGGTGATCGTGTCCTGCCCGGGTGCCCGGCACCTGCAGGCGGCAATCGAGATCGACCCGGCGCGGATGCAGGCGTTCGCGCCGTCGCTGGACCTTGAAGCGCTGCAGCCGTGGCTGGATGCGATCGTGGCGATCTGCAGGGGCGATGCCAGCGCAGGCCCCATCGCGCAGCTGCCGGCGCGCGCGCGCTTCCATTTCCTCACCGCCAAGCGCAGTTCGGTGGTGCAGATGTCGAGCACGCATGTAGGCCGCACCGTCGATCCCGACGGCGTGGTGGAACACCTGATGCGGAAGATGGTGCGGGTGGTGTGATCAGTGGGGCGCTGCCGGGGGTTTCGGCAACGCATACGCCATCACGTAATCGCCGGCCGGGGTTTCCATGAAATGGTGGCCGCCGGCCATGATCACCACGTATTGGCGGCCGTCGTATTCGTAGACCATCGGGTTGGCCTGGCCACCGGCCGGCAGCTTGGCGTGCCACAGCTCCTTGCCGGTCTTCAGGTCGATGGCGCGCAGCAGGTCGTCGGTGGCCGCGGCGATGAAGATCAGGCCGCTGGCGGTGAGTGCTGAGCCGCCGTTGTTCGGGGTGCCGATCTCGATCGGCAGGCCGGAGCGGATGCCGAACGGCCCGTTGCCGCGCGCGCTGCCGAACGGACGGTCCCAGAGCAGCTGGCCCGAGCGCAGGTCGATGGCGCGGATGCCACCGTAGGGCGGCTGCTTGCACAGCAGCTTGGTGAACGGCAGGCGCCAGCCGGCGTTGACGTCGATGGCGTACGGGGTGCCGGTCTGCGGGTCCCCTGCCCCTTCGGCGCCGCCACGGTCGGCACGCACCTGCTCGCGCGGCACCCAGCCCTTGCGGTCCGCTTCGGCGCGCGGCACCAGCCGGTTGTAGTTGGGCATGTCGTTGTAGTTGGCCACGATCACGCCGTGGCGCGGATCCACCGCGACGCTGCCCCAGTCCGAGCCGCCGTTGTAGCCCGGGTATTCGATGGAATGACGGTCTGACGTGGGCGGCGTGTAGAAGCCCTGGTAACTGGCCCTGCGGAACTGGATGCGGCACACCAGCTGGTCGATCGGGGTGATGCCCCACATGTCGCGCTCGGTCAGGTCGGGCTTGCGCAGCGTGTGGTACAGCGAGAACCGCTGGGTCGGCGCACGTTGCTCGGGTTCGACCCCGCCGCCGGGTACCGCGCGCTCTTCCGCCGGCGTCAGCAGTTCACCGGTGCGCCGGTCCAGCACGTACAGGTCGCCCTGCTTGGTCGGCAGCAGGATCGCCATTACTACAAATATT
>DGIP01000113.1:0-640 GCA_002386405.1 Stenotrophomonas maltophilia
CCAAGCTGGGCAACCAGATCGTGCGCGGCATCCTGGGCGGCATCTTCGGCGGCAAGCGCTGACCGATGTCGCGTTGGCGTCCCCCTGCGGAAAAAAGCACGGCCCTGATCACCGCACAGGGCCACCAGCGGTTGAAGAGCGAGCTGGACGATCTGTGGCGTGTCCGCCGTCCGGAAGTGGTCAAGGCGTTGGCGGCGGCGGCGGCGGAAGGCGATCGTTCCGAGAATGCCGAGTACACCTACCGCAAGAAGCAGCTGGGCGAGATCGACCGCCGCGTGCGTTACCTGACCAAGCGGCTGGAGTCGCTGCGGGTGGTGGATACCGTGCCGACCGACCCGCAGGCCGTGTTTTTCGGCGCGTGGGTGGAGCTGGAGAACGTGGACAGCGGCGATGTCAGCCGGTATCGCATCGTGGGGCCGGACGAGACCGATGCGGGTGCCGGGTGGATCAGCATCGATTCACCGCTGGCGCGCGCGTTGTTGAAGAAGCGCGTGGACGATGAGTTCGAGGTGGAGTTGCCGAGCGGGCGGACCGGGTTCGCGATCCTGGCGGTGGAGTATCCGGCTGGGTGAGACAGTTACGCCGTTCGTTGCAATGCGTTACCGGGCGTTGAACCGCTATCGGCGGTTGTTTGGGAACC
>DGIP01000113.1:957-2342 GCA_002386405.1 Stenotrophomonas maltophilia
GGTCGCATCCCAATCGACTGCAGTGGAGCGCACCGCGTTCGGTTATGGCATGACCGTCGGCGCAGAGGGCATTTGACGTTGATTGCAATGGGTTACCGGGCGGGGGCCGGATACTCCCTGCCCGCTCGGGCGGGACGGAAATACTCCGACTGGCGATAAAACGCCTCGTCCTGATTCCCATGCCAGCCTGGAATACCCATCAACGGCAACGGTCTCAGCTCCAACGGGTCGTTCAGTACGTCGGCACGCGCTATCGCCTGCGTTACCTGCTCTACCGCCTGCGCATCATCGTCGCCCTGCACCACCAGGCATTTGCCCACCAGTAATCGGGACGGCAGCAACGCCTGCTCCATCAACGCGTGACCGAACACGGCAGCCACGGTGATGTTGCCGTTGCGCCAGTGCGATGCGCCTTCGACAAACAGGGCGTGCCAGTCGTGGCGGTCCCATGCCTGCAGCAACGACGCATCGCGCACCCGCACGATCACGCCGGTTTCGTCGAACTGGGTCAATGCGGCCTGCGCGCGGGTGCGCTGGCCGGGCGGGTTGCGCTCGATGTCCTGGCATTGGCGCGCATTGAGCGCGGTCTTCACTGCCGGGTAGCGCGCCCACACCAGTGCATTGAACAGGTCATGCCAGCTGCGCGGGCGCGTGGCGATCCGGCCGCGCCCGATGCGCTGCTCGTAGTGAAGGCCATCGGCCAGCAGTACATCGCTCTGCTCGACCAGCTGTTTGCCGGCCAAGCCCAGGCGTTGGTCCAGCGCGCCGATCTCCGGCCACTCTGCAGAAACCATCAGGTCCTGGTACGCGCCGAACGCAGCAAACAGCAGGTGGGCGAAGCACGCCCGATCCACGTCCGCGCGCGCCGGCGCGATGAAACGCCGGCGGCCGACCGCCCCGGGGGCGGCCGCGTCGGTCACAGCACCCTGAGGTCGAGCAGCTTTTTCGCCGCGCTCTCGTCGATCAACGCGTCGCCGTAAAGGTCGTGGTCGTCGCTCTCAGTGATCTCCACGTCCACGAACTGGCCCACGCGCAGCTTGGCCTCATCGGCGTTCTGGATATGCACCAGGCCATCGATCTCCGGCGCATCGGCCTTGGAACGGGCCACGGCGATGCCGTCTTCGATCGCATCGACCAGGCACTGCTGCACCGTGCCGATCTTGGCTTCCAGGCGCGCGGCGGAAATCTCGGCCTGGCGGGCCATGAAGCGGGCCAGGCGCTCCTGCTTCACCTCTTCAGGCACCGCACCGGGCAGGTCGTTGGCGGTGGCGCCGGTGACCGGCGAATACGCGAACGCACCCACGCGATCCAGCTGCGCTTCATCCAGGAACGACAGCAGCTCCTCGAATTCGGCCTCAGTCTCGCCCGGGAAGCCGACGATGAAG
>DGIP01000113.1:2592-2891 GCA_002386405.1 Stenotrophomonas maltophilia
GGCACAGCTGGCGCCAGCGCTGCACGCGCTCCAGGGTCTTGTCCACCGCGCCGGGCCGCTTCATCAGCTTCAGGATGCGCGGGCTGGCGTGCTGGAACGGAATGTCCAGGTACGGCAGGATCCGGTTCTCGGCCATCAGCGGCACCACGTCGTCCACGTGCGGGTACGGGTACACGTAGTGCATGCGGGTCCAGGCATCGAGCTCGGACAGGCCTTCGCACAGCGACTTCATGCGGGTCTGGTAGGCCTTGTCGCGCCACATGCGCTCGGCATACTTGACGTCCACGCCGTAGGCCGAG
>DGIP01000112.1 GCA_002386405.1 Stenotrophomonas maltophilia
CGTACTTGCGGCGTGTCCCGCCAACCCACCCCCGCCAGCCCAAGCCAGGGACACCCGCAGACCAGACGCTCTTGCTCTACGCCCTGCGCCTCTAAAGTCGCGACATCCCAGGCCGATATCCAGCGTGACGCCCCGGTTTTCCGACCGCCACGCCCGACCCAGGATTCCTTCCATGAACGACAGCAACCCCAACGCCGCCAGCAGCGGTGGCGAGTACCTCAGCTTCACCCTCGGCGCCGAGCACTACGGCGTGGACATCCTCAAGGTGCAGGAAATCCGCGGTTACGACTCCGTCACCCGCGTGCCCGATGCCCCCGATTACATCAAGGGCGTGATCAACCTGCGCGGCACCATCGTTCCCGTCATCGACCTGCGCCTCAAGCTGCGCCTGGACGAAGCACGCTACGACGCCTTCACCGTCATGATCGTCCTCAACGTCGACAACCGCGTGGTCGGCATCGTCGTGGACAGCGTCTCCGACGTGATCCCGCTCAACGCCGACCAGATCCGCCCCACCCCCGAGTTCGGCGCCGCCGTCGATACCCGCTTCATCTCCGGCATCGGCACCCAGGACGATCGCATGCTGATCCTGCTCGATATCGAAACCCTGCTCGACAGCGCCGACATGGGCCAGCCGGCCGTTGTCGAAGACGCTGCCGCCTGATCCGGCCCCTGCGACAGACCGGAACGACTTTCGTTCAACAAAGTCCTTAAGTTGTGTCGCAACTGGCCGATAGCTGGATTCAGGAACCGGACGCGCGGCCCCGCCACGCCCCGGACCACTTATCCATATCCCCCGGAGAATCTCCCGATGAAGTCCCTGCTTGCTCTGCTTTCGTTCGCTGTCCTCGCCACGTCCGCCTCGTCCGCTTTCGCCCAGTCGGCTGAAATGATCCCGCCGGAGCTGGCCGCGCGCGCCGTTGGCAAGGATGGCATGGTCTGCGGCAAGGTCGAAAAGGCCCGCTACGCCGAAGGTTCCGAAGGCCAGCCGACCTTCCTGTACATGGGCGGCGCCTTCCCGCGCCACACCTTCTCGGCCCGCATCGCCGGCGAGAACCGCGGCAAGTTCAGCTTCCCGCTGGAAACCCTGGAAGGCAAGACCGTCTGCGTGATCGGCAAGATCGCCCGCGACGCCTCGCGCGCTGAAATCGAAGTCAGCTCGCCGGCTGGCCTGAAGCTGGCCAACATCAAGTAATCGCCCCACGCCCCGCCACGCCGGCACAGGCCGGCGTGGCCGCTGCAACCGGGCGCCACGCCCGGACGCGTCTGCCACCGGAGAGTGCACCACCATGCAATGGATCAACAACCTCAAACTGATGCCGAAGTTGATGCTGACTTTCGGTGTAATCCTGCTGGTGATGCTGCTGCAGGGCGTGGTCGCCTACCGCGGCCTGCACTCCCTCAACAACGTGACCACCGAACTGGCCGGCAACCGGATGGAAAGCATCCGCATGGCCGGCGAAATGCGTGGCATGCTCGGTGAATACCGCAACTCGGCCTACCAGGGCCTGATCCGCGCCAGCGACGACGTCAAGGCCGAAGCCAAGACCCGCGCCGCCGACCTGCGCACCAAGATCGACGCCTCGATCAAGAAGTACCCCGCCCTGATCGACAGCCCCCAGCAGAAGAAGCTGTTCGACGCCTTCGCCAAGGACTGGACCGATTCGCTGGCCTCCTACGACTCGGTCACCGAAATGCTGGAGCTGGACCTGCCGGACGATGCCATCGATACCTTCGTTGGCGAAACCCGCACCAAGCACCTCAAGGCCGCCACTGCCCTTGAAACCCTGATCGCCGAAGACAACCGCCTTGCCCGCGCCTCGCGCGAAGAGGCTGAATCCACCTACGCCACCTCCGCCACCCTGACCATCATCGCCCTGCTCGGCGGCGCCGCCATGGGCCTGGTGCTGGTGTACCTGTTCGCCCGCTCGCTGGTCGGCAGCGTCCGCGGCGCCGTGTCGGTGGCCAATGAAGTGGCCGGCGGCAAGCTGGACGGCCATATCGACGTCACCCGCAAGGATGAAGTCGGCGACCTGATGCAGGCCATGCAGCGCATGCAGCGCGACCTGCGCGACCGCACCGAAACCGAACAGGCCGTGGCACGCGAAAACCTGCGCATCCGTACCGCGCTGGATTACAGCTCCACCGGCGTGTACCTGACCGACAACAACCTCAACATCGTCTACGCCAACCGCGCGCTGGAACAGACCCTGTCCCAGTACCAGGACGACCTGCGCCGCAACCTGCCGGACTTCGACGCCTCCGTTTCGCTGGTCGGCCGCCCGCTGACCGTGCTCGAGCACCGCGGCGAGATGGACGCCAGCCTGCTGGCCAACCTCAAGCAGCACGGCGTGGCCCGCCGCGCCATGCAGTTCGGCGATGCCCAGTTCGCCCAGGTCGTCTCCACCATCCGCAACGAAGAAGGCGAGAGCGTCGGCCACGTGGTCGAATGGCGTGACCGTACCCCCGAAGCGCTGGTCGAAGCCGAAGTAGCGCGCGTCATCGCCCAGGCCGCCGCCGGCGACCTGTCCGGCCGCATCAGCGCCGAAGGCAAGGATGGTTTCTTCCTGCAGCTGGCCCAGCAGATCAACGGCCTGCTCGACGCCAACGCCTCCAGCATCGAACAGATCTCCGGCCTGCTCACCGCACTGTCGCAGGGCGACCTGACCGTGCGCATGCACGGCGAGTTCGAAGGCGTGTTCGCCACCATGCGCGATGACGCCAACGCCACCGCCGAACAGCTCAGCGGCATCGTTACCCGCATCAAGCAGTCCAGCCAGGCCATCAGCTCGGCCGCCAGCGAAATCGCCACCGGCAACAGCGACCTGTCGCGCCGTACCGAACAGCAGGCGGCCAACCTGGAAGAAACCGCCGCCTCGATGGAGGAACTGACCTCCACCGTGCGCCAGAACGCCGAACACGCCCGCCAGGCCAACCAGCTGGCCATCGGCGCGCACACCGTCGCCTCGCAGGGCGGTGACGTGGTCGGCCAGGTGGTGACCACCATGAGCGCGATCCAGACCTCGTCCAAGAAGATCGCCGAGATCATCTCGGTGATCGACGGCATCGCGTTCCAGACCAACATCCTGGCGCTGAACGCCGCGGTGGAAGCCGCACGTGCCGGTGAACAGGGCCGCGGCTTCGCCGTGGTCGCCTCCGAAGTGCGCACCCTGGCCCAGCGTTCGGCCGGTGCCGCCAAGGAAATCAAGGGCCTGATCGACGACTCGGTCGGCAAGGTCAACGACGGTTCGGCGCTGGTGCACAAGGCCGGGGCCACCATGGGCGAGATCGTCGCCTCGGTGCAGCGCGTGACCGACATCATGGCCGAGATCTCGGCGGCCTCGCAGGAACAGTCGGCCGGCATCGAACAGGTCAACCAGACCGTCGTGCAGATGGACGAAACCACCCAGCAGAACGCCGCGCTGGTGGAAGAAGCCACCGC
>DGIP01000116.1 GCA_002386405.1 Stenotrophomonas maltophilia
CGGCCGGCAGGTCGTCCCAGCTGGGGCGCGAGGCGTCCGGCGTCGCGGCGACCTCGACCGGGCCCAGGGCCGGGTCGTTGAGCAGTTCGTCCAGCAACGCAAGGTTGGCCGGTGCGCCGGGTGAGGTGGGCGTTTCGAACGCCGGCGCAGCCGCGACGGGGCCCAGCGCTGGGTCGTTGAGCAGCTCGTCCAGCAGCGCCAGCGCGGCAGGCGCGCCCGGCGAGGTGGGCGTATCGAACACCGCAGCCGCAGGAGCAGCCTCCACCACGGGCCCCAGCGCCGGATCGTTCATCAACTCGTCCAGCAGCGCCATGGCGGCCGGTGCGCCCGGTGAGGTCGGGGTGTCGAAGGCGGGTGCGTCGTTGTCAGCGGTGAATTCCGCGCGGATCGCTTCGGCCACGTCGCTGGCGTCTTCGGTGTCGGCGATCGCCACGGCAATCACGGGCACGGCATCGCCGAGCAGTTCCTCGAGATAGTCGTCGAGTACGCCGGTGCTGTTCATGCCGCGCGCTCCATCTGCAGCGCGTCGTCGGCCAGGATCCATTCCAGCGCACGCCGGTACGCGGCCAGGCCACGGCCGGGGTAGTCATCGGAGGTCGCCGGCACGGTCAGGCTGGCGGCGTTGCAGATGCGGGTATCCACCGGGATCGCGTCTTCCCAGACGCGGTGGCCGTGGCGGTCCTGCATCTGCTTGAGCGTTTCGTTGCCGGCGCGGGTGCGGCGGTCGAACAGGGTGGGCAGGATCGACATCGGCAGCGGACGGCGGCGCGAACGCTCGACCATCTCGCCGGTACGCACCATGCCATCCAGGCCGTGCAGGGCCAGCGGCTCGGCCTGGGTCGGAATGATCAGGCGGTCGGCCGCAGCCAATGCGTTGATCATCAGCAGGCCCAGGGTGGGCGCGCAGTCGAGCAGGATGTAATCGTGCTGGCCCTGGTGGCGCGCCATCGCGTGCTGCAGGGCCAGGCCGAGGCCGGGCTGGTTGGCGCTGCGCCGTTCCAGCGTGGCCAGCGCGGCCTGCGCGCAGATGAAGTCCAGCCCGGGCACCTGGCTGTGGTGGGCCAGGCTGCCCAGTTCGGCCGGCGGGGTGCCGAACAGCTCCAGCACGCCGGCCGGCGGCGGATCCAGCGGCACGCCGAAGGCGCGGGTCAGCGAGGAATGCGGATCGAGGTCGATCAGCAGCACGCGGTGGCCCAGGGCGGCCAGGCCGCGGCCGAGCGCGAGGGTGGTGGTGGTCTTGCCCACGCCGCCCTTCTGGTTGGCGATTGCCCAGATACGCATCGGCTTACTCCTTCATTGCGGGGGGAACGGCGGCGCCAACACGGCTGCCGGCCGGCACCGGTGGCAGCTGCACCGGGGCGAGGGGGGAAACGGGGGAGGGCGTGGCCGGCGCCGGCGCGGTGCCGGTTTCGGCGGTGAGCTGCGGGCCCAGCGGGTCCACGCCCTGCGCGGTGTCGGCCAGGATGATGACCATCACCCGGCGGTTGCGGTTGCGGCCCTGCGCGCTGGTGTTGTCTTCGCGCGGGCGGAACTGGCCGTAGCCGACCATCGCCAACCGCGCCGGCTGCACGCCCTGGTCGGCGAACAGGTGCACCACGCTGGCCGCACGCGCGGCCGACAGTTCCCAGTTGGACGGGAACAGCGCGGTGGCGATCGGCACGTCATCGGTGTGGCCTTCCACGCGCACGCCGTTGGGCGCGTCGTGCAGCACCTGCGCCAGCGAGGACAGGGTGTCGCGTGCGTGCACGTCGAGCGTGGCCGAGCCGGTGGTGAACAGGATGTCGCTGTTGATCTCCACTTCGATCCACAGCTCGGTGCGGCGCACGGTGATCATGCCGCGGTCGATCAGCGGTGCCAGCGTGGCGGTGAGGCGGTCGGCGATGCTGTTGAGCTGGCGCTCGGCGGCCTGCAGCTGTTGCTGGTTGTGCACCGATACCGGCATGCGCATCTGCGAGGCCATTGCCGGCAGCAGGGTGGGGTCGTTGCTGGGCGACGGCGCCGAGGGGCCAACGCGGTTGCCGGCCTTGATCACCGACGGGCTGTCCCAGCCGCCGCCCTGCACCTGCTGGTTGCCGACCTGCACCGGGTTGATGGTGCGCGGCGCACCGCCGAAGGCCGTGGTCAGCGCGTCGGCCATGACCCGGTACTTGCCTTCGTTGAGCGAGGAGATGGCGTACATGACCACGAAGAAGGCAAGCAGCAGCGTCATGAGGTCGGCGTAGGGGATCGCCCAGGCCTCATGGTTGGCATGCTCTTCGTGGGCTTTGCGGCGGGCCATGTCAGTGCAGGAACCCCGACAGGTTGGTCTCGATGTTGCGCGGGTTTTCGCCCTGGGCAATCGAGATCAGGCCTTCGATGATCATTTCGCGGTCGCGGCTGTTGTGGTGGATCACGCTCTTGAGCTTGGCCGACACCGGCAGGAACAGCAGGTTGGCCGAGGCGATGCCGTAGATGGTGGCGGTGAACGCGGCAGCGATGCCGTGGCCGAGCTTGCTCGGGTCGGCCAGGTTTTTCATCACCGCGATCAGGCCCAGCACGGCGCCGATGATGCCCAGCGTGGGCGCGTAGATGCCCATGCCTTCGAACACCTTGGACGCGGCCAGGTCCTGGCTTTCCTGGCTGCCCAGTTCGATTTCCATCATGTGCCGGATGGTTTCCGGCTCCACGCCGTCCACCAGCAGCTGCAGGCCCTTGCGCAGGAACGGGTCGTCCTGGGCGTCAACCTGGGCTTCCAGGCCAAGCAGGCCCTGGCGGCGGGCGATGTTGCTCCATTCCACGATCTGGCGGATCAGTTCGGCGCGGTCACTGGCCGGCGGGCGCACGACCCAGCGCACGATCTTGAAGGCGTGCTTGAACACGGCCGGCGAGGTGTGCAGCAGGATGGCGGCCAGGGTACCGACGATGACGATCACGAAGGCGGCAGGGGACCACAGCGAGGCCAGCCCGGCACCCTTGAGGATGCTGCCGCCGACCAGCGAGGCCAGGGCGAGGAAAAGTCCAATGAGGCTGAGTCTGTCCATTTGTCCGATATCGGCTTGCGTGGGGGGTACTTGAGTTGCGGGGCTATCGGGGATTCAGCCACGCAGGGCGTGGCTCTACGCGGGGGGTCCCTTGGCGATTCGGCGCCCTGGTTCAATCGTGCGGGGTACGCAGGCCGTCCACGTCGAGGATGAGGGACATGCGGCCGTCGCCGATCAGGGTGGCGCCGGCGTAGCCGCGCAGGCCGCGCAGGGCCTTGGGCAGCGGCTTGATCACCACTTCCTCGCGGCCACGCACCTGGTCCACCACCAGCCCGAAGCGCGCTTCACCTGCCTGCAGCACCACGATGGTGAGCAGTGGGGAGGGCGCCGGATCCACGTCCAGCCAGTGGCGCAGGTCCACCAGCGGCAGGGTGTGGGTCTTGCGGTCGAGCACGGCGCGGCCGTCGAACCAGCCCAGCGAGGTGTTGGGTGCGTGCAGCACTTCCATCACACGCGCCAGCGGCAGAGCGTAGACATCCTCGCCGGCCTGCACCAGCAGGGTCGGCAGGATCGCCAGGGTGAGCGGCACGCGGATCATGAAACGGCTGCCACGGCCCAGTTCGGACTGGATCTGGATCTGGCCGCTGAGTTCTCGGATGCGCGACTGCACCACGTCCATGCCGACGCCACGGCCGGAGATATCCGTGACTTCCTGCTTGGTCGAGAAACCGGGCAGGAACACCAGGTGCAGGCATTCCTCGCTGGTCAGGCGGGCGGCGGCTTCGGGATCGATCAGGCCCTTTTCGCGTGCCTTGGCACGCAGGCGTTCGGGGTCGATGCCGGCGCCGTCATCCTGCACTTCAATGCTGACGTAGTCGCCTTCCTGCTGCGCGGACAGGCGCACGTTGCCGCTGCGGCTCTTGCCCTGGGCTTCGCGCAGCTCCGGCATTTCAATGCCGTGGTCGATCGCGTTGCGCACCAGGTGCACCAGCGGGTCGGCCAGGGCCTCGACCAGGTTGCGGTCCAGTTCGGTTTCCGCGCCGATCAGTTCCAGCTCCACTTCCTTCTTCAGGTTGCGGGCCACGTCGCGGGCGACCTTGGGGAAGCGCGAGAACACCTTGCCGACCGGCTGCATGCGGGTGCGCATGACTGCCGATTGCAGGCGCGCGGTGGCGATGTCCAGGGTGGACACGGCGCGGTCCAGTTCTTCGTCGTGCAGGCGCGCGCGCAGGGTCTTGAGCCGGTTGCGCGACAGCACCAGTTCGCCGATCAGACGCCAGTTTCCAAGCCGGAACATCGCCACCTGCCCTGAGAGCCCGATGACGCGATAGTCGCGCCCGCGCAAAACCCTTTCCTCGACCGTTAGGCCGATGACCGAAAGGATCGCGATGAGACCGGAAA
>DGIP01000115.1 GCA_002386405.1 Stenotrophomonas maltophilia
ACCAATGCGCAAAAAAAACGACAACCGCCTGTGAAAGCGCGGTTGCCGTGGAGGAGCGTTTCCCCCGCCCGAAGGCGGGGTAGGGTTGACGCTTAGAACTTGTAGGTAGCGCCGAAGTACAGCTGGCGGCCCGAGTACAAGCTGGAGATCAGGCGGGCATCGGTATCGTTGCCCAGGTGGACGCGCTGCTCTTCCTTGGTGGCATTCAACACAGAGGCGGTGAAGGTCAGCGCATCGGTGAAGTTGTAGGCCACGTTCAGATCGAGCTGTGCATACGGCTCGGTGTACTCGGTCATGCCGCCGTTCAGGCCGCCGACCACTTCGCCGCGGCGGTTGTACGACGCGCGTGCCAGGAACTTCTCGTTCTCGTAGAACACCGTCACGTTGGCCTGGTTCTTGGCGCTGCCGACCAGCGGCGACGAACCGATGCTTTCACCGTCGAGCACGATCGAGGCCAGGTTGGTGTCGTTGTAGGTGTAGTTCGCCTGCACACCGAAGCCCATGTCGAACGTGTACTGACCGTACAGCTCCACACCCTGCGACACGCCATCGCGACCGTTGGCCTGCGTCTCGTAATCCTGCACCGTGACCGACTCACCGCCGACCACCATCTGCACGTCACGCACCACCGGCACCGTGAAGTTGTCCACGTTCTTGCGGAACAGGCCGATGCCCGCCACCGCGCCAGGCTGGAAGTACCACTCCAGGCCCACGTCGAACTGCGTCGCCTCGAACGGCTCCAGGTCCTTGTTGCTGCCGTGGCCCTGCCAGCCTTCCTGCGGCGCACCACCGGCCACGCGGCGGTCATTCACGTACTCGGCGCTGTAGTAGCTCAGCGCGCCCGGTGCCGCGATGCTGGTGTAGCTCGGGCGGGCAATGACCTTCGACGCCGCGCCACGCAGGACCAGGTTGTCGGTGATGTCCCAGGCGATGTTGAAGCTGGGCAGGAAGTCGGTATAGGTCTTGTCCGTGCCGATCAGCTCGAACGACTTCTGGCGTGCCAGGCTGTCCGGCAGGCGCACGAAGCCACTCTCGCAGCCGTAGTTCGGGAACGCCGCTGCTGCCGGGTCGTTGCACGACATCGGCGCGCCCGAGGCGTTGTCCAGGAAGTAATCGTTGAAGCGCTCGATCGAATCGCTGGACTGCGCGAACTGCTCGGTACGCACCACGCGCACGCCCACGTTACCGCGCAGGCGCTCGGTACGGAAGTTGGCCTGGAAGTAACCGGCGTAGACCTTCTCGTTCACGTTGTAGACGAAGTCGTCTTCGGTGCGGTTGTGCGAACCGCCGTAGCGATCGTTGAGGTAGTTGATGTACGCCGGGTAATCGATGCCCGGGAACACGTTGGCGTCGAAACCACCACGGATGCCGGTGATCGGATTGGACAGGAAGAAGCCCGGCTGCGCGATGCCCGCCGTGTTGTCACAGCCCGCCTGGTAGCGGTTGTTGTCGTAGTCGGCCGGATCGGTGCCCTGGCAGACCCAGTACGTATTGCCCGTATTGCGGTGGACCTTGCCATCGCTGTACTTGGCGCCGAACTGGAACGAATCCAGCCAGCCGGTTTCAAACAGCTTGGTGAAGTCGGCCTGGAAGTGGTTCTGCTTGACCTCGGTCTGCATCCAGGACGAATCGGTCGAGCCGGTGTCCACTTCCGCGATGCCGTTCATCAGCTGCTGCTGCAGGTCGGGCGAGAACGTGGCCGACGGGGTGCCGGTCAGGTCCCATGCCGAATACTGGTTGCCGGTCTCCCACACGCCATCCACGCGGCGGCGCGGCTTGGCCGACATGCGGAAGTTCATCGACGGGCCGCCTTCAGACCACGTGCGGCCGCCGCTGAAAGACGCCTTCCACAGCGGGCTGATGTCCCAGTCGATGCTCAGGTCCGCCGTCTGCGACAGCGCCTTTTCGCGGCTGTAGCCGCCGGTCAGCTGCGGGGTGGGGATGGTGCAGTCGTCCGGACCCCAGCCACCCGGCGGCAGGCCGGCCGCTGCGGCCTCGTCTTCGCTGCAGTAGTACGCCTTGCCGGGAATCTTCTCGAACTGCGCGCCGGTGACGATGCTGCCACTCGGGTCCATGGTCAGCCCGTTCAACAGGCGGCCACCGGCCCAGTTGCCGTCCTGGTTGTAGCGCGCCATGTTCCATTCCGGAATCTTCAGCATGTTCTGGGTGTAATCACCCTCCAGCTCGAAGCGGAAGTAGTTCGCGGTCAGCGTGACGTTGTCGGTCGGCTTGAACTGGAAGGTGAACTGGCCACCCTTGCGCTCGCGTTCTTCTTCCTTCACCGCGAAGTTCACCGAGGTGGGCATGAAGAAATCGGTGTAGTTGCGGCCGTTCTGGTCGTTGAAACCGGAGTTGCCCCACCAGTAGTTCACGCCGCCCTGGTTCATCGGGTTGCCGTTGACATCACGGGCGGTGGTGTCGGTGCCGTACCACTGGTAGTTCTCGGTGGTGGCTTCCATGGTGCGGCTGGTGCGCTTCTGCTGGGTCACGCCGACCAGCACGCCGAAGCGCTCGTCCTCGCTGTGCCACGAGTACAGCGCCGATGCCTGCGGATCCACGTCGCGGCTGGTGTCCGAGGAAGTGCCTTCCAGGGTCACGTAGCCGGAATTGGCTTCCATCTCCAGCGGGCGGCGGGTGTGCAGGATGACCGTACCGCCGATGCCGCCTTCGTCGATGCGCGCTTCCGGCGACTTGAACAGCTCGGCGCTGGACAGCATGTTCGACGGCAGCAGGGTGTAGTTGAACGAACGGCTCGCCTCGTCATTGGTTTCGGAGGTGGCGATGTAGTTGCCGTTCAACTGGGTCAGGGTCAGGTCCGGGTCCAGGCCGCGCACGCTGACGCTCTTGCCTTCGCCGCCGTCGCGGGTGATCACCACGCCCGGCACGCGCTGCAGCGAATCGGCGACGTTCTTGTCGGGGAACTTGCCCACGTCTTCGGCGGTGATCACTTCGACCACGGCGTTGGCGTCGCGCTTCTGCTGCAGGCTCTTTTCGATCGCGTAGCGGTAGCCGGTGACCTGCACGCTGTCGAGCGTGGTCGCCGAGGGGGCCTCGGACGGGGTGGCCGCCTGCTGGGCGAACGCGGCGGCCGGCACGAAGGCGGCGGCGGCCAATGCGAAGGTGATGGCGGCCGACAACGCGTCGCGGCCGTGTTTGCGGGACATCTGGTTCATTCCACTCTCTCCCTTGGATTGAAACGTATGGCTGACACGTTGTATCGATCTAAATTCGGAGGCCGAATCGGCGTGGGTTCTGTGTGTCCCACGCCCGCCGTGGCCGGTTGTGTGACGGTTTGGAGTTGGATCGATCTAAACCGTTGGCGGCGAATTTTTAACACGGCCGGGCGCGGGAAGCATGCTGCTGCGCAATATGGACGGTGAGGGGGCAGATGTGCCTATGGCCCCTGGCGGGCGGGTGCTTATGTTGCGCCGCAGAATGCATCCCGCAATTTGTCCATGGTTTACTTAAATCGATCTAAATTCACGCCGTCGTGACTTTGGAGCGATCCAAACCATAGGACCCACTGCATGCGCCGATTGCCGTCCCGCCTTGCCCTTCCGCCCCTGCGCCGCCCGCTGGCGGGCCTGGCCTGCCTGGCCGTGCTGGCCTTTACCCCGATGCTGCAGGCCGCCCCGGCCGCGCTCGAGCGGGAGGTCAACACCTTCATCGGCAGCAAGGATGACGGCAATACGTTCCCGGGCGCCTCGGCCCCGTTCGGCCTGATCCAGGTCAGCCCGATCGGCGAACACTATGCCGGCTGGCGCTACGACGATCCGAAGATCCGCGGCTTCGGCCATTCCTTCCTGTCCGGCGCCGGCTGCTGGGAGCAGGGCGGCCAGGTCTCCGTACTGCCGGTGACCGGCACCATCGGCCCGGGCGGGGATTTCGATACCGACAACGCCAAGAGCTTCGACCACAAGGCCTACGCCTCCGGTTACACCCACGAAGGCGAAGTCGGCCAGGCCGGCTACTACAAGGTGCGCCTGACCAGCTACGGCGGCATCGATGCCGAAGCCACCGCGCGCACCCGCGCCGCCGCCGAGCGCTACACCTTCCCGGCCGACGCCGGTACCGGCCACGTGCTGGTCAACGTGGGCCAGGCCAACGAGCGCCATTCGGTGATCGGCAGCGTGGTCGACGTGGTCGGCGACCGCGTGGTGGAAGGCAAGCTGGTCACCAAGAGCTTCTGCGGTGGCCACCAGTACACCACCTGGTTCCGCATCGAATTCGACCGTCCGTTCAAGGCATACGGCACCTGGGGCGAGGGCGGCGGCCTGCCTGGCGCCCGCCACGGCATGGAAGGCGAGCTCAAGCCCAGCGGTGCCTGGCTGAGCTTCGACCTGTCCAAGGGCCGTGCAGTGACCGCGGTCAGCGCCATTTCGCACGTGGATGCCGAAGGCGCACGCGCCAACCTGCGCAGCGATGGCATGCAGGACGGCCGCCTGCTCGGCTTCGAGCGCATGCGCAGCCTGTCGCAGCAGCAGTGGCGCAAGGAACTGTCCACCGTGCGCGTGGACAGCAAGCATGCCGACGACCGCACCGTGCTCTACACCGCGCTGTACCACGCGCTGCTGCAGCCGTTGACCGGCAGCGATGCCGACGGCCGCTACCGTGGCTACGACGACAACATCCACCGCGCCGAGGGCTGGACCTACTACGAGTATTTCTCGCTGTGGGATACCTACCGTGCGCAGAACCAGTGGCTGGCGCTGACCCGCCCGCAGGTGACCCGGGATATCGGCCGCAGCCTGCTGGCCATCAACGAGCAGGGCGGTTGGCTGCCGCGCTGGGGCTACGCGAACTTCGAAACCAACATCATGACCGGCGACCCGGTCACCCCCTTCATGGTCGACCTGTGGCGCTTCGGCGCGCTGGCCGGGCGCGAAGGCGAGGCCTACACCGCACTGCGCCGCAATGCGTTCGAACTGCCGCCGATGAACTCGCGGCATGCCGGCCGCTCGGGCAATCCGGGCTACGTGGAGAACGGCTACGTCGCCTACGACCGCGCCTTCCCCTCCAAGGGCATGGATGTCGATCCGCACCACGGCGGCTCGGCCACCCTGGAATACGCCCTGGCCGACTGCGCGCTGGCGCAGATGGCCGATGGCCTGGGCCATGCCGACGATGCCGGCGTGCTGCGCCAGCGCGGCCGAAACTGGCAGAAGGTGTGGGACCCGAGCGTGCGTGACGAGGACACCGGCATGAGCGGCTTCCCGCGCCCGCGCATGGACGATGGCAAGTGGTACCTGCCGGCCGACGGGCACTACAGCCCGCGCTCGCACCATGGGTTCCATGAAGGCACCGCGTGGCAGTACCAGTGGCTGGCCCAGCAGGACATCCCGGGCCTGGTCCAGGCGATGCATGGTCGCGAGAACGCCGGCAAGCGCCTGGATGCGTTCTTCGCCTATGACGCGCTGCTGCAGTCGCCGTTGCAGGCTGCCCGCAAGGAATGGGTGGTGGGCCCGTACAGCTACTACAACCAGTACCGCTACAACCCCAACAACGAGCCGGACCTGCACACCCCGTGGATGTACACGCTGATCGGCCAGCCGTGGAAGACCGCCACGGTGGTGCGCGCCGCGCAGCAGCTGTTCACCAATGCGCCCAATGGCGTCACCGGCAACGATGACCTGGGCACCATGTCGGCCTGGTACCTGTTCAGCGCGCTGGGCCTGTACCCGGCGGTGCCCGGCAGCGGCGAGTTCCTGCTGCACACCCCGCGCTTCGCCAAGGTCGAGGTCGACCTCGGCCAGGGCCGCACGCTGCGCCTGCAGGCACCCGGTGCCGACGGCCGCAAGCTGCAGTACGTGCAGGGCGTGCAGGTCGATGGCCAGGCGCATGCCCCGGTCTGGCTGGACTGGAACCGCCTACAGCAGGGCGGCACCATCGCCTACACCCTGGGCGACACGGCGCCGGAAACCGGCTGGGGTACCCAGGTCGACGCCCTGCCGGTGTCGTACTGCGCCACCCCGGGGGCCGCGCTGGAATGAGCCCGCCGGCCGCGATCCGTTGACCGATGTGATCGTTTAGGCTTGCAGGACCATGAGGACGCCGACGCCACGATGAAAAAGGACACTTCCGCTGCCAAGGGGACCCGCGCCAGCACGCCCCGTGCCGGTGCCGCACGTGCGGTCACCGTGACCGACATCGCCGATGCCATCGGCGTGTCGCGCGCCACGGTGTCGCTGGTGCTGCGGGGCAGTCCGCTGGTCAATGTCGACACCCGTGCGCGGGTGGAGGCCGAACTGCGCCGGCAGCGCTATGTGTACAACCGCGGCGCGGCCAACCTGCGCCGCAGGACCTCGACCAGCGTGGCACTGGTCATCAACGACCTGTCCAACCCGTTCTTCGCCGAATTCGCGTCCGGCGTCGACGAGGCCCTGGGCGCGAAGGGCTACGTGACCCTGCTGGGCAGCACCGGTGAATCGCCGGTGCGCCAGCAGGCGGTGTTGACCACGCTGATGGAACACACCCCGGCCGGCCTGATCCTGTCGCCTGCCGAAGGCAGCGATGCCACCGAAGTGCGCCAGGCCGTGGGCTATGCCAACGTGCTGCTGTTCAACCGCGAGCTCAAGGGCGGCGACTGGGATTTCCTCACCCTGGACAACCAGCAGGGCGCTTACCTGGCCACCCGCCACCTGATCGAGCAGGGCCACCGCCGCATCGCCTTCTTCGGCGGCCATGCCGAGTCCAGCTCCTGCCACCAGCGCCGCACCGGCTATGCGCAGGCCCTGGCCGAAGCGGGGTTGTCGGTGCAGCAGGACTGGCTGATCGAATCGGCGCCCAACCGGTTGGAAGCCGCGGCGCGTTCGGGCGAGCTGTTCGCCGGCGAAGTGCCCACCGCAGCGGTCTGCTACAACGACACCGTGGCCCTGGGCCTGATGCTGGGCCTGGCCTCGCGCGGCGTGCAGCCCGGCCGCGATTTCGCGGTGACCGGGTTCGATGACATCTCCGAAGCCGCGGTGGCGTTGCCGCCGCTGACCACCCTTACCGTCAATCCGCGCGAGCGCGGCCGCCAGGCAGCCGAACTGCTGCTGCAGCGGCTGGACGATCCCACCGCCGCACCGCGCCATACCGTGGCACCGGTGCAGCTCCGTATCCGTGACAGCAGCGGCCCCGCCGTCAGCTGATTCCGTTCCCTTTCACCTGCCCGCACACTGAGGCGCGTTACGCATGCCCATCTCTCCAACGCATCGCCTGCCCACATCGTCATCCACCGCACCCGTGGTCAACACGCGCATGGCGTTGGCGGTGGCCACCACGATCTTCTTCATGTGGGGCTTCCTGACCTGCCTCAACGACATCCTGATTCCGCACCTGAAGGCGGTGTTCGAACTGAACTACGCCAAGGCGATGCTGGTGCAGTTCACCTTCTTCGGCACCTACTTCCTGATGTCGCTGCCGGCCGGCCGGCTGGTGGCGCACCTGGGCTACAAGAAGGGCATCGTGGCCGGCCTGGCCATCGCCGCCGTAGGCGCGCTGGGCTTCTGGCCGGCCGCCGAACTGCGCGTGTATGAAGCCTTCCTTGGCGCGCTGTTCGTGCTGGCCACCGGCATCACCGTGCTGCAGGTCGCCGCCAATCCGTACGTGGCGCTGCTGGGCCCGGAGCAGACCGCTTCGAGCCGCCTGACCCTGGCGCAGGCGTTGAACTCGCTGGGCACGGCGATCGCGCCGATCTTCGGTGGCCTGCTGATCCTCGGCAACACGGTCAAGAGTGCTGACCAGCTGGCGGCGTTGCCCGCTGCCGAACAGGTCGCCTACCGCGTGCAGGAAGCGCAGTCCGTGCAGGGCCCGTACGTGGGCCTGGCGATCGCGCTGGCGCTGCTGGCGGTGTTTGTGTACCTGTTCCGCCTGCCGGCGCTGACCGAAACCACCGAACAGGCCGACAGCGGCCGGCATACGCTGCTCGACGCGCTGCGCCACAAGCATGTGCTGTTCGGCGTGCTGGCGATCTTCTTCTACGTGGGTGCCGAGGTGTCGATCGGCAGCTTCCTGGTCAACTACCTGTCGATGCCCAACATCGGTGGCTTCACCGAGCAGCAGGCAACCCATTACGTCTCGGCGTACTGGACGCTGGCGATGATCGGCCGCTTTGCCGGTTCGGCGATCATGACCCGGTTCTCGCCGCGCCTGCTGCTGACGATGTTCGCAATCGCCAACGTGGTGCTGCTGGGCCTGACCATGCTCGGTTCCGGCCAGGTGTCGCTGTATTCGGTGGTGGCGGTGGGCCTGTTCAACTCGATCATGTTCCCGACCATCTTCGCGCTCAGCATCGAGCGCCTCGGCCCGCTGACCAACAAGGCGTCGAGCCTGCTGATCATGGCCATCGTCGGCGGCGCCGTGGTGCCGTACCTGCAGGGCGTGCTGGCCGACCATATCGGGCTGCAGCCGTCCTTCATCCTGCCGCTGGTCTGCTACGGCTACATCATTTTCTACGGCCTCTCGGGTTCGCGCCCGAGCGCCGGTTTCAGCCAGGGGGGCTGAGCGCGTCATGACCAAGATTGTTTGTTTCGGCGAAATTTTGATCGATCTACTTGCGCAGCCGCCGGCCACGCCGGACACGCCGCGCGCGTTCCTGCAGTACGCCGGCGGTGCCCCGGCCAACGTCGCCGTGGCCGCCGCGCGGCTGGGGGCGGACACCCATTTCGCCGGCATGCTCGGCCAGGACATGTTCGGCGACTTCCTTGCCGAAAGCCTGGCCAGTGCCGGGGTCGCCACCGACTGCATCGTGCGCACCGACGCGGCCAAGACCGCGCTGGCGTTCGTGGCGCTGGACGCGCACGGCGAGCGCAGTTTCAGCTTCTACCGGCCGCCGGCCGCGGACCTGCTGTTCCGCGCCGAGCACTTCAGCCCGGCCTGTTTCGACGGCACCCGCAGCTTCCACGTGTGCTCCAACAGCCTGACCGAGGCGGCCATCGCCCAGGCCACGCTCGACGGCATGCAGCGCGCCCGCGCCGCCGGCGCCATGGTCAGCCTGGACCTCAACCTGCGCCCGGCGCTGTGGCCAGCTGATGTCGACCCGACCGCGCAGCTGTGGGAAGCACTGGTGCTGGCCGACCTGGTCAAGCTCTCGCGCGAAGAACTTGAATACCTGGCCGCGCCGCTGGGCGCCGACGGCAATACCGTGGTCATCCAGCGCCTGCTGGCGGCCCATGCGCAGGCCGTGGTGGTCACCGATGGCGCCGCCCCGATGCGTTGGCACACCCGCCATGGCAATGGCGTGGTCACCGGCTTCCAGGTGCCTACCGTGGACACCACCGCCGCAGGCGATGCGTTCGTGGGCGGGCTGCTGTTCGCGCTCGGTGAGCGCGGTGCCGATGGCGATGCATTCGTCGACTTCTGCCGCGACGCGGCCGGGCTGCAGGACGCCATTCGTTTCGGCGCTGCCGTCGGCGCGCTGGCCGTGACCCGCAAGGGCGCGTTCGCCGCGATGCCGAGCCTGGCCGATGTCCAGACACTGCTGCAGCAACAACAGGAAACCGCCGCATGACCACCGCCATTCCCGCCCAGCCTGATTTCCGTTCGCCGGAATTCCTGCGCGCGCACATCGCGCAGAGCATGGCGTTCTACCAGCCGCACGAGATCGACCCCAACGGCGGCTTCTTCCACTACTACCTGGACGATGGCACGGTCTACGACGCCGGCCACCGCCACCTGGTGAGCAGCACCCGCTTCGTGTTCAACCACGCCATGGCCTACCGTGAATTCGGCAAGCCGGACGACCTCAAAGCGGTCGAGCACGGCATCCGCTACCTGCGCGAAGTGCACCGCAACCCGGCCACCGGCGGCTATGCGTGGACCCTGCGCGACGGCGTGGTCGAAGATGCCACCAACCACTGCTACGGCGTCGCCTTCGTGCTGCTTGCCTATAGCTGCGCGCTGAAGGCCGGCATCGGCGAAGCACGTGCGTGGATGGATGAAACCTGGGCGCTGCTGGAAGCGCGCTTCTGGGAACCGGCATTCGGCCTGTACAAGGACGAAGCGGACGCCGACTGGAACTTCAGCGACTATCGCGGCCAGAACGCCAACATGCACATGTGCGAAGCGATGCTGGCTGCGTTCGAGGCCAGTGGCGAAGCCCGCTACCGCGACCGTGCGCTGCTGCTGGCCGATCACATGACCCGCCGCCAGGCCGCGCAGGGCGACGGGCTGGTGTGGGAGCACTACGACCCGCAGTGGCAGATCGATTGGAACTACAACCTCGACAACCCCAAGCACCTGTTCCGCCCGTGGGGATTCCAGCCCGGCCACCAGACCGAGTGGGCCAAGCTGCTGCTGATCCTGGACCGCCATGTGCAGGCCGACTGGCTGGTACCGACCGCGCGCCACCTGTTCGATACCGCCGTGGCACGCAGCTGGGACGAGGAGCGCGGCGGCCTGTACTACGGCTTCGCGCCGGATGGCACGGTGTGCGACGACGACAAGTACTTCTGGGTGCAGGCCGAATCGCTGGCCACCGCCGCGCTGCTGGCCGCGCGTACCGGTGACCCGGTCTACTGGGACTGGTACGACAAGCTCTGGGCGTACGCCTGGCAGCACATGATCGACCACCAGTACGGCGCGTGGTACCGCATCCTGGATGCGGATAACCGCAAGTACAGCAACGAAAAGAGCCCGGCCGGCAAGACCGACTACCACACCATGGGCGCGTGCTACGAAGTACTCAACGTGGTGCGTTGAGTTGACCTTACAGTGAGGTGATGCATGAAGCGTTGGGCGTGGAGCGTAGGTCTGGTTCTGTTGCTTGCGCTTCATGCGCTCCCCGCGGGCGCGGCGCAGCTGCGGGCGCAGTGGTCGTTCCGGCTGCTGCCGGGCAACGCGCAGCTCAAGGCGCATCCCGAGGCGGGCCAGTGGCGGCCCGCGTCGGTGCCGGGGTCGGTGCATACCGACCTGCTGGCGCACAGACTCATTCCGGACCCGTATGCCGGCGCGCCCGAAGCCGGGCTGCAGTGGATCGGATTGGCCGACTGGGAATACCAGGCGCGCTTCGACGTGGACGCCGCCACCCTGGCCGACGCGCATGCCGAACTGGCCTTTGAAGGCCTGGATACGTTCGCGGAAGTGAGCCTCAACGGTCGGGCGCTGCTGCGCGCCGACAACAGCCACCGCACCTGGCGGGCGCGGGTGGACGGACAGCTGCGGGCCAGCGGCAACGTGCTGCGCATCGTATTCCGTTCGCCGATCACCACGCTGCTGCCCGGCGTGCAGGCGATGCCGCACAAGATCGCCGGCAATTACCCCTCGCCGTATGGCGATGAACCGCGCGATGCGATGGTGGGCAACTTCGTGCGCAAGCCCGGGTACCACTTCGGCTGGGACTGGGGCCCGCGTTATGTGACGGCGGGGATCTGGCGCCCGGTGCAGCTGGAGAGCTGGAACGCCCAGCGGATCACCGACGTTGCCGTGAAGACGCTGGCGCTGGATGCGCGCCGTGCGGACCTGAAGGTCGAGGTGGACGTGGACAGCGCCGCAGCCGGCAGCGTGCCGCTCAGCATCTCCGTGATCGATCCGGACGGGCGCATGGCCGCCACGGTGGAACAGACGGCCGCGCTGCAAGCGGGCCAGCAGGTGGTATCGGTGCCGGTCACGCTGGACCGCCCGCGCCGCTGGTGGCCGGTTGGCCATGGCGAGCAGGCGCGCTACACCGTGCGCGTGGTTGCCTCGGCGGGTTCCCCGGATGCAATGGAGTACGCCACGCGCACCGGGCTGCGCACGGTGGAGCTGCGGCGCGAGAATGACGCCAAGGGCGGGCAGGGCTTCGCCTTCGTCATCAACGGCGTGCCGATCTTCGCCAAGGGCGCCAACGTGATTCCGTTCGACATGTTCCCGGCCCGGGTCGATCCGGCACGGATCCGCCGCGAGCTGACCGCCGCGCGCGACGCCAACATGAACATGCTGCGCAACTGGGGCGGTGGCTACTACGAGGACCACGCGTTCTACGACATCGCCGATGAGCTGGGCCTGCTGGTCTGGCAGGACTTCATGTTCGGTGGCGGCATGCAGCCCGGCTACGATCCGGCGTTCCGCGCCAACGTGGTGGCCGAAGCGCGCGACAACGTGCGCCGGCTACGCGCGCACCCCAGCGTGGTGCTGTGGTGTGGCAACAACGAAGAAGAAACCGCATGGAAGGACTGGGGCCACGGCCGCGACCTGAAGGCGGCCGATCCGGCGTTTGCCGAACGCGTCTGGCAGGGCTATGTCGACCTGTTCGGCAACGACCTGCGCAAGGTGGTGGCCGAAGAGGGGCTGGGCGTGCCGTACTGGTCCAGCTCGCCCAGCAACGACCTCGATACCGTGGCCAACGACTCCACCCGCGGCGACAAGCATTACTGGCAGGTGTGGGGCAACCCGGCGCTGCCGGTGCAGGCCTACCTGCGTGAGACGCCGCGTTTCATGTCCGAGTACGGCCTGCAGGCGTGGCCGGTGCTGCGCACGCTGGAGGGCATCATCCCGGCAGACGAGCTGCGCGTGGACAGCGATACCGTGCGCGCGCACCAGAAGTTCATGGCCGGCGAGGGCAACCAGCGCCTGCTGCAGTACGTGGAGCGCGAGTTCGGCACGCCGCGCGATTTCCCCGACTTCGTCTACCTGAGCCAGGTGATGCAGGCCGAAGGCATCGCGCTGGCCGCACTCCACCACCGCGCCTCACGGCCTTACACGATGGGCTCGCTGTACTGGCAGCTCAATGATGTGTGGCCGGGCGCGTCCTGGTCCAGCATCGATTACGCCGGGCGGTGGAAGGCGCTGCATTTCCATGCGAAGCGGTTCTTTTCGGACCATGCGGTGGCGGCGTTGCGTGACGAAGGCGTCACCCGGGTCAGCCTGCTCAATGACCTGCAGCAGCCGCTGAAAGCGCAGTGGCGGTTGCGCGTGATGGATGTTGATGGGCGCCAGGTTTCGCAGCAACAGCATGCGGTGACGGTGCCGGCACTGTCGGCGCTGGACGTCGGGCGTTTCACCGACGCGCAGCTGCTGGGCAAGGCGGATCCCGCGCGAACCGTCGCGGTGGTGGAGCTGCTGGAGGGCAAGCGTGTGCTGTCGCGCCAGGTGGTCTACTTCGCGGCGGCCAAGGACATGCAGCTGCCGAAGGTGCAGATCGACAGCCGATGGACGCAGGACGGCGATGACATCGTGCTGGAGCTGCGCGCGCCGCAGCTGGCACGCGGGGTATGGGTCGAATTCGACGGGATGGACGCCACCCTGGACGACAACGCCATCGACCTGCTGCCCGGCGAACCGGTGCGGATCAAGGTGAAGGCAGATGCCGAACTCGAAATGCTGCGCAAGGCGCTGCGGATCCGCTCCGTAGCGGAGGCGATGGCAGGTCAGTAGCCACCCGGCGGGGGGCAGGGGATCGGTAGGGTCGGTTTCCAAACGACTGCACGTAACGCTGATCAGCGCTGGGACGCATGACCTCGAACGGAGAGGCCTCTCCGTCGAAGGTCATGCGTTAAAGAGGTACCGACCGCTACCGGCAGTCGATTGGGAACCGACTCTACCAACAGAGGCCCCTGCAACGTTCCGATATCGAATCGGTTACAGCGTGATCTGCTGGAAATTTTCCACGCGGTCATGGCCGTGCGTGGCTTCGCCGGTGCGCGGCAGCGGGTAATCGTCCAGGCGGTCCAGCAGGCGGGTCTGCAGGCCCGCTTCACGGGCGGCATCCAGCTCTTCCACCACGTCTGACAGGAACACGATCTGCCCGGCCGGCACGCCGATGGCCTTGACGATGTTGCGGTAGCTTTCCGCCTCGCGCTTGCCGCCGATCTCGGTATCGAACCAGCCCGACACCAGCCCGGTCAGGTCGCCGGCCTCGCTGAAGCCGAAGAACTGCTTCTGCGCCGGCACCGAGCCGGACGAGTACACATACAGCGGCTTGCCCTCGGCATGCCAGCCGCTCAGCACCGCCGCCACTTCCGGATAGAAGTGCGCCTTGTACTCGCCGTTACGGTAGCCGTCTTCCCAGATCATGCCCTGCAGCGCCTTCAGCGCCGTGTGCTTGCGGTCCTGGTCGATCCAGCCCTGCAGCGTTTCCACGATCAGGCTGTCCTGGCAGGCGCCGCCGATCTCCACCGCCACCACATCCAGCCAGCGACGCACCTCCGGCTGCTGGCCATGCGCGGCGACGAACGCCGGCAATGCCTTGCGCGCATACGGAAACAGCACGTTCTTCACGAACGAAATGCTGCTGGTGGTGCCCTCGATGTCGGTGAGGATGACGGTGGGGTGGGGCATGGATCAGGACGCCTTGGTCGGAATGTAGCGGGGGAATTTCTGTGCGATGTCGGTACCGGTGAAGTGCCCGACCCAGCCATCCGGCTCGGTGAAGAAGCGGATCGCCACGAAGCTGGGCTCATCGCCCATGTCGAACCAGTGCGTGGTGCCATCCGGCACCGCGATCAGATCGTTCTTCACGCACTCGATCTCGTAGACCTTGTCGTCCACGTGCAGCGTGAACAGCCCCGACCCGGCCACGAAGAAGCGGACCTCATCTTCCTTGTGGAAGTGCTCGTCCAGGAACTTCTTGCGCAGCTCGGCGCGGTTGGGGTTGTCCGGCGCGATCGAGGCCACGTCCACGCTCTTGAAGCCGTGCTGGGCCACCAGCCGGTCGATGTCGCTGCGGTAGGCGGCGAACACCTCGTCCTGGCTCGCGCCCGGCGCCACCTCATGGGCAGCCTGCCAGCGTTCGAAGGTCACCCCGATCTTCTCCAGCTCGGCGGCAATCAGCGCGCCGTCCTGGGTATCCAGCAGCGGGGCATCGGGAACATCGTGGTCGTAAATGCGCAGTCGGCTCATGGCGGCAGCTTGAACGGCGAGGGGGACCTGAAAGAGTATCAGCGGCCCGCCCTGAATGGGGGCGCGACCTGATGACGCGGCGGCATGTAGCTCAGGGCCCGCGCAGCTTGCGCAGCTCCAGCTCGCAATGCAGCAGGAACTCGAACGCCTCCATGTGCCGGCGCGCCTCGGCCATGTCCCGGCCCCAGGCATACAGGCCATGCCCGTCGATCAGGTAGCCCCACATGCAGCCTTCATCCAGCTTGGCCTCGACCTTGGCGGCCAGCTCGTCCATGTCCTGGGTGTTGGCGAACACCGGCACGTCCACCGCCGTCTCATGGGTGCTGTTGCCATGGAAGGCCTTCAGCAGCTCATACCCCTCCAACCGGATATGCCCATTGGCCGCATACAGCCGCGACGCAATGGTCTGCACCGGCGAATGGGTATGCAGCACGCAGCCAATTTCCGGGAACCGGCGATACAGCTGCGTATGCAGCAGCGTCTCGGCAGACGGACGCAGCGGCCGGCCCACGGCCTTGCCGTCGAAGTCCACCACCATGATGTCGTCCTCGATCAGGCGGCCCTTGTCCTTGCCGGACACCGTGATCGCCGCATGCCGGTCATCCAGCCGGTGCGAGAAATTGCTGCTGGTCGCCGGCGTCCACCCGGCCTGGGCCAGTTCGCGGATGTTGTCGATCAGCACCTGGGCCAGTTCGCTGAGCCGGGCGGTGTCATAGGGGGTTTCGTTCATGGCGGGCATTTTAACGGCGTCTGGCGTTAAAAGCAGGTGCCCGGGCCGGGTAGAGGTGACGACCAACGGTCGTCACCTACCAAGGGGGGCCGTCAGCCGCGCAGGCGGCTGTGCTTGAAGCTGTAACCGAAGTAGATGGCGAACCCGATCACCGTCCAGATGCCCATCAGCATCCAGTTGTGCATCGTCATCGCCGACAGCAGCGCCAGGCAGCTCAGCACGCCCAGGCTGCAGATCAGCCAGGCCGCCGGAATGCGGAACGGGCGCGGCAGGTCCGGCTGCGTGCGGCGCAGTATCAGCACGCCCGCGCAGACCGCCGCGAACGCGATCAGCGTGCCCATCGACGTCAGCTCGCCCAGTACGTCCAGCGGGAACAGCGCCGCCAGCAGCGCAATGCCGATACCCGTGATCACCGTATTGATGTGCGGCGTGCGGTACTTCGGGTGGATCGTCGTGAACACCTTCGGCAGCAGACCATCGTTGGCCATGATCATGAAGATGCGGGGTTGCGCGATCACCATTACCAGCACCACCGACGACAGCCCGATCAACGCGCCGATCTCCACCACCACCCGCAGCCAGCCCAGCGTCGGGTGCGCCGCCACCGCCGTCACCACCGGCTCGTCCGTGCCCAGCAGCGTGTACGGCACCAGCCCCGTCATCACCGCCGCCATCGCGATGTACAGGATCGTGCAGATCACCAGCGACAGCAGCATGCCGATCGGCATGTCCCGCTGCGGCCGGTGCGATTCCTGCGCCGCCACCGACACCGCCTCGAAGCCGATGTAGGCGAAGAAGACCATCGCCGCACCGCGCAGCACCCCCTCGAACCCGAACTTGCCCGGGCCCTCATTGGCCGGGATGAACGGCGTCCAGTTGGCCGGGTCCACGTACTTCCAGCCGACCACGATCACCAGGATGATCAGGCCCGTCTTCAGCACCACCATCGCCATGTTCATTGCCGACGACTTGCTGATGCCCACGTAGCACAGCCACGTCAGCAGCAGCACCAGGATCGCCGCCGGCAGGTTCGCGATCGCCCCGGTGGGGCGCAGCTGCCCATCCAGCGGCGCGCTGACCAGCGCCGATGGCAGGTAGATGTCGAAATGACTGAGCAGGCTCAGGAAGTAGCCGGTCCAGCTGACCGCCACCGCCGACGCCGACACCCCGTATTCCAGCACCAGCATCCAGCCGATGAACCACGCCGCCAGCTCCCCGAAGGTCGCATAGGTATAGGTATAGGCGCTGCCCGAAACCGGCACCATCGATGCGAATTCCGCATACGCCAACGCGCAGAACGCACAGCAGATCGCCGCCAGCACGAAGCTCAGCATGATCGCCGGCCCCGCATGGTTGGCCGCCGCCTGCCCGGTGATGACGAAAATGCCGCCGCCGATCACCGCGCCGATGCCCAGCGCGGTCAGGCCCCACGGGCCCAAGGTGCGCTTCAGGCTCAGCCCGTTGGCGTCTTCATGGGCGGCGTGCGGGTGCTTGGTGGCCCACAGTTGCTTCAGCATGGGATCACGACACCTTGTTGAGCTTGCTGTGGCGGATGCCGTAGCCGAAATAAATCAGCAGGCCCAGCACCGTCCAGCCCACGAACAGGTGCCAATGCACCACGAACGCCTGCCAGAACAGGAACAGGCACGACAGCGCGCCCACCGGGCAGATCACCCACACCAGCGGCACCCGGAACGGACGGGTCAGTTCCGGGCGCGTGTAGCGCAGCACCAGCACGCCGATGCAGACCGTGGCAAAGGCCAGCAGGGTGCCCATCGAGACCAGCTCGCCCAGCACGTTCAGCGGCATCAGGCCGGCCAGCGCAGCGGCCAGCACGCCCACCACGATCGTGGCCCAGTACGGGGTGCGGAAGCGCGGGTGGACCTTGCCGAACAGCTTGGGAATCAGGCCATCGCGCGAGATCGTGTAGGCGATGCGGGTCTGGCCCATCATCATCACCAGCACCACCGAGGACAGGCCGGCGATGGCGCCGATCTCCACGGCGGTCTTCAGCCAGGACAGGCTGGCGTAGGGTTCCAGCGCGGTGGCCACCGGCTTGTCGGTGCCCAGCAGGTTGTACGGCATCATGCCGGTCAGCACCGCGCACACGATGATGTACACGATGGTGCACACCGCCAGCGAGCCGAGCAGGCCGATCGGCATGTTGCGCTGCGGGTCCTTGGTTTCACCGGCCGCGGTGGACACCGCATCGAAGCCGATGTAGGCGAAGAACACGATGGTGGCCGCGCGGAACACGCCGCTCCAGCCGAACTCGCCCGACACGCCGGTGTTCTCCGGAATGAAGGGGGTCCAGTTGGCGACATCGATGTGCTGCGCGCCAAAGCCGATGAACAGGCAGATCACGGTGACCTTGATGGCCACGATGATCGCGTTGACGAACGCCGACTGGGTCACGCCCACGTACAGCAGGCCCGACACCGCCGCCACGATCAGCACCGCCGGCAGGTTGAACAGCTTGCCCGAGGCGATGAACTCCTGCCCGGTCCAGCTGATCGGCGCCGCGCTGAGCGCGTCCGGGAACGGCATGTGCAGCGTGGTGGTGATGAAGCTGATGAGGTACGCCGACCAGCCCACTGCGACCGAGGCCGAGGCGAACAGGTATTCCAGCACCAGGCACCAGCCGATGAACCAGGCCATGCCTTCGCCCAGGGTGGCGTAGGAGTAGGAGTAGGCGCTGCCCGAGACCGGCATCATCGCCGCGAACTCGGCGTAGCACAGGCCCGCCAGGGCGCAGGCGAAGCCGGCGATCACGAACGACAGCATGACGGCCGGGCCGGCGTGGTTGGCGGCCGCCTGGCCGGTCAGCACGAAGATACCCGCGCCGATCACGGCGCCGATACCCAGCATGATGAGATGTTTCGCCGTGAGGGTCCTTTTCAGCGAGGCTTCGCCGTCCAGGCTGCCTTCAATCGGTTCGCCGGCATCGACGTGCCCGGCCGGCTCGACCGGTTTGACCCTCAACAGAGACTTCAGCATGCAGTGCTTCCCAGGTGGACGTTGGTGCGGGGCAGGCCCCGCGAAATAAAAAGGTAAGTGGGCGATACGTTGCCGCGCACTTGATTGGTGACCGGCCGCCCCAAAGGAACGGCCCGCTGTACCTTAGCCAAAGCTGAAGCCTGCGCACAAGCGCAAATGCAGCATGCCGGGCGATAATCTGCCAAATCCGCCTGATTGCCCGGTTGCCATGTCGTCAAACCCTGAATCCGTTGTAGCACTTGACGCCGCCCTGCGCGGCCAACTGGCCGATTACGCCCGCCGGCACCCCGAACACGCCGCCTTGGCTGACGAATTCAGCACATTGCTGGACGACCCGGAAAACCCTTTCCTGCGTGACCGGCTGGCCGGCCATTTCACCGGCAGCGCCTGGCTGGTCAGCGCCGATGGGGCGCGGGTGCTGCTGACCCACCACCGGAAGTTGAACCGCTGGCTGCAGCTGGGCGGGCATGCCGATGGCGTGCGCGACCTGGCCAAGGTGGCGCTGACCGAGGCGGAGGAGGAATCCGGCCTGGCCGGGCTGGTGCTGGAGGACGGGGCGGTGCTGTTCGATATCGACAAGCACTGGATTCCGGAACGGCATGACGTGCCCGGCCATTGGCACTACGACGCCCGCTACGTGGTGCGGGCGGTGGGCAGCGAAGCCTTCGCGATCAGCGAGGAATCGCTGGCGCTGGCCTGGCGTGAGGTCACCGACGTGGCCAATGCCGCGATCGAGACGCCGGACGGCGACGATTCGTTGCCGCGAATGGCCAAGCGCTGGCTCGCACGTTGACCCGGTAGGGTCGCATCCCGATCGACCGCCGAGCGTATTTCCAAGTTCGGTAGGGCATGACGATTTGACGGAGAAGCGCATTTCGTTCCGAAGTCATGCCGCCATCGCGCCGATCACCGTTATCGGCAGTCGATTGGGATGCGACTCTACCCGTGGGCCGGCTAATGCCTCAATACAGAACGCGCGTCCGCAACGTGCCCGGAATCGCCGCCAGCTCTTCGCGCACGGCTGCGGCCTGCGCTTCGCTGGCGGTGATGTCGATCACCACGTAGCCCACCTTCGGGTCGGTGCGCAGGAACTGGCCGTCGATGTTGACGTTGTGGCGCGAGAAGATCTCGTTGACCTTGGACAGCACGCCCGGCACGTTCTGGTGGATGTGCAGCAGGCGCAGGCTGTCGGCATGCTCGGGCAGGGTCACTTCCGGGAAATTGACCGCCGACAGCGTGCTGCCGTTGTCGCTGTAACGCACCAGCTTGGCCGCCACTTCCACGCCGATGTTGTCCTGCGCTTCCAGGGTGCTGCCGCCCACGTGGGGGGTGAGGATGACGTTGTCGTGCGCGGTCAGTGGCGACACGAACGCATCGCCATTGCCCTTGGGCTCCACCGGGAACACGTCCAGCGCCGCGCCGCCGATATGGTCCGAACGCAGCGCTGCATCCAGCGCATCGATGTCGACCACGGTGCCGCGTGCGGCATTGATCAGGTGTGCGCCCGGGCGCATGCGCGCCAGCTGCGGCGCGCCGATCAGCCACTGGGTGGCCGGGGTTTCAGGCACGTGCACGGTGACGATATCGGCGCGGGCGAGCAGGTCGTCCAGGTCGATGGCGGCGCGGGCATTGCCCAGCGACAGCTTGGTTTCGATGTCGTGGAAGATCACCTGCATGCCCATGGCTTCGGCCATCACGCCGACCTGGGTGCCGATATGGCCATAGCCGATGATGCCCAGGGTCTTGCCGCGCACTTCATGGCTGCCGGCGGCCGACTTGGACCAGCCGCCGCGATGGCATTCGGCATTCTTCTGCGGAATGCCGCGGGTGAGCATGATCGCTTCGGCAATGACCAGTTCGGCCACGCTGCGGGTATTGGAGTAGGGCGCGTTGAACACCGGAATGCCGGCCAGCTCGGCCGCTTCCAGGTCCACCTGGTTGGTGCCGATGCAGAAGCAGCCCACCGCCATCAGGCGCTTGGCGTGGGCCAATACCTCGGCGCTGAGCTGGGTGCGCGAGCGGATGCCCACGATGTGCGCTTCGGCGATGCGCGCCTTGAGTTCGTCTTCGGGCAGGGCCTTGCTGTGCAGTTCGATCTGCGAATAGCCGGCGGCACTGAACACGTCGATGGCCGTCTGGCTCACCCCCTCCAGCAACAGCACGCGGATATCCTGCTTCGGGAATGAGGTCTTCTTCGGCGACATGGGCAAGCGGCAGCATGTTGGGCGGGAGCTGCCCACTATGCCAGATCGGGGCGGGGATGGTGCGGTGCGCCATGGGGGTTGCTGACGGTTTCAATTGCAAGCGAAGTCAAGGGCGGCGACGGCATTCACGAGGTGCGTTACCCTTTGGGGTTCCTTGTCCTGCTTCCGTTGCCATGACCGATCCGCGCCTTGAATTGCTGTTGCAGGACTGCCCCGGGCTGCGGCTCACCACCGAGCCGGCCGAGCTGGAGCATTACGGACGCGATTGGACCCGGCGCTGGACCCCGGCCCCCCTGGCCATCGCGCTGCCGGGCAGCGTGGAACAGGTGCAGGCCATCCTGCGCTGGGCCAGTGCCCAGGGCGTAGCGGTGGTGCCTTCCGGTGGCCGTACCGGCCTGAGCGGCGGCGCGGTCGCGGCCAACGGCGAGCTGGTGCTCAGCCTGGAGCGGATGAACAAGCCGCTGGCCTTCGATGCGGTGGACCGCACGCTGAACGTGCAGGCCGGCATGGCGCTGGAAGCGGTACACAACGCGGCGCTCGAACACGGCCTGATCTACCCGGTCGACTTCGCCGCACGCGGCTCCTGCTCGATCGGCGGCAACATCGCCACCAATGCCGGCGGCATCCGGGTGATCCGCTACGGCAACACCCGCGAGTGGATTGCCGGCCTGAAGGTGGTCACCGCCAACGGCGAACTGCTCGAGCTGAACAAGGGGCTGATCAAGAATTCCAGCGGCTACGATTTCCGCCAGCTGCTGATCGCCTCCGAGGGCACCCTGGGCGTGATCGTGGAAGCCACGCTCAAGCTCACCGATCCGCCGCCGGCCAGCAACGTGATGCTGCTGGCGCTGCCGTCGTTCGAGGTGCTGATGCAGGTGTTTGCCGCCTTCCGCGAGCGCATGCAGCTGCAGGCCTTTGAATTCTTCACCGACCGGGCGCTGGAACACGTGCTGGCGCATGGCGCGCAGGCCCCGTTCGACGAGGTGCATCCGTTCTATGTGGTCACCGAGTTCGCCGCCGGCGATGAGGTGCAGGAAGCTGCGGCGATGGCCGCGTTCGAGGCCTGCATGGAGCAGGGCTGGGTGAGCGATGGCGTGGTCAGCCAGAGCGATGCGCAGGCCGCGCAGCTGTGGCGCCTGCGCGAAGGCATCACCGAGGCGGTGGCGCGCTACAAGCCCTACAAGAACGATGTGTCGGTGCGCATTTCGGCCATGCCGGCGTTCATGGCGCGCACCCAGGCGCTGATCGGCGAAGCCTACCCGCACTTCGATGTGGTCTGGTTCGGCCATATCGGCGACGGCAACCTGCACATCAACGTGCTCAAGCCCGATGCCACCGACGATGCGCAGTTCCTGCAGCAGTGCGAGCACGTGACCAAGCTGCTGGCGCAGGTGCTGAAGGACTTCGATGGCAGCATTTCGGCCGAACATGGCATCGGCCTGGTCAAGAAGGGCTACCTGGGCAGCACCCGGGGCGAGGCGGAAATCGCGCTGATGAAGGCGGTCAAACGTGCGTTTGATCCCCAAGGGTTGCTGAATCCGGGCAAGGTATTTGACCTGTAGCAGGCGACAGAATTTCACGCAGCCGATACGCTCTGCGCTTTCCTGTCTTGAATGACCCGAACATGATGCGATCGATCCTGCTCCTTGCGGTGCTCGCCCTGCCGCTGTCGGCCTTCGCTTCCAGCTTCGCTGGTTCCTCGGCCGGTTCCGCTTCCGGCGCGTCTTCGGCCGGCTCGTCCAGCTCGGACGACGACAAGGTGGTGGTCGACGCCCGCGAAGACGCGGCGGCGTTCGTGGCCACCGACGGTGCCATCCGTGGCGCCCGCCTCGAAGCGGCCCTGCTGCACCTGCGCGAAACCGGTGCCGCCCAGCGCGACGCCAGCGACATGCAGCTGGCCCAGGCCCTGCTGGCCCGCTGATGCAACTTCGCCGCCGGGCCCTGCGCCGATGCGCGGCGGTCCTGCCGCCGATACTGGCCATCCCGACTGCCCAGGCCGTCCTGCAGCTTCAGCTGCAGGCGGACGGGCTTGATCCTGGCCAACGGGCGAACGCCGAGCAGGTGCTGCAGCAGGCACCTGCGCTGCTGCCCGCGGCATGGCAGGCGCGCTTCGCCGCCCCAGTGACCATTTCCTGGTCGGACCGGCTACCCGATTCGGTGCATGGCCGTGCGCACAGGAACGCGATCACCCTGCGGCGCACCCTGCTGGATGAGGTGCAGCCCGGCCAGCCAATGCCACGCGCGGTGCAGGCGGCGCTGATCCATGAATTGACCCACGTGCTGGACCGCGCCGTTGATGGCCGCTGGTCGAACACCGCCCGCTGGCGTGACCTGGCCGGCTGGCAGCAGCACCCGTGGCGATGGGGACGCGGCGACAACGCGTTCACCGAGCGCAGTCCCGACCCGTACGAGCGCCACAGCCCGGCCGAATACCTGGCGGTGAATGCCGAGCATTACCTGCTCGATGCCGATTTCGCGTGCCGCCGCCCGGCGCTGGCGGCGTGGTTCGCAGACCACATTGGCTCCGGGCCGCAGGCCGCGTGCGACCCGCGCGTGGCGCTGGTGCAGGCCGGCGATGTCACCGGCGAAGCCTCGCTGCTGGAGCTGGATCCGCAGCGGGTGTATTCGGTCGATTACCTGTTGGCCGAGGGCAGCGACCAGCTGATGAGCCGCTGGGGCCACAGCATGCTGCGGTTGGTGATCTGCGCGCCGGGGCGCCCGCGCGGCCCGGATTGCCGGTTGGATCTGGCCCAGCACCGGGTGCTGTCGTTCCGCGCGTTCGTCGGCGATGTGCAGATTTCCAGCTGGCGCGGGCTGACCGGCGCGTATCCGTCGCGGCTGTTCGTGCTGCCGCTCAACCAGGTGATCAACGAGTACACCCAGCTGGAGCTGCGCGGGCTGCAGTCGGTGCCGCTGGCGCTCGATGAAAGCGACATCGCCAGCCTGCTGGAACGGGTGGGCCAGGTGCATTGGAGCTATGACGGGCGCTACCGCTTTGTCAGCAACAACTGCGCGGTGGAAACCGGCAAGCTGCTGCAGGAAGGCGTGCCGCGCTGGGCCGACCCTGGCCTGAACCGCCTCAGCCCCGGTGGCCTGCTGCGTCGACTCGAGCGGCAGGGCCGTGCCGATGGCGCGGTGCTGGACGACCGCCGGGAGGCGATGCGGTTGGGTTACTACTTCCCCTCGGCGCAGGCGCATTACCAGCAGTTGTTCGATGTGGCGCGGGTGGAACTGGCATTGCCGACCACAAAAGTGACCGCGTGGTTGGAACTGCCGGCGGCGCAGCGTGCGCAATGGGCGGACCGTGGCGGACTGCGTGCGACCTCCGCATTGTTGTTGCTGGAGCAGGCGGCGCGGTATCGGGAAGAGCTGCGCGCGCGCGATGGGCTGAAGCGGGCGCTGGGGGGTGCGGATGCAGGCGGCGATGAAGCGCAGGCAGCGTTGTTCGCGCTGCTGGACGATGCCGGGCAGCTGGTGAATCCGGCCGGATTGGTGGGCGGTGACGGCTATGGCCTGCCGACGGCGGGGGAGCGTGTCAAAGCGGCCGAGGCTGCGAAACAGATCAGTGCACGCGGGGTGCCGGCATGGACGGCGTTGCAGGCGCAGATGCGTGCGCGGTTGCCGGCGGCGCAGCAGCAGGAGCTGGCCACGATCGATGACACGCTGGCCCGATTGGGAAGCCGCATGCGCCAACTGGCGCGCGAACAGGCGTATTTCACCGCCGGTCACGCGGGCGGGGCTACGATCCCCGGTTGAACCAGAACATCGGCAAGGAGTCGAACATGCGCGCATCTCCCCTCATTCTCAGCTTGGCCATCGCCACCGGCCTGGCCGCGTGCCAGCCCGCGCAGCAGGCCGACAGGGCGACCTCCGGGCCCGTCGCGGCCGGCAACGAAACCCCGCCGCCGGCGGCCGCACCGACCTCGGATGAACGCGTGTATGCCTTCCAGTGCGGCGATCTGCCGGTACAGGCGACCTACCGCGGCCAGGATTCGGCCACGGTGGTGGTCGGCGGGC
>DGIP01000180.1 GCA_002386405.1 Stenotrophomonas maltophilia
CAAGGCATCATCCACCAGCCCCTGCGCCATCGGCGCGGCCATGGCGGTGCGGTGGAAGCGCGGCTCCAGGGTAAGGAAAAAGTGAGCATCCAGCTGGCCTTCCCGCAACGCCGCCGACAGTGCGTGCAACGCTGGACCGGGTACGCCGTCGAGCCACAGGGTTCTGTCAGGGCACCACGCATCCGTATTGCAGATAGTAGACGGACCAACGCTGCGTACGCCGCTGGACGGTGAAAGGTTCGACGTGCGCGCATCAGCGCTGTCCACGCGGCCCGTGCAGATCGGGGTGAGGTTCGCCATGGTCGTGTGATGAGGTGACGAGGGGTTGGAACCTAACCGGATCCGTGGCCAATACCAGCGCCCCCTTGTGCCGCCTACACCGCCCCGCGCCTCTCGATGCCGGAAGCGACGTCGACATCGGTTGTTTACGTCACCGTTGCCAGCCGTACCAGAGCTCACCCTGGACCGGCAGCACCGCCAGCCACCGGGTGCCATCACAGGCCACGCTGCTGTAGACCCGTGCACCGAGTGGCCATGTCAGCGACACACGGCCGTTGATCCGTTCGATGGCAGCCGTTCCCTCGTGCCAGGGTGCGTAGTCGCCCAGCGGGCCGTCCCCATGCAGCGGTCCACGCGCATGGCGGGCATCGCGCAGATAGTCCAGCCCGCCTGCCAACAATGCGTCACGGGTTTCCGCGGCCAAGGCGAACCGCACCAGGCCGGGCGCGATACGCGCACCGGGCAACGCCATCAGCGGTGATGGCCAGCCCCGCGCCGCCTCGGCGCCCCCCAACAGCGCACAGCGCCCCAGCCGGGCCGGCAAGGCCCGGCTGGCGCGCTGCTGCAGGCGACGATGCCAGTTCGTCGTCATCGCCATCACTTCAGGCTTGCGCCCAGTTCGTACCAGTCGATCCGGCGGGTGATCCACATTGCCGTGGCCAGCACCGCGAACAGCAGCAGCGACCCCATCAGCAACGCGTTGTTCTCCGACACCAGCAACCCGTACAGCGCGCCGTACAACACGGTAAGCATCCCAGCGAAGCCCATGCCCCGCACCCAGCTGCGCAGCACACCGGACAGGTACACCGCCTGCAGCCCGATACACGCCACCGCCGAGACCACGTACGCCACCCAGAACGGAATGTGCTCGGACAGGCTCAGCAGCAGCAGGAAGAAGATCGCCAGCGCCAGGCCCACCATCAGGTACTGCAGTGGGTGGATGCGCAGGCGCTTGATCAGCTCGAACAGGATGAAGCCCACGAACGTAAGCACGATGAACAAAATGCCGTACTTGCTCGCGCGGTCAGCCTGGGTATATATGTCGACCGGGTTGACCAGCTCCACGCTCACCGTTTCCGGCTCCACGTCGCGGTTGTCGCGCAGCTGGCGCTGTGCCTCGGAGGCCAGCGAGGACACCGCCCACTCCGCGTCGAAGCCCTTCTCACCCACCTGGCGCTCATTGGGCAGGAAGCTGCCACCGAACAGCGGGTGCGGCCACGGCGAGCGGATGGCGATGCGGCTGTCATCGCCCACCGGCACCACCGCCAGCGAACGCGTGCCATCCAGCACCAGCGACAGGTCCACCTTGCTGCCCTTGAGCATGCCGCCGGTGCTGTCGGTGAAGCCCTGCAGTGGCACGTGCAGGCCCTTGCCGATGCCGGTGACATCGCCGATGCCCGGCTGCAGGGTAAGCGCCTCGCCATCGACCTTCAGATCGGGCGAGCCGACCAGACCGCGTACGTCGGCGATGCCCACTGCCAGGTACGGCGTGCCGTACACCCGGCCCGCCTTCACCGGGTAGTCGTCGTCGCTGAACTCGGCGCTGACCTTGGCCTTCCAGGTGTAGACCGGCACGCGGAACAGCCCGACCCGGCGTTCGTCCGGTTGCATGCCGCCATCGACCACCAGCTTCGACGGCATCTGCAGCCAGTAGCTCTGCTCCACCTGGGTTTCAATCTTCTTGGTACCGGCCGCGTCCACGACTTCAACCTGGCGGGTATCGGTCCACGGCACCACCCGGATCGGCCCGGTCAGGGTCTGCGCGCCGGCCCGGCTCTGCGCCACGCGCAGGTAGGCCTGGTCGCGGTACGCCTCGCGTTCGCTGATCACGCCTTTGATCATCATCAGGGGAATCAGCAGCAACAGGATCAGCCCGCCCACGATGGCGAACCGCAACAGCATCTTCAGGGATTTCATCACCCGTCCTCGGTTGGGAAGGGTGCCAGCTTCAGCGCTGCCGGTGTGCGGGGTTTGTGGTGTATTTGAAGCGAATGTGAAGTGACGCGATGGCGCCGCCGCCTTCGCGGTTGCGCAGGCCTGCGCGGCCGCCGTGGAGGCGCGCTACTTCCTGTACGAACGACAGGCCCAGGCCGGAGCTGCGCTGGCCGGTGGCTGGGCGCGCCAGGGAGTAGAAGCGCTCGAACACGCGCTCCAGTGCATATTCCGGCACGCCACTGCCGCGGTCGGCCACGCGCAGCACCACGCCGTCGCCTTCGCGCGAGGCACCCAGCTGGATGCGGCTGCCCGGGGGGGAGAAGGCCAGCGCGTTCTCCAGCAGGTTGTTCAGGGCCTGCCGCAGCAGGTAGGCATCACCCTGGATCTCCAGGCCGTCGGCCACTTCGATGTCCACCGCGACGTCGGCCGCCTGTGCACGCATCGTCACCGCATCGGCGGCGGCCTGCAGCAGCGGCGCCAACGCGATGCGCTCGCGCTTCTGCAGCCAACCGTGCTGTTCCACTTCGGCCAGCGCCAGCAGCTTGTCGATGGTTTCGGTCAGGCGCTGTTCCTGGCCCTGGATGCTGCGCGCGAAATGCACGCGGTCGGCATCGGGCAGCGGTTCCTGCAGCAGTTCGGCCGCACCGCGGATCGCCGCCAATGGGCTTTTCATTTCGTGGGTCAGCGACTGCACGTACTGCTCCACGTACGCCTTGCCTTCCAGCTTGCGGCGCATGGTTTCCAGCGCCTGGCCGAGGTCGCCGATCTCATCGCGGCGCGGCTTGGGCGGCGGCACCGGTTCGCCGGCGCTGACCGCCTTGGCATAGCGGTTGAGCCGGTTCACCCCGTGCATGAGCCAGGCGGTCATCAACAGCCCGATCAGCGCCGACAGCCCGATCAGCCACGCGCCGCGCTGCAGGATGGCGCGCTGGCTGGCGGCAATGAACGGGTCGATGCTGCGGTTGGGCTGGGCCAGGCTGAGCACGCCGATCAGTCGGGTGGGATCAGCCGGGTCGTGGATCGGCGCGGCCACGTGCATCACCGAATGCACTCCATCGCCGGGCGTTTCCGGGCTGGAGCGCGCGCCGTATTCCCCACGCAGGGTGCGGTAGACATCGTTCCAGCGCGAGTTGTCGCGGCCGATGTCCTGCCCGGTGGAGTCGTACACCACGATGCCGCGTGCATCGGTGATGGTCACCCGGTAGTCCAGCGTGCGCTTGGGGAAGCGCCACACCATGGCCTTCGGGTCGCGCCGTTGCGCGCGGGCCAGGTTGGCTACGAACGGGCCATTGCGGATGTGCCCGGCCTTGAGGTCGGCCGCGGCCATTTCCGCCAGCACGTTGGCTGCATCGACCAGGGTGGATTCCATCGCCTGGCGTACCCCGGGCTTCACTTCGTTGACGAAGATGCGCATCACGAAGAACGCGGCGATGCCCACGATCAGGAAGAAGCCCAGGAACAGTTTCAGCCCCAGCCGCACGCTACACCTCCAGCGCGTAACCCACGCCGCGATGGGTGCGGATCGGGTCGGGATCGGCGCCGGCAGCGCGCAGCTTGGCGCGCAGGGTCTTTACGTGGGTATCCACGGTACGGTCGGCGCTGTCGGCATCGGTATCCCAGCCGCGATCCATCAGCTGGCCCCGGCTGAGGATCGCGCCGGGGCGCTGCAGCAGCGCGGCCATCAACGCGTATTCGTAGCGGGTCAGCTCCAGCAGCTGCTCGCCGAAACGGATCCGGCGGCCCTCGCGGTCGATCGCGAAGCGGCCGTGCTGCTGCCAGCCAGCCGCCTCCGCAGGGGCCGGTGCCACGGCACGGC
>DGIP01000178.1 GCA_002386405.1 Stenotrophomonas maltophilia
CCCGCATGGGCGCCGCGGTGGAAGCTGGCGCCTGGATCAGAGATCCACGCCGAAGCCGATGCCGGCCGAGTTGTCGTCGCTGCTGAAGGCGCCACCGATGCTCATCGACATGCGCTCACCGATGGACTTGGAATAGCCCACCGACAGCGCGCTTTCGCCGTTCTGCCAGCCCACGCCTGCCGCCACGCGACCACGCGGGCTGCGCGAGTTGGCCGCGTTGATGGCCATGTTCATCATGGCGCTGCTCATCGCGCCCTGGCGGTCCAGGCGCTTGTCCTGCATATCCAGGCGATGGTTCACGTCATCGCGCAGGCCACTGAAGCTGTCGTCCCACGACTGCAGCTTGGCGTCGGTGTAGGCGTTGGCTTTGGTCAGGGTCTGGGTGGCGGTGTTGTCGGTGTAGGTGTTGGCCGAGGCCAGCGTGGCCGCGTCGCCCTGCTCCACCTGGCCGACGTTCGCCGCATCGGTTGCAGCGGTGCCGGCAGCCACGTTGGTGATGCGGCGCTGCTGGGTGGCGCTGCCCACCGACACGGTGTTCTCCTGGTCAGCGATGGCACCCTGGCCGAGCGCGACCGCATTGCTGGCACTGGCGTGACTATCCGCACCGAGGGCGACCGAGTTGTCCGCCGTCGCATCCACCAGGGCATTGCTGCCCAGCGCGACGCTGTTGGCGGCGCCGACCTTGGCGCCGTTGCCGATCGCGGTGTCGTTGGCATCGGTGGCATTGGAGCCTGCACCCAGTGCCAGGCCATCGCCAGTACCGGACGGTGCGCCGGTGCTCGGTGCCGGGCTGGCGGCGGTGGTCTCCATCTGCGCGACGCGGCTGGTAAGGCCGCTGAAGGCCGCGTCGATGGCGTCGAACGTGGTACCCACGTTGACGAAGCTGCCACCTTGGAACTGGTACCCCGGTGCGCTGATCCCTGTGGCGCCGACCGAAGCGCCACCGCCCAGCGCGGAGGCCACGCTGTCCAGCTGCGAGCCAATGGTGCCGCCCACTTCAACCACGAGGGCGTCGAGCTGGCCCTTGTTCACCGCATCGGTGGCGCCCACGCCATCGGCGACATTGACCACACGACGCTCGCCACCTTGACTGCCGACCGAGACCACGTTGTCGGCCTCGGCAACGGCGTTGCTGCCCAGCGCCACGCTGTTCTGGCCGTACGCGGCCGCTCCGCTGCCCAACGCAAGCGCGCCGTTGGTATCGGCAACGGCGCGGCTGCCGATGGCAATGGCTTCGTCGCCACCGGCATAGCTGTTGTAGCCGCTGGCGATGCTGTAAGCGCCGGTGGCGAAGGCGTTGGTGCCGGTGGCCAGCGCGGACTCCCCTGCCGCATAGGCATAGGTACCGATCGCGGTGGCCTGGGCGGCGGTGGCTTGGCTGCCGTCGCCAAATGCCGCGCCGCTGTCCGCAAGCGCCTGGGCGTTGTTGCCCACTGCGGTTGCCCCTGCGCCGGTGGCCTGGGCGGCCGTGCCTGTGGCGAGCGCCGCCGTTTCGGTGGCCAGTGCGCCGGTACCGAAGGCAATGGCGTTGCTGGTCTCGCCGCCCACGCCGGGCGCGGTCTTGGCATCCTGGCCAAAGGCAATGTTGCCGGTGCCGGTGTAGCCATCGGCATAGGCGTTCTCGCCGATGGCGATGTTGCGGTGCCAGGTGGCAATGGCCTGATCGCCCAAGGCGATGCTGGCCACGCCGTAGGCAACTGTCTGAGTACCAATGGCGATGGCGTCTGCATCCGCCGTCATCGATTCCCGCCCGATGGCAACGCTGGAACGGCCACTGGCTTGGGCATAGAAGCCGCCGGCAAACGAGCCGGAGACTACCTTGGGGTCGGTGCTGTCGTAGTTGCGGATCACGCTGCTCGGCCCCGGGTTCTCGGTGTCCCGGTCGCCGGTGGCCGCTGCAGGGCCCACCGCCGTGGAATAGTTGCCGAAGGAATAGGTGCCGCTGCCAAACGCCGCAGAGCCCAGGCTGACGGCGAACGCCTTGCCGTAGGAGTTGCTGACGTTGCCCGGACTGCGTGGCGTACCGCCGAAGGCCTGGGCCCAGTCCAGCCAGCCGCCGACGGCCACCGAACCGGCGCCAAGGCTGTAAGACATGTAGCCCAGCGCGCTGGAGTACGGGTTGTATGCCATGGCGCTATATCCGACGGCGGTACCCGGCCCGCGAACGGATTGGGCATTGGCGCCGATGATGGTGGAGTTCTGATCCGGCATCCAGTTGGGGCTGAACTGGGGATAGAGGTAGTCGCCTCCGGTACCCGCCCCTGCGCCGATCACCACATTGTTGTTGCCGCGGGAGCGGGTGCCGTTACCGATGGCGATGGAGTTGACTGCCGATTCGGCGGTGGTGCCGTAAAAATCGGTCCAGCTGCCGTCGAAGGTACCGCCGTTCTTGTTGCCTTCGACGGTCGCTCCATTGCCGAGGGCGATAGACCCGTTGCCGTTTACCGTGGCACCCTTGCCGATCGCCACTGAGTTGACGGCCGGTCCTTCGGTCAGGGTTTCCACCTTGGTGATGACCGCATTGGCATCCTCGCTATAGGTGACCGTACCGTTGATGGAGCGGACCTTGGCGCCGGTGCCCATGGAGATGGAGTCGCTACCGTTGGCGGTGGCGCCATTTCCCAATGCGATGGAGTTGACGCTGCTGCCCGGGGCGACCGTGGCCTGGCTGGTGGTGCCGGTCTGCTGGATGTTCGGAGGCGTGTAAGTGGTGGTCGTGGTGGTGACCGAGCCTGAATGGACGGCACCCGCGCCTGGTCCAATGGCCACACTGTCGGTCGTGGCGGCCGCCGCCCGGACCCCGATGGCCGTGCTGTTGTCGCCCAGTGCCTGGGCGGCGGCCCCCATGGCGGTGGCATTGGTGCCCTTGGCCCAGGTAACTTCGTTGGCATCGACCAGGCCATCGCCATTCAGGTCGACCCACGCGCCAAATGCGGTGGCGCCGTCGCCGGAGGCGCTCGCATTGGAGCCACATGCCAGGGCGTCTTCACCGGCGGCGCTGCTGTCGAGCGGCAGTGGCGCGCCGGCGGCATCGACCAGCTGGCAGTTGCTGCCCGCATAGGCCGGCAAGGCCAGGACAGAAAGGAGCGCGGCGGTCAGTGCGCTGCGGGAAACGGTGCGTCGGTTCGGCTGCATGGGCGGGCTCTGGCTGGAAAGTCCCTAGCTCGCCCTATCGGCCCCCGGCCGTCATGACCGGGCTGTGACAGTGGATGAAATGCGCCATGCAATCGGGTGACATTCATGACATTTTCGTGCCAAAGCCCTGTGTCACAACGTCGCAGTAGATTTACTGGCGCCCGGTCCGCATTGACACGCATGCGCCGCACCCCGCCAGGACGACACACTGGCGGCACCCGCGACCATGCCCACGGAGGTCCCATGAGCCCCCCTTCCGCCCCGCCCGATCCCCCGCCGTCCTCGTCACTGGCCAACGACCTGGCGCGCGGGCGCACCCACCTGGGCAACGAGCGCACCCACCTGGCCTACCTGCGAACCACCGTGTCGCTGATCGGATTCGGGATCACCATCAACCGGTTCAGCACCTACCTGATCCAGAACGATGAGGCGCCCAAAGGCGGCAGGCTGCTGCTGCACGACGCCGGCAACGCCGGCTTTGGCATGGTGTTGCTGGGCCTGGCGCTGCTGGTGTGGTCGCTGGTCCGCTACCGACTGGTAACCCGGGACATCGAGCGCGGCGTCATCGACTCCCGGCACCGCGCCACCACGGTGTTCACCATCGGCCTGCTCCTGCTTGGCGGGTGGACAGCGGTCTGGCTATTCATCAGCTGAGGAGCATTCAATGAAGCGTCTCACCGTATGCATCCTCGTCGCGCTCCAGCTCTGTGGCTGCGCCAGCATCGGGCCGCCAACCATTCCCCGCGACCGGATGAACTATTCCACGGTCATGGGCGAGTCCTGGAAGGAACAGACCCTGCTGAACATCGTCCGCCTCCGCTACGTGGATGCACCGGTGTTCCTGGACGTCTCTTCGGTGATCAGCTCCTACGCCCTGGAGGGCCAGGTGGACTTGCGCGGCAACTTCGCCGGCGGCGGCACGCCCAACAGCCAGTCGGTCGGGGGGTATGGACGCTATACGGACAAGCCCACGATCTCCTACACGCCGCTGAGTGGCGAACGTTTCAGCAAGAGCCTGCTCCAGCCCATTCCGCCAGTGGCGGTATTCTCGATGATCCAGGCCGGCTACCCCGCGGACTTCATCCTGCGCGCGACCGTGCGCGGCATGAACGGCCGCTACAACCGGGCCACCGGCGTCAACCTGCGGGCAGCTGATCCCGGCTTCGAGCAGCTGGCCGGCGCCATGCGCCGTATCCAGCAGTCGCAGGCATTGGGAATGCGCATCGAACGCCGGGAGGGGCAGGACGTGACGCTGCTGTTCTTCAAGGGAAGCGCGGAGCCGGGCCTGCAGCAGGACATCGATACGGTGATGCGGCTGTTGGACCTGGAGCCACCGCTGGATGAAATCAACCTCACCTATGGCGCCGTACCGCGCAGCCGGCAGGAGCTGGCCGTGCAGACACGGTCCATGCTGGAGATCCTGATCGAATTTGCCGACGGCATCGATGTGCCTCCCGACCACATCAGCACGGGGCGTACGTACCCAGGCACCCTGCAGCGGCTTTCCGAGGCCGGCGACAATACGCCGCTGGCTGCGATCCATTCCGGTCCCCAACGCCCCAGCCGGGCTTATGCCGAGGTGCGTTACAAGGACACCTGGTACTGGATCGAAGACACCGACGTGCCCTCCAAGCGCGCTTTCAGTTTCATGATGATGTTCTTTTCCCTGGCTGAAACCGGCACAACACCGCAAACACCAATTATCACGGTAGGAGCAAACTGACCCTTAATCGGCGCGCCGTCGCTGGGATACAGCGATTGAGTGCCAAACGCAGGCCCCGGGCTAGTCCAGCACAGAAGATCGGCGGGTAGGCAAGCACGCCCCACTTTGGTGGATAACCTGGTCAGCAACCTGCTGCCGCTGAGTAAGGGAGCAAGCGACCGATTAACGCAGACCCGGCTTGTCAAAACCCTATGAAGACAGCCCGACTGAGCGCTGGAGATCAAGCATCGGGTCCTGCGGTACTTCTACGCCACCCGTGCTTGGCAGATCCAGGTCCAAGACCAGGCCCACAGCCAGCGAAAACAGGAGCAGCAACAAGGTGGCGGAGGTGCGCTGCCGCACCCTCTCGTAGCCGAGCAGACCTGAGGCCAACAGCGAAAACAGGAACAGCATCCGCAGGACGCGATGCGGGATGTGGTCCTGCCGGGCCGCGAAGCGTTCGCCCGCCAGGTCGATGGATTCGTTGGTGGTGGTAACCATCAGGCTGGCGCGCGGCGTGTCACGGAAGGGGGCGGTAGCCGCCATCACCGCAGCCCAGAGCTCGGTCTGCAGCGCCGTGGTGCGCGCGTACTCATCAATCTCCTGCTGTGCAGTCTTCGCATTGGCAAAGTCCACGCGGGCGTCGATGTACCGGCGCAGCACGCTGCGCACCCGCTCGGCATCGGCGGTGTCCAGCAGGTCCGTGCGCAGCCACGTGGTGCCCAACGCGTTGGCTTCATGCAGCACCAGGGACCTGCGCTCGTCGTAACGGCCCAGCGCGAGTGAGAAGGTGAAGCCGATCAGCAGAGCCAGCAGGCCCAGGACGGTGTTGGTCGAGAACGAGTCGCCGGCATCGGCATCGGCGTCAGCGGCTACCGGCTTCTGCGCCTTGCGCCGGTTCTGCCGGGTACGCAGGAAGGCGCCCAGTTCACGCGCCGCGATCAGCGCGACAAAGAAGATCACGGTGAGCAGCCACAGCGGGACGTAGGGGAAGCTGCCAGGCAGATTCATGTTCCATCACCAACAGTGCCGAGGGTGCGTTCGAGGATGGCCGATGGCTCCCGGATCTGCCTCGGTACTTCTACCGATCACCCCCCAAGTGATTGACGCATGGGAACGGGACCGTCTCGCCCCTGTGCTGGACAATCCTGAGATTATCCCTAGGCTACCTGCACAGGGAGAAGTCTGAGCTCGCCACTTCGCCCGACGAGAGGATGCAGCCCTGCACCGCAACCAATCAGGTGCGAATTATGCATCGAAATCCGATATGACTCGTCGAGGTGTCGAGCGGCTGTGCCATCCGGGCCGCAGGCCGGTAACGACGGCAGTAGCTAGGCGCGCACGCATGCGAGCCACCCTTCGTCACGCGACGAGGTATACGCGCGATATCACCAGAATCCACGCTGCCCTCCTGGTCTCCCCCGCGAGGGTTGTCGCGGGTGCAGCACGCTTTGACCGGCTGCGCATGGTCGCCATACCAGTCTGTTGTCCATTCCCAGACATTGCCGATCATATCGTACAGGCCGTATTGGTTCGCTGGAAACGAGCCCACCGGGGCAGTGAACTCGTGGCCGTCGAGTTTGAGATTCTCCCAAGGGAATTCTCCCTGCCATGTATTGGCCATGTGCAGCCCACCGGGCGCCAGCTCGTCACCCCAAGGGAACTGCGTTGAATCGCTGCCCCCCTTGCACGCGTATTCCCACTCGGCCTCGCTCGGCAGCTCTTTTCCGGCCCAGTTGGCGTATGCCAGAGCATCTTCGAAGGCCACATGTACGACCGGATGCTCATCGAGACCGAGCAGGGAGCTATCGGGTCCACGGGGATGCATCCAGTCGGCACCTGGGATGTACTGCCACCAGTTGTAGATGTTGTCCTTTCCAACAGGGCCTGGAGGCGGCACCAGGACGATTGACGAAGGAACAAGCAGTGCAGGGTCGGCGCCGGGATACTGGGCAGGATCGGCAGGTCTTTCCGCCAACGTGACATACGCGGTGGCGTCAACGAAGTCACGAAACTGCCGATTCGTTACTGCATGGCGGTCCATCCAGAACGATGACACCCGCACTCGATGCGCAGGGCGTTCCTCTGGATAGTGATCGTCCGACCCCATCGTGAAGACTCCAGCCTCCAAGCGCACCATGCCGTCATACGACTTACCTGAAGCGGGCTGCAAAGTCATAGCGCCTCGACAAATGTTTAACAAAAAAGGTATGGCGGTTAAGTGGTTTTACGGATGGAACGAAGCTGTTTCCGCGGTTAGCTTGCACCGTGGAAGCAACATCGACAAGACCCGGCACATTCTTACCGGCGGCATCTGCAAATCAACCAGGGAAAAACGGTCATGGCGAAAGCGAACAAGCCCAACATCATCCTCATCCTTTCTGATGACTTCGGTTATGGCGACGCCGGTTGCTACGGTGGCGGGGAGAACCGCGGCCTGCCGACGCCCAACCTGGATCAGTTCGCCGCTGAGGGCATCCAGTTCATGTCATTCTACGCGCAGCCGAGCTGCACTCCTGGTCGCGCAGCGGTTCTGACCGGGCGCATCCCCAATCGCAGCGGCATGACCACCGTCGCCTTTCAAGGCCAGGGCGGCGGCCTGCCCGCTGCCGAATGGACCCTGGCTTCAGTACTCAAGACCGCAGGCTATAGCACGTTCTTCACTGGCAAGTGGCACCTCGGCGAATCAGACTATGCACTGCCAAGCGCTCATGGCTATGACGTAATGAAGTACTGCGGGCTTTACCATCTCAACGCCTACACCTATGCCGACCCGACTTGGTTCCCCGACATGGACCAGGAACTGCGCGACATGTTCGAGAAAGTGACGCAGGGCGCTCTATCGGGCAAGGCGGGTGAGAAGCCGAAAGAGGAGTTCAAGGTCAATGGGCAGTATGTCAATGACCCGAAGAAGGGGGTCGTAGGCATCCCCTTCTATGACGAGTATGTAGAAAAAGCTTCGCTTGAATACCTTGAAAGCGTGAAGGACTCCAAGGACCCGTTCTTCATGCACATCAACTTCATGAAGGTGCACCAGCCGAACATGCCGCACCCGGACTTCCAGGGAAAATCCCTCTCGAAGTCGAAGTATGCTGATTCGGTATGCGAGAACGACGCCCGCATCGGCGCAATCCTGGACAAGGTCAAGGAGCTCGGGCTCGACGACAACACCTATATATTCTGGACTACCGACAACGGCGCATGGCAGGACGTGTATCCCGATGCAGGCTATACGCCGTACCGGGGGACCAAAGGCACGGTGCGCGAGGGTGGCAATCGCGTCCCCTCCCTTGCCAAGGGGCCCGGCATTGAACCTGGGCAGAAGAACTCCGACATCGTCGGTGGATTGGACTACATGGCCACCTTTGCCTCGCTCGCCGGGATCAAGCTTCCAAAGAAGGACCGTGAAGGTGAACCGATCATTTTCGATAGTTTCGACATGTCGCCCGTACTGCTTGGAAAGGGAAAATGCGAGCGAAAGAGCTGGTTCTACTTCACTGAAGACGAGCTGACGCCAGGTGCTGCGCGCGTAGGCCACTACAAGGCCTGTTTCAACGTGCGTGGCGACAACGGTGCAACGACCGGCGGACTCGCAGTGGACACCAACCTGGGCTGGAAGGGTCCGAGTGCCTATGTGGCCACGGTGCCACAGGTGTTTGACCTCTGGCAGGACCCCCAGGAGCGCTACGACATCTTCATGAACAACTATACGGAGCACACTTGGACGCTGGTCACCATCAACAGCGCCATCAAGGAGCTGATGCAGACTTACCTCAAGTATCCACCGCGCAAGGTCCAGAGTGAGGGCTACTCAGGTCCAATCACACTTACCCAGTACGAGCGCTTCAGGCACATCAGGGAGCAGCTTGCCGAAGAAGGGTTCCGTATTGGTCTTCCGACCGGGAACTGACCTGCACGGTGAGCACCCTTCAACAGCCGCGGGCGGCCGGCGCCGCCCCGCGGCCATCATCAGCCTGCTCTCTCATGAAAGTCACAGTGGCACCGCCAGCGGCTCTCTGGATCCACGTGTTGGGCCAGTGAGAATGCCGGCAGTGTCGCTGGGCTGGCTGCCCATCGGGGCCTTTCATCAACGGGGATAGAGCAACGTCACCGTGAACCGAACCCCCCAGTCCGGCCCGCCACGCGGGCCATCCAGGTAGGCGCGCACGCCGCCCTGGTAACTGATCATCTGGCTGCCCAGCTTGCTGACCTTGGAGTACTGGATGTTGAGCGGCACCGTCCACTGGCTGGCCTTCCAGTCGTAGGTGGACTCGATGTTGAACGCCAGGGTGCGGCCGCCCGGGAACGCCTTGGCCAGGAATGGCTGGACGAAGGTGCTGCTGATGTCGCGTCGGCGCGAGCCGCTGCCGGCGATGTCCGAGATGTGGTTCACCAGCGCGCCCACGGTCCAGCTCTTGTCCTGCTTGAGCAGGACGAAGGTGGGCCCAGCACCCCAGGTATCGGCGCCCAGGTCATCGGTGCCGGTGGGCAGCAGCAGTGCGGGGCCGATACCCCAGACGACGCCCGACGGGCCGGTTTCCTTGGGCGAGAAGAAGAAGCTCTGGGCGACGTCGCCCAGCCCTGCCTGGTCAGTGCCGGGAATCACGTCCTTTTGATAGGCCACCGGCAGGATGGTTCGCGAGATCACATTCCATTCTTCGGAAATGGAAAACGGTGCCACCGGCTGGATGTTGAGCGTATGGCGGTAGCCACCGTTGGCGTAGCCATCGTCGTAGTTGTACTGAAACGGGACGCTGATCAGCGCCGCGACGGGATTGGACAGCTTCTTCGCCAGGGCATCGGCATCCTGCGCCGATACCGGCTGTGCCACTCCGGCCAACGCAGCGACAATGAACAGCGCAACGGGCAACGGAGGCCTGCGCAGCGAGCGGCGGAATTGTGGTGAGTCACGCATGGCGAACCCCTAGGAAGGCGTGGGCAGGCCCACGGAACGCTGCAGATCCAGCATCGGGTCCTGCGGCACGTTGATGCCGCCGGTACTGGGCAGGTCCAGGTCCAGGACCAACCCTACGGCCAGCGAGAACAGCAGCAGCAACAGGGTGGTGGAGCTGCGCTGGCGCACCCGCTCGTAGCCCAGCAGCCCCGCCGCGAACAGGGCGAACAAGAACAGCATCCGCAGGATGCGGTGCGGGATGTGGTCCTGCCGGGCCGCGAAGCGTTCGCCCGCCAGGTCGATGGATTCGTTGGTGGTGGTAACCATCAGGCTGGCGCGCGGCGTGTCACGGAAGGGGGCGGTAGCCGCCATCACCGCAGCCCAGAGCTCGGTCTGCAGCGCCGTGGTGCGCGCGTACTCATCAATCTCCTGCTGTGCAGTCTTCGCATTGGCAAAGTCCACGCGGGCGTCGATGTACCGGCGCAGCACGCTGCGCACCCGCTCGGCATCGGCGGTGTCCAGCAGGTCCGTGCGCAGCCACGTGGTGCCCAGTGCGTTGGCTTCATGCAGCACCAGGGACCTGCGCTCGTCATAGCGGCCCAGCGCGAGTGAGAAGGTGAAGCCGATCAGCAGGGCCAGCAGGCCCAGCACCGTGTTGGTCGAGAACGAGTCGCCGGCATCGGCATCGGCGCCAGCGGCTACCGGCTTTTGCGCCTTGCGCCGGTTCTGGCGGGTGCGCAGGAATGCCCCCAGTTCACGCGCCGCGATCAGCGCGACGAAGAAGATCACGGTGAGCAGCCACAGCGGGACGTAGGGGAAGCTGCCAGGCAGATGCATGTTCCGTCACCAACAGTGCGCGGGAGTGCGTTCGAGGATGGCCGATGGCCCCCGGATCTGCTTCGGTACTTCTACCGACCCCCGCCCAGTGATTGATGCATGCCGGCACTGGCACCGGCACCCCGCCCCCACTATCGTAGGCGCCTTTCCTGCCCGGCTCCGCGCACTGATGCACTCTGCCCTTGCCCACCCCGCCGCCTGCGAGAACTGCAGCACCCCCCTGCAGGGCGATTTCTGCCATGAATGCGGCCAGTCCGCACACAGCCCGGTACGCAGTTTCGGGCACGCGGTGGAAGAGGTGTTCGAATCGTTCTGGCACCTGGACGGGCGCATCTTCCGCACCCTGCATCAGCTGCTGCTGCCCGGCCGGCTGGCGGCCGCCTACCTTGCCGGGCACCGCACCCGCTATATCCCGCCGATCCGGCTGTTCGTGATCCTCAGCGTGCTGACATTCTTCGTGGCGCGGTTGGCGGTGCACGTGGATGCAGGTTCCCTGGTAAGCCAGACACCCCGCCCGCCGGAAGTGCCGGGCGCGTTCCGTGATGCCACCACCCACGACGAGGTTCAACACGTCCGCCGGGCGCTGCTGGCGCCGTTGCAGCAATCGCGCGAGGCAATGCCCGAGTCCCTTCGCGCGCCGATCGACAGTGCCATTGCCAAGGTGGACAGGCAGGCCGCCAAGCGCGAGCGCGAACTGAAGGAACACCCGCCGGTCGCGTCCGCGCCCAAGCCCGCCGTCGCCAAGCCGTTCACCGTGCAGGACATGGCGACACAGAAGTCAGACCCGGTGGAGATCAGTTTCCTGCCCGGGTTCGCCAACCGCTGGCTGACCGGCCAGGCCGAGATCATCCGCAATAACCTGCCGCGCATCAGCGAACGGCCGCAGCTGCTGGTCAACGCCTTCTTCGGCTCGGTGCCTTCGGCGCTGTTCGTGCTGGTGCCGTTGTTCGCCGTGCTGCTGAAGGTGTTCTACCTGGGCAGCGGCCGGCTGTACCTGGAGCACCTGGTGGTGGCGTTGTACAGCCACGCGTTCCTGTGCGTGGCGTTGCTGGGCATCCTGCTGCTGTCGATGCTGGGCGGGCAGATGGCCACCGTGCCTGGCGCGGGGGTTGTCATAGGCCTGCTGATCACGGCGCTGCTGCTGTGGATGCCGCTGTATCTCTGGCTGATGCAACGGCGGGTGTACGCACAATCCTGGCTGGTGACCACGCTCAAGTTCGTCGCGCTGGGCTGGCTGTACTTCACCGTGGTCACCACCGCGACCGTCATTCTTGCCATCGCCAGCCTGGCCCGGGTCTGAGCCAGCCTAAGTAGTTTTACCCAGCCAGCCTGCACCTATTTCGGTGGAGTGCGGATGAGCGCGCCGTCATGCTCTCCCCATCCCTTGCCGCAGAAGGCGTACGACATGGCCATGCACCGTAACCAGGCAAGATCACCGTTCCTTGCCGGCCTCCGGCTGGGTGCCCTGTTGATCAGCGCGTGCGCCTTGGTCGCCTGCGGCAAGCGCGAACCCGACAGTGCCGCGCCCATGCCTGATCCTGCCACGGCGGCGCAGCCCACTGCCCCAGCGGCGGCTGATGCCACCCGCACCAGCGAGCTGCGCGCCACCGCCAAGGATGCCTACATCTGGGGCTTCCCCATCGTGGAAGGCTACAAATCCATGTACCAGCAGGCGGTGGATGCCAAGGGGGCAAACTTCCACGCCGGCTTCAACCAGATCGGCAACGTTGCGCAGGTGGCCACTCCGCAGGACACCTCGATCATCACCCCGAACTCGGACACACCGTACTCGTCCCTGTGGATGGACCTGCGCGCCGAGCCGGTGGTCATCAGCGTGCCGGCGATCGATGCCAAGCGCTACTTCTCCGTGCAGCTGATCGACCTGTACACCTATAACTTCGCCTACATCAACCGCGCCGCGACCGACGGCAAGGCAAGCGTGTTCATGGTCGCCGGGCCGGACTGGAAGGGCGAAACGCCCAAGGGTGTCCGCGAGGTATTCCGCGCCGAAACCCAGCTGGCCTATGGCCTGTTCCGCACGCAGCTGTTCTCGCCGGCGGACCTGGACCACGTCAAGCGCCTGCAGGCGCAGTACAAGGTGCAGCCGCTGAGCGCGTTCCTGGGCACGCCGGCACCACCGCCGGCCCCGGCGATCACCTTCCCGCCGTACGACCCGGAACAGGCCAATGGCCTGGGCTTCTTCTCCTACCTCAACTTCCTGCTGCAATTCGCCCCCACCGTGGACAGCGAAGCCGCGCTTCGCCAGCGGTTCGCGGGTATCGGCATCGAAGCGGGCAAGGCCTTCGATCCGGCAGCGCTCGCGCCGGCAGACCGTGAAGCGATGACCGCAGGCATCGCCGACGCCAACCAGGCGCTGGAGCAGTTCGTCGCCACTGAAATAAACACCGAGAAGGTCTCCAGTGCGGACATGTTCGGCACCCGCGCAGCGCTGAAGGACAACTACCTGTACCGCTTCGCCGGGGCCAAGCTGGGCATTTACGGGAACTCTGCATCCGAAGCGGACTACCAGAGCTACTTTGCCGATGCGACGGGCAAGCCTGCCGACGGCAGCCAGCACGACTACGTGCTGCGCTTCGCCAAGGACCAGCTGCCGCCGACCAACGCGTTCTGGTCGGTCACCCTGTACGACGGCAAGAGCAAGCTGCTGGTGGACAACCCGCTGGATCGCTACCTGATCAACTCGGCCATGCTGCCCAAGCTCAAGCGCGATGCCGATGGCGGCCTGACCCTGTACATCCAGCACGCGTCGCCCGGCAAGGACCAGGAATCGAACTGGCTGCCTGCCCCGGCAGGCCCCTTCTACCTGATCCTGCGCAACTACAGCCCGGGTCAGGCGGTGCTGGACCGCAGCTGGAAGAAACCGACGCTGACGCCGGTGGAGCGCAAGGCGGACTAGGTTCCGGTCATGGCGATGGCTGCGGCAGGCCGGTTGGCATGCCGCCAGCCGGCCGACTGCTGCAGCTGCTGCACCATGTGGCCAAGGAACGCGCGTACGCGCGGCGCGACCTGCTTTCCGGGTGCGTACACCGCACTCAGCGGCGAGGTCGCCAGCGCGCAGTTGGGCAGCACTTCCTTCAAGCGACCGGCGTCGAGGTCATCGGCCACGTCCCAGATCGACTTGCGGGCGATGCCGGCGCCCTGCACCGCCAGGATCTGCGCCGCTTCGCCATCGTCGCAGAGCGTGCTGGCGTCCAACGGGAACGCGATGGTGCCGCCGGGCTGCGCGAACACCCATTGCGATACCGGCGGGCTGCCCGAGGCGATCAGATCGTGGCCGTGCAGGTCGTCGATGCTCAGCGGCGTGCCGCGCCGACGCAGGTACTCGGGCGACGCACACAGAATCCGGCGGTTCGGCGCCAGCTCGCGCGCCACCAGCCGTGAATCGTCCAGCGCGCCATAGCGCAGCGCCAGCTCCACGCCTTCGCCCACCAGGTCCACCAGCTCATCGCGCAGCGACAGGTGCACCCGCACCCCGGGATGCGCCTGCTGGAAGCTGCGCACCGCCGGCACCACATGACGGCGCCCGAATCCGTTGGGCGCGGTGAGCTTGAGCACGCCGGCCACCACGTCCTGGCGCTGCTCCAGCGCCGCCTCGGCCGCTTCCACCGCATCCAGCACGCGGCGGCAGTGCAGGTGGAACAGGCTGCCCTCGTCGGTGAGCGAGGCGCGCCGTGTGCTGCGGTTCAACAGCCGCACCTGCACGCGCCGCTCCAGGGCGGTGAGGCGCTTGCTGACCACGGCGAGCGAGATGCCCAGGTCGCGGGCGGCGGCGGACAGGCTGCCGCCATGCACGATGCGGTCGAAGGTGCGCAGCTCGTTGAGGTCGTCGATCACGCCGATGTTTCCAGTTTGGCAAGAGTTCCTTTCTCATATTGCCATTACGGAAACAGTCGCACATCCACACAATGGTCGCATTCATGCCAGCCGCGGAAGGGCCGGCCGCATTCGGCGAGCACGCTGCCGCGACAGGACCCGCGCCATGCTCAGCCACAGCCACCCGCCAGGTAGCCACACAATGAAAGATGATGCCGACCAGAACCGGCCGACGCTGACCCGTCGCCGCTTCTTCCAGGGCCTTACCCTGCTCCCCGTCGCCGCCGCGCTGCCCGGCTGCGCCCCCGGCACCCCCACCGAGAGCGGCACCCCGGCTGCCGCGGCCGCCAAGGACTACACCCCCGAATTCTTCAACGCCGCAGAATGGGCGTTCATCACGGCCGCCTGCGACCGCTTGATCCCCTCCGACGAAACCGGCCCCGGCGCGGTGGAATCGGGCGTGCCTGAGTTCCTCGACCGGCACATGCAGACCCCCTACGCAGCCGGCGCCATCTGGTACATGCAGGGTCCCTTCCTGGAAGCACCCAGCGAGTTCGGCTACCAGGGCAAGCTGGCCCTGCGTGACATCCTGAAGGTGGGCATCGATGCATTTGATGCGCACTGCCGCAGCCAGTTCGATGGCAAGACCTTCGCCCAGCTGAGCCACGAGCAGCAGGAAACCCTGCTCAAGGCGGCCGAGGGCGGCAAGCTGGAGCTGGAGGCGATCTCCAGCAAGCTGTTCTTCTCCAACCTGCTGGGCGAAGTAAAGAACGGCTACTTCGCCGATCCCAAGTACGGCGCCAACAAGGACATGGCTGCCTGGAAGATGATTGGCTACCCGGGCATGCGCGCGGACTATATAGACTGGATCGGCGTCCGCAACAAGGCCTATCCCCTGCCGCCGGTGGATCTGGCCGGGCGGAGGGGCTGAAGCATGGCCATCACGAAACCGAAAGTGGATGCGGTCATCGTCGGCATGGGCTGGACCGGGGCGATCCTGGCCAAGGAACTCACCGACGCCGGCCTGCACGTGGTGGCGCTGGAGCGCGGCGGCGACCGCGATACCCAGCCCGATTTCGCCTACCCGAAGGTGGTGGACGAGCTGGAAGGCTCGGTGCACCGCAAGTACCTGCAGAGCCTGAACCAGGAAACGGTGACGGTGCGGCACACGCTGGCCGATACCGCCGTGCCCTACCGGCAGATGGGCTCGTTCAAGCCGGGCACCGGCGTGGGCGGCGCGGGCAGCCACTGGTCCGGCGCGCACTTCCGGCCGCTGCCGGAAGACCTGATCCTGCGCACCAACGTGGAACAACGCTACGGCAAGAACTTCATTCCGGCGGACATGACCATCCAGGATTTCCCGGTCACGTATGCCGAACTCGAGCCGCACCTGAACATGTTCGAGCTGGTGTGCGGCACCTCCGGCAAGGCGGGCGTGATCAACGGCGTGGTGCAGGAAGGCGGCAATCCCTTCGAGGGCTCGCGCTCGGGCGAGTACCCGCTCGGCCCGAATCCGAACTACCTGGGCGGCGAGCAGTTCTACAAGGCGGCCAAGGAAATGGGCTGGCACCCCTACCCGATTCCGGCCTCGAACGCGTCCGGCCCGTATGTGAACCCGTACGGCTGCCAGCTGGGCCCGTGCAACGCCTGCGGCTTCTGCAGCGATTACGGCTGCCTCAACTACTCCAAGGCCAGCCCCAACGCCTGCATCCTGCCGTTGCTGCGCCAGCGCCCGAAATTCGAGCTGCGCACGCATTCGCAGGTGCTGCGGGTGAACCTGGACAGCACCAAGGCCAAGGCCACTGGCGTGACCTACCTGGATGCGCAAGGCCGTGAAGTGGACCAGCCGGCCGACATGGTGCTGCTGTGCGCGTTCCAGCTCTACAACGTGCACCTGATGCTGGTCTCCGGCATCGGTGAAGCCTACGACCCGCAGACCAACACCGGCACCGTGGGGCGCAACTACTCCTACCAGAACCTCAACCGGGTGGTGCTGTTCTTCGACAAGGACGTGCAGGCCAACGGCTTCATCGGCATCGGTGGCGCCGGCACCACCATGGACGACCTCAACGGCAACCAGCTGGACAACGCCAAGGCCGGCTTCGTCGGTGGCGGCCTGGTCTGGGCGCGCCAGCCCGGCGCCGGCCCGGTGCGCGGCATCAACGTGCCCTCGGGCACGCCGAACTGGGGCGCGGCGTGGAAGAAGGCCGCGGCCGACAACTTCCGCCACAACTTCTATTACGAGGTGCAGGGTGCGTGCATGTCCTACCGGCAGCACTACCTGAGCCTGGACCCGAACTACAAGGACTCCTTCGGGCGTCCGCTGCTGCGCATGACCTTCGATTGGCACCCCAACGAGATCAAGGCCTCGCAGTTCTTCGTGGACCAGGCCATGCAGATGAGCCGCACACTCAATCCGCTGTCGATGAGCGGTGATGCCAAGAAGAACGGCGAGCACTACAACATCACCAAGTACCAGAGCACGCACACCTGCGGCGGCGCGATCATGGGCGCAGACCCGAAGACCTCGGCATTGAACCGCTACCTGCAGAGCTGGGACGTGCCGAACGTGTTCGTGATCGGCGCCAACGCCTTCCCGCAGAACAACGGCTACAACCCCACCGGCCTGGTGGGCGGGCTGGCCTACTGGGCCGCCAAGGCAATCCGCGAGAAGTACCTGCCCGATCCGGGCCCACTGGTCCAGGCTTGAGGAGGCGCGCATGAAAAAGCTTCTTCTCTGGATCGTGGCGGTCGGCCTGGTGGTGCTGCTGGCAGCGCTGGCCTATGCGTTCATTCCCACCAAGACCCGCGTGCTGGCTGACGGCCCTGCCGCCGATGCGGCGCTGATCGAGCGCGGGCGCTACCTGGCCGCAGCCGGCGACTGCACCGCCTGCCATACCAAGCCGGGCGGCAAGCCGTTTGCCGGCGGGCTGCCGGTGGCCTCGCCGCTGGGCAACATCTACAGCACCAACATCACCCCGGACAAGGAAACCGGCATCGGCGCGTATTCGCTGGACGACTTCGACCGCGCGGTGCGGCACGGCATCGCCCCCGAAGGCCGCACGCTGTACCCGGCCATGCCGTATCCCTCCTACGCGCGCGTCACCGATGACGATGTACGGGCGCTGCACGCGTACTTCCTGCACGGCGATATCGCGCCGGTGCATCAGGAAAACCGGGGCGTGGACATCACCTGGCCATTGTCGATGCGCTGGCCGCTGGCGATCTGGCGCAAGACCTTCGCGCCGGACGCGGAAGCAGTGGCATTCGACCCGGGCCACTACAGCGACCCGCAGCTGGCACGCGGTGCCTACCTGGTGCAGGGCCTGGGCCACTGCGGCAGCTGCCACACCCCGCGTGGCTTCGCGCTGCAGGAAAAGGCACTGGACGAATCCGGCGCTGCTTATCTGTCGGGCGGCCAGGTGATCGATGGCTGGAACGCGGTGAACCTGCGCGGCAACGCGGCCGATGGCCTGGGCCGCTGGTCCGAGCAGGACATCGTGGACACCCTGCGCACCGCCCGCAACGCGCACAGCGCAGTGGTGGGCACGCCGATGGCCGACGTGGTCAGGCACAGCACGCAGAAGCTCACCGACGACGACCTGAAGGCGATTGCTGTGTACCTCAAGCAGCTGCCGGCCAGTGCGCATGATCCATCGGCCTACACCGCCAGCGATGCCACCGCCCGCAAGCTGCAGACCGGCATCAACGACAGCCGCGGTGCCGAGCTGTTCGTCGACAACTGCGCCGCGTGCCACCGCACCGATGCCAAGGGCTACACCGATGTGTTCCCGGCTATCGCCGGCAACCCGACGGTGCTGGCCGACGACCCGACCTCGGTGATCCGCCTGTTGCTGGCCGGCAGCGAGCTGCCCTCCACCGCCCTGCGCCCCTCCAACCTGGGCATGCCCGGGTTCGCCGAGCGCCTGTCGGATACCGAGATCGCGCAGCTGGCCACCTTCATCCGCCAGGACTTCGGCAACAACGCGGGCGCGGTAACGGCCGACCAGGCCAAAAAGGTCCGCCAGCACCTTCAGGACGAAGCCAAGGCGGCCAAGGCCGCGCACGACCCGACCGCCGCCCGGGGTGGCGAGGATGCTGAATGACGGGGCTGTTCAGGCCCCGCCAGCATGAAAGCCCCGGATCGGGGAGAATAGCGGCCCGCTGAACCTGCGGCCCGAGCGCAACGCCCGGGCCGCCATCCTGCCGTCATCTCCGGATCCAACGTGAACGCTATCGCTTCCCCTCCCGCCGACGCCCTGCCCCAGGACGAGCTGCCCCTGACCGACCGCCTGCGCGCCGCGCTGGACCTGCTGGAGGCGATCGAGGCCGACCGCGCCGTGCTGGACACGCTGCCGGAAGACGATCGCGTGCGTTTCCACCAGGTGGTGGCCAACGTCTACCACCCTGAACCGAAGGCACGCCGGGCGATGCTCAAGCAGCAGGCCAAGGCACGCCACCACGAAAAGGTGCGCAAGGCCGAAGCGCTTCTGGAACAGACCGGCATCCGCGCCCTGCGCCGCAAGCCGGTGTTCAGCACGCCGAACTACTTCCCGCCGCACAAGGCCGGCCTGCACGACGCGCATAACGGTGAGAACGCCGAAGCCACGCCGGAGCCGGTGCATTCGCCGGAGCTGCGCCACTGCTATGTGTGCAAGCAGAAGTTCACCCAGCTGCACCATTTCTATGACCAGATGTGCCCGGCCTGCGCCGAGCTCAACTTCATCAAGCGCACCGAAACCGCCGACCTGCGCGGCCGCGTGGCGCTGCTCACCGGTGGCCGGGTCAAGATCGGCTACCAGGCGGGCCTGAAGCTGCTGCGCGCTGGTGCCGAGCTGATCGTCACCACGCGCTTCCCGCGTGATTCGGCCGCTCGCTACGCCGAAGAGCCGGACTTCGCCGAATGGGGCCACCGCCTGCAGGTGTACGGCCTGGACCTGCGCCACACGCCCAGCGTGGAAGCGTTCTGCAACGAGCTGCTGGCCACGCGCACGCGCCTGGACTTCATCATCAACAACGCCTGCCAGACCGTGCGCCGCCCGCCGCAGTTCTACGCGCACATGATGGCCGGCGAAACCGCCGCCCTGCACGACCTGCCGGACACCATCCGCAAGCTGGTGGGCCAGTACGAAGGGCTGCGCAGCCCGGAGATGCTGGGCCTGGGCTCGGATGCCAACGTGCCATCGCTGCAGGAGCAGGCGCTGGTGGGTGCCGATGGCCTGACCCGCGCGGCCGAGCTTTCGCAGGTGCCGTTGCTGGCCGATGAACTGCTGGGCCAGCAGCACCTGTTCCCCGAAGGCCGGCTGGACCAGGACCTGCAGCAGGTGGACCTGCGTGGGCGCAATTCGTGGCGCCTGCTGATGGCCGAAGTGCCGTCGGTGGAGCTGCTGGAAACCCAGCTGGTCAACGCCATCGCACCGTTCATCATCAACGCGCGCCTGAAGCCGCTGATGCTGCGTTCGCCCGAGCGCGACAAGCACATCGTCAACGTGTCGGCGATGGAGGGGCAGTTCTACCGCAACTTCAAGACCACCCGCCACCCGCACACCAACATGGCCAAGGCCGCGTTGAACATGATGACCCGCACCTCGGCCGCCGATTACCAGAACGATGGCATCCACATGAATTCCGTGGATACCGGCTGGGTGACCGACGAGGATCCGGCAGAGATCGCCGCGCGCAAGGTGGAGGAAGAACGCTTCCACCCGCCGCTGGACATCGTCGATGGCGCCGCGCGCATCGTCGACCCGATCATCCACGGCTTCAACACGGGCGAGCACGTGTGGGGCCAGTTCCTGAAGGATTACGCGCCCACCGATTGGTGAGGCGCGCGACGGCGCCGGCAGGATGCTGGCGCCTTCATGTCGCAATGTGTCTGATGCGAATGATTCGTGATACGATTGTTAAAGTTGTCTGAAACAACGCACACGGACGTCCCAGCCATCGCCAGCGGACCCTCTTACTCAGGAGTTTGCTCGATGCACGTTTCCTCCCCCCGTTCCGCCCACGCCGCCGCCGTTCTGGCCGCCGCCATCACCCTCGCCCTCTCCGCCCAGGCCCATGCGGCCGCCGATGCCGCGGGCGATGCCAGGAACATGGACACCGTGGTGGTCACCGCCACCGGTGCCCAGCAGTGGATCAAGGATGCCCCCGCCAGCATCAGCGTGATCACCCGCCAGGAAATCGAGCGCAAGCCGGTGACCAGCATCGGCCAGCTGCTCAGCACCGTGCCGGGCGTGACCGGCGGCTATGCGCTGTCCGGTGCACAATCAAAGATCCGCCTACGCGGCCTGCCCGAGCAGTACACGCTGATCCTCATCGACGGCCGCCGCCAGGGCAATTCGTCCGGCGTGAACTACCGCGATGACCTGGGTCCGCAGGATCTGAACTGGCTGTCGCCGGACATGATCGAACGCATCGAAGTGGTGCGCGGCCCGATGTCGTCGCTGTACGGCTCCGACGCCATGGGCGGGGTGATCAACATCATCACCCGCAAGATCGCCCCGGAATGGGGTGGCTCGGTCACCTTCAACTACAGCAAGCCCGATTCGTCCACGCGCGGCAACACCACCCAGATGGGCGCGCTGTTCAGTGGCCCGCTCACGGAAAACGTGGGCCTGCGCATCGGCGCCAACGTGACCGATCGCGAATCCGATCGTGGCCGTGGCCAGACCCCGGGCACCAAGGCGGAAAATGCCAACGCGCTGCTCAACTGGGCGATCAACGGCGACCACACCGTGGGCTTCGAAGCTACCCATGGCGTGCAGCGCAACAGCGGTGGCGGCGATGTCGGCGCATGGGGCCTGTCCAAGCTGGTGCACACCGGTTACGTGGTCACCCATGACGGCCGCTATGGCGATGCCAGCACCTCCACGTCCACGCTGACCCAGAACGATTACGAGGACAAGGGCAGCCAGGTGGGCAACCACTCCAAGGAGACGGTATTCGATACCGCCTTCGCCACCGGCTTCCACCTGAGCTTCGAGCACCGCTTGAACGTGGGTGGCCAGTGGAAGCGCGAAGAACTGCAGAACACCGACACCATCGGCACGGTGCCGGTGACCTGGAGCGGCAGCGGCCGCATCAGCCCGACCAACGAGGCCGATTCGTGGGCGCTGTTCGCCGAAGACCACATCACCCTGCATGAGCGCTTCACGCTGACCTTGGGCCTGCGCTGGGACAACACCGAAAACTACGACGACAACCTCAGCCCGCGCATCTACGGCGTGTGGCACCCGTCCGATGACTGGACCGTGCGCGGCGGCGTATCGCAGGGCTTTCGTGCGCCGAACCTGAAGCAGGGCAGCGCCGGCGCGGCCACCCAGTCCGGCGGCAACGGCTGCCGCAGCCTGACCGTGGAAGGCTGGACCAACCGCTCGGTCAGCGCCGATGGCACCACCGGCTGCTACATGGCCGGTAACCCGAACCTGGAACCGGAAACCAGCACCAACTACGAGCTGGGCGTCGGCTTTGATCGCGGCGGCTGGTCGGCCTCGGCCACCTACTTCCTCACCGACTTCGACGACAAGATCGAGCAGGTGCCGCTGCGCGAGATTGCCGGCTACGACTCCAGCTTCGTCAACGGCTTCTGGTGGACGGTGGCGCAGAACATCCAGAAGGCGCGCACCCGCGGCGTGGAAGCCAGCGTCACCGTGCCCCTGCACGAGCGCCTGAGCTGGACCACCAACGCTACCCGCATGCTGGAATCGAAGAACCGCACCACCGGCGCGAACCTGCTGGTGGTGCCCAAGATCACCGCCAACACCTCGCTGGACTGGCAGGTGACCGACGCGTGGTCGTTGAACCTGAGCGCGCAGCACATCGGCGAACAGCTGGTCTCCAGCACCAGCTCGACGTTCGCCAAGGCCTACACCACGTGGGACCTGGTGACCGGGTTCAACGTCAACGAAAACCTGACCCTGCGCGCAGGCGTACTGAACGCCGGCGACGTCTCCACCATCGACGAAGGCAACAACTACGACGGTGGTGCGCGCACCTTCTTCGTGGGCGCTACTGCGCGGTTCTGATCGGTCAGAGCTTCATGTTGAAGGCAAGATGGAGCGAACGCCCCGCAGCCGGTGAGAACATCGGCTGCGGCTGCTCCCAGAAGAAGCTGTCGTACCACGCATAAGCGTACTGGCGGTCGGTGGCGTTCTTCATCTGCACATCCACGCTCCAGCGTGGGGTGATGTCATAGCGGGCGCTGAGGTCCAGCACTGCGAAGCCACCGTACTTGCCGGCCACGTTGCGCTCTTCCAGGTAGTAATCGCCCTGCGCCCTGCCCTGCAGGCCGAGCTGCAGGGCTTCGGTGGCCTGGAAGTCGAGGCCGATGTTGCTGATGTAACGCGGGGTGGCGGCGACTTCACGCCCCTCCAGCGACAGGCTGGCATCGCGACCATCCCGCTCGATCTTCGCCTCCTGATACGCGTGGGAGGCCCATACCGTCCACTTCTCGCCCACCTGCGCGCTGATCTGCGCATCCACGCCTCGGCGGCGGGTCTTGCCCAAGGTCACGGTGGTGCCGGTGGCGGGCATGTTGGACACTTCGTTGGCTGCATCCTGCTGCCATACCGCGATGCGCGCCTGGCTGCCGGCAAAGGGGCTGAACTTCATGCCCAGCTCCATGCCGGTATTGGTGGACGGGTTCATGGCTTCCTGCCTTGGCGTCAGGTAAGCCGGGGCGGTGGAGCCGGTCAGCACCTGGAACGTGCGGCCCCAGTTGGCATAGACGTTGGTGCTGTCGGTGAAGGCATAGACCACGCTCAGCTTGGGCTGCTCGATGGTGCCGTAGCGCTGCAGCGGGCCAGTGATGCCGCCCGGCAGACGGGTATCGCCATCGAAACGGTCCACCCGGTACGCCGGCACGATCTTCAGCGCCTCGATGGGCTGGTAGATCGCCTGCACATACGCGCCGTAATTGTCGAAGGTGTGGCGGTCGTTGTTCTGCACGCGTGCCGGGGTGGCGCTGAAGTCGGTGGGCTCGGCGTAGCTGAAACGCTCACGGATGTAGCCGTTGTCCTGGTGCTCGACATTCACCCCACCTTCGAGGGTCAGGGTGGCGCCGGCCTGCCACGTCAGCGTGGTGAGCATGCCGGTCTGCTTTTCGTCCCACACGCGGCGCTGGCGCGGCGCATTGCCGGCGGGCAGGTTGCTGAAGGTCACCCGGCGGTCGTCTTCGTAGCGGTTGTAGTAGAGCTTGCTGCCCAGGAACAGGGTGTCGGCCAGCTTCAGGTCCATGTGCACGCCGATCTGGCGCATGTCACGGTCGTCGCCATCGTTGGCGTTGCGCAGCTGCGAGCCACGGCGGTCGGTACGCAGTTCTTCAGCCGTCATGAAGCCTGGCTCATCGGCTTCGTGGTGGTAGGCGCGCGCGGTGAGGCCGATGCGCATGCCGTCGTCCAGGTTGCCGTAGAACCACTTGCCGCCGATGGCGTACTTGCGTGAGGTGTCGTGGTCACGATACCCATCCGAGGCCTGGGTGCCGATGAAGTAGTTCTGCGCGAAACCGTTGTTCTCCCGGCCGATGGCCAGCTGCGCGTCGCGGGTGTTGTAACTGCCGTAGCCGAACCGGCCATCGGTGTAGTTGCCGCCCTGGCGCGTGCCGAAGTTCACGTTGCCGCCAATGTTGTGCAGGCCGTAACGCGGGTCGTTGGTGCCACGCACCACTTCGATGAAACTGATTTCCAGCGGAAACAGCATGTCGATGAAGCGCTGGTTGCCGCTGTTGACGTTGCTGGGCACGCCGTCGATCAGCGTCTTGATCGCATTGAGGTAGCCCTCGCCGTTGAAGGCGCGGAAGCTGACCTTGCCCGATTCGGCGCCCTGCCGGGTTTCCGTGAGCTGGATGCCGGGCATCTGGCCAAGCAATTCCCAGCTGTGCGAGACGTTCTTGTCCTCGATCTGGTCCGCGCCGAGCACGTCCACCGAGGTCAGCACCTGGTGGGCGGTGAGCTGGCCTTCGGTGTGCTGGTGCACATCGACCTTGCCCAGGGTAAGCGCGGAATCGGACGACTGGGCGCGGGATTCGGGGGCAAAAACGACAGCGGCGACGACCGTCACCAGGGCATGGATCTTCATTTAGAGGCAGGCGTCACAAATCTGGAGGGGGTGCCGCAGCGCGGCCAGGCGACATAGTGTGACACTATAACATTACAGGTCAATGTGCCCTCGACGGCTTCACCAACCCCTCCCTGCCCCGTCCCTACGATGACGGCAGACGCTGCGGAGGACCCCATGACCGAACGTGCTCGCCTGCACCACCAGTTGCTGCGCAGCGAGGCCTTCCTGGAGCAGACCAACACACTGGCCAGGGTGGGTGGCTGGGAGCTGGCACTGGATACCAACACGCTGTCCTGGACCCGCGAGACCCATCTGATTCATGGCGTGCCCGAGGATTTCGACCCGAACGTGGCTGCCGCCCTGTCCTTCTACCCGGAGCCGGGCCACGCGCAGCTGCAGGCCGCCATCGCCGCATGCGCCGCCGACGGATCTCCCATCGACCTGACGCTTCGCGCCATCACTGCCGCAGGCGAACGCAGCTGGTTGCATATCGTGGGCCAGCGCGTCGAAGACGCCGCCGGTGCCCGCTTGATCGGCGCCATCCAGGACGTCACGGAACAACGCTCCGCCGTGGATGCACTGGCGCAGAGCGAAGCGCGTTACCGCCGGCTGTTCCAGCACAGCCTGGGCCTGATCTGCACGCACACGCTGTCCGGGGAGATCACCTCCGTGAACCCTGCAGCCTCGCTATCACTGGGCCGCCCGGAAGCGGAGTTGTTGGGTCGTTCGCTGGCAGAGATCATTCCGCTGGAACGCCAGGACCAGCTCCAGTACTACCTGCAACGCGTCGCCGAAAACCAGAGCGACTCCGGCCTGATGGAGCTGGTGGCCGAGGATGGCTCACGCCGTTACTGGGCGTATCACAACGTGCTCGATACCGAAGCTGACCCGCCATACGTCCTGGGCCACGCACAGGACATCACCACCCAGCACCTGCAGGAGCGTCAGCTGCTGGAAATGGCGATCCGCGATCCGCTCACCCGCTCCTTCAACCGGCGCTACCTGGCCGAACTCGCACAACAGCAGCTCGAAGCATGGGGATGCCTGGTGTTCGACCTGGACCACTTCAAGGAGATCAACGACACCCAGGGGCATGCCCACGGCGACTCGGTACTGGTCGAATTCGTGGCGTTCCTGTCCAGCCCGCTGGAAGAAAACGAAGTGGTGGTGCGCCTCGGCGGCGATGAATTCCTGGTGTTCGTGCCTGGCGCCAGCATGTCGCGGCTGCAGGCACTGGAGGCCACCTATCAGGCACGCGCCCACCTGGCCCCGGTCCGCTTCTCAGGCGGCTGCGCCATCAGCCGCCCCTCCGAAACCGTCGCCGACACCATCAACCGCGCGGACATGAAGCTCTACGAGCGCCGCCGCCGCGAGCGCCCGGACTGAGTCGCCACCGCCGCCGGTAGATCACTACCGTTGGTCGTGATCCGCTGGCCGACGCCGAGCAACCTCAACGAACACCGCCGCAGTCCAAGCCCCCAGCCAGACCGCCATCCCCCACCCATCGACAATCTCCTGCACCGGAAACACCGATATCCAAAGCCCGATGACGGCCCAGCACACCACCAGCAATGGCGCCACGACCTGACCCCGCCATGCCATGAACGCAGCCGCCGGCAACGAAATGATCGGGAAGAACGCGCCGCCACCGAACGGCGCGGCTCCAACGATCGCGAAGAATGCCGCCGCCAGCACCAGCAACCACGCCATCACCTTGATCAGCATCCTGCATCACTCCTTCCGTCCAGTACCAACCACGAAGCCTTAACCTGCCTTGCTTATCCTAGCAGCGCGCTACAGGCACAACGCCCGGCGCACACTGCAAAGGAGTCGCAATGAAGAAGCTGCACGCTGCCGTTCTTGCCGGATGCCTGCTGGGCATGAGTTCCCTCGCTTTCGCGGAAGTCGCCAACCTGACCAACAGTGCCGACGGCGCCAATCGCGACGCTGGCATCGCCGCGGTCAAGAAGAAGCTCCAGGACGCCTGCACAGAGCGTAAGGGCACGCCGGACGCGGCCTCCTTCGAGGTGGTGTTCGAGAAGACCAGCGAGAACCCGAACGTACCCAAGCCGTACTACGTGGACGGTAAGATGAAGTGCGACCTGCCATAAGGAGCAGCTGCCGGAAACGTCCATCCCCTGCCCACGCCCCGCTGCTATAGTCGAACCATCGTGACGGGCGCGGTGCCCGTCCTTGGATCACAGGGAGCGGGTCATGGGTCTTGTACAGGCTGTGAAGGGTGTAGTGGGCGGCGTGCTTGCCGACCAGTGGAAGGACTTCTACACCGTGCCGGCGGGCCTGCCGGCCACCGCGGCGCTGTTCGCGGCCGTGCCGCAGGGCACCAATGCCGGGCGCGGGTCCAATACCAGCGGCTCGTCCAACATCATCACCAACGGCTCGAAGATCGTGGTGCCCGAAGGCTACGGCCTGCTGCTGTTCCAGGACGGGGCCATCACCGGCTTCGTGGCCGAACCGGGTGGCTATGAATGGCGCTCGGATGACCTGAATTCGCAGTCCATCTTTGCCGGCGACGGCATCGTCACCCCGCTGATCAAGCAGAGCTGGGAGCGCTTCAAGTTCGGCGGCCAGCCTGGCGGCCAGCAGGCGGCGTTCTTCGTGTCGCTCAAGGAACTGCCTGACAACCGCTTCGGCACCCAGTCGGAAATCTACTGGGACGACGGCTTCCTCAACACCCAGGTGGGCGCGGTCACGCGCGGCTCGTACACGCTCAAGATCGTCGACCCGATCCTGTTCGTGAAGAACTTCGTGCCGGCCAGCTACCTGCAGCCGGGCAAGGTGTTCGACTTCACCGACCTGGACAACGCGGCCGCCAGCCAGCTGTTCAATGAAGTGGTGGGTTCGCTGGCACCGGCGTTCAGCCTGTACACCAACGATCCCGGCAAGGGCAACCGCATTACCAAGCTGCAGCAGGATTCACTGGGCTTTGCGCAGAGCCTGTCGGCGGCGGTTGAACAGGGCTACCAGTGGAAGTCCGACCGTGGCCTGGCCATCGTCAAGACCGCCATCGTTTCCATCGAATACGACGCCAACACCCGCGAGCTGCTCAAGACCGTGCAGCGTGCCGATGCGCTGTCGGGTGGGCGTGGCAATTCCAACCTGCAGGCGAGTGTGGCCCAGGGCATCCAGTCGGCCGGTGAGAATGGCGGCGCGGCAGGCCTGGTCGGGGTGGGCATGGCAACCGGCATGTTCGGGGCGGGCGGCCTGCAGCAGCCGGTCACCCCGGCAGCGCCGGCGGCCGACGATCCGGTGGCCAAGCTGAAGAAGGCCAAGGAGATGCTGGACCTCGGCCTGATCACCCAGGACGACTACGACGCACTCAAGGCCAAGGCGCTGGGTCTGTAAGGCGGGCGAACGAAACCATGTCCGACCCGAAGACACCGCCCCCGTTGCCCGGGGGCCCACCGCCGTTGCCGGAGGGCGTGACCGGCCCCGGCTCGCCGCGTGATGTGCCGCCACTGCCGGGCAGCTTCCCGCTTGACCCGGCTACCCTGCCCGACCCGATCCGCGCCGAGATCGAGGCGCCCGATCCGGTCGCGCTCGATACCAGTGCCGAGGAGCTCAAGGATGGCCTGAACCGCTGCCCCAAGTGCGGCTCCACCGATGTGCGGCTCAAGCTGGGCACCGACGTGCTGGTCTGCCAGTTCTGCCGCAACGAATGGCATGGCGCGCTGGTCGAGCAGGAGTTCGGCCTGGGCGAAGGCCTGGACCAGCTGCGTGGCACCATCATCGCGTCCGGCGCACGCGACATCGAGGCCGGCACCGCCAGCCTGATGAGCTTCAAGTGCACCGGCTGCGGCGCCGAGGTGACCATCAACACCGAAACCACCATGACCGCACGCTGCCACTGGTGCCGCCATGTGTTCGGCGTCAACGAACAGGTGGCCAACGGCGCGGTGCCGGATGCGGTGCTGCCGTTCCGGATCACGAAAGACGATGCGGTGGCGCGCATCCGCCAGTTCGTGGACAAGCGCCGGCTGTTCGCGCTGAAAGCATTCAAGGACCAGTTCACGCCCGAGAACGTGGTGGGTGTGTACATGCCCTACATGATCGTGGACAGCAATGTCAGCGCGAGCGTGTCCGGCAAGGGTGAGATCAAGACCCGCCAGTACACCCGCGGCGAAGGCGACAAGAAGAAGACCTACTACGACGCCGATGTGTACCAGGTGGACCGCGCGGTGGACTTCACCGTGGATGACCTGCCACTGGAATCGTCGGCCGAACGCGGCAACCTGGATACCAAGGCCAACACCAACAACATCATCAACACGATCCTGCCGTTCGATACCAAGAACGCGCTGAAGTGGAACGCGTCGTACCTGCTGGGCTTCTCGTCCGAGAAGCGCAACCTGGACGTGGAAAAGATGAAGCCGCGGCTGGAAGACCAGCTGCTGTCCATCGCCCGCGCGCAGGTGGAAGGTTCGGTGCGCCGCTACGACCGTGGCGTGCGCTGGGAGCAGGAACGCGTGGACCTGCACGGCTCGCGTTGGGTGTCCATGTACCTGCCGGTGTGGCTGTATTCGTACCACCAGCCTGGCCGCAACGGCGGCATGCTGCATTACATCGCGGTCAACGGCCGAACCGGTGAAACCATGGGCAGCGTGCCGGTACAGCAGTGGAAACTGCTGCTGGCCGCGCTCACCACCGGCACCATCGTTGAAGCCATCACCCTCTGGTTCCTGGTAGCTGCCTCATGAGCGATGACAGTGGACTCTGGTTGCTGTTGGCGGGCCCCGCCAGCGCGACCGCCTTGTACTGGGGCCTGTACCGGTACTACCGCAACACCGACAAGTCGCATGCGTTCGAGCGTGAGACCACGGTGGAGGCCAAGCCGGTGACCGGCGCGGACCGGCAGGTCGATACCATCACCGGCACGCAGGAAACGCGGATCCGGGGCGACAACGTACGCGAATACCGCAAGCGGGTCGTGCGTAACAGCGGGTGAGGTAGAATGCCGCCACTTTCTGCCCTTCTAATTATGGATGACCATGAAGAAGCTTGCCTTCCTTGCCCTGCTGCTCACCTCGCTCAGCCTTCTCACTGCCTGCGCCCGTGGCGGCGACAAGGCCGCTGTAACGAACGACCCGAAGGTCGGTGACCTGTATGCCGCAGTGCTTTCTGAGTTTGCCGAGTTCCAGCAGCCGGGCGAGAAGGCCTACGGACTGTTGAAGGTCATCAAGGTCGCGCCGGACACCGTCACCGTAGTGACCGACAGCAGCGCCTGGGATGACGAAATGTCGGCCAAGCGCGAACTGCGTGGCGACCTCAAGGAGGTCGTGTGGGATATGGACGACGAGATCGTGGTGGCCCGTTCGGAGCTGGCGGAGATGCACCGCAAGGAGATCATCTTCGCCGTGCGCCATGGCGACGGCACCAACTGACGCGACAACCGTGACTTGAAGTCTGCTTGAAGGGCGCGGTGCATGCTCCGGATCACCATCCGATCTGGAGTTGCCATGCACCGCTTCCTTCCTGCCCTGCTGCTGGGCGCTGCCCTGCTGTTCCCGCCCGCCGCAGAGGCGGCCGACACGGTTTTGATCGTCCTCAGCGGCGAAGGTCGCGATGCCGGCAAGACCCGGCCCGGGTATGAATTCGACGAGCTCTCGCAGGCCTGGCTGATCTTCCAGGCCAACGGGCTGGCGGTCGAGGTGGCAAGCCCCCAGGGTGGCCCGGTCGAGCCCGACAAGTACAACCCCGACGAACCGTTCAACGCACAGCTGCTGGCCGATGGCGCTGCCATGGCGCAGCTTGCCGCCACCCGCCCCATCGCCACGCTGCGTGCCAGCGATTACCGCGCGGTGTATGTGGTGGGCGGCAAAGGCGCCATGTTCGACCTGCCCCGCTCACAGCCGTTGCAGCAGCTGATCGGCGCGGCATGGGCCAACGGCGCGGTGGTTGCGGCGGTGTGCCACGGGCCTGCCGCACTGGCCGAGGTGCGGCTTGCCGACGGCAGTGCGCTGGTTGCAGGCCGGCAGCTGACCGGCTTCAGCAATGAGGAAGAAGCCCTGTTCGGTAAGAAGTGGGCGAAGGAATTCCCGTGGCTGCTTGAGGACGCCCTTCGCGAGCGTGGCGGCGAGTGGAGCGAAGCGCCGCTGATGATGCCGCACGTGGTGGTGGATGGGCGCCTGGTCACTGGCCAGAACCCCTACTCCACCGTTGGCGTGGCCGAGGAAATCGTACGCGGCCTGGGGCGGACCCCGGTGGCGCGCACACCCGGACGCGACGAGCGCTCCATGGCGCTGGTCGAGCGCCTGCGCGGCGGTGATGCCGCGGGTGCGGCCAGCACGCTGAAGCAGGATCCCGCGTCCTATCACGTGGAACTGATCGGCATGCTGGGCTTCTACCAGGCAAAGGCCGCGGATACGAACCTTGCGGCGCTGCGCCCCGCGCTGCAGACCATGGAGCTGGCCATGCCCTACATGGCCGAGCCGCAATTGAAACTGGGCATCGCCGAGGCGCACCTGCGGCTGGGCGACCGCAGCCGGGCACGGGCACTGGTGCTGGAGGTACTGGACGCCTCGCCCGGCATGCAACAGGCTGGTGACCTGCTGAAACGGATCGACAGCTGAGATGACACCCTGCCCTGCCCTGCGTGTACTGGTGATCGAGGACAACCCGGTGCTGCGCGCCAATCTCGAACTGCTGTTCGCCGGACAGGGCATCGACAGCCGCTTTGCCGCCGACGGCCTTTCCGGGCTGCAGCAGGCGCTGGCCGAGCCGCCCGATGTGCTGGTGCTGGACCTGGGTCTTCCCGGCCTGGACGGCATGCGCGTGTGCGAGCAATTGCGCGCGCGCAGCGACCGGCACGTGCCGGTGTTGATGCTGACCGCCCGTGATGCGTTGGAGGACAAGCTGGCCGGGTTCCGCAGCGGTGCCGATGACTACCTGATCAAGCCGTTCGCCGGCGCCGAACTGGTGGCGCGTTGCGTGGCTTTGTCGCAGCGCCACCGCGCCGGCACCCCGCACCTGCTCACGGTTGGCAGCCTCAGCATTGATCGGCGCAGCAACGTGGTGCAGCGACACGGGCAGACACTGGTGCTCCACCACACCGCCCTGCAGCTCCTGCTGCTCCTGGCCGAAGCGTGGCCACGAACGTTGACCCGAAGCGAGCTGGTCGAGCGGTTGTGGGGTGCCAGTCCGCCAGAGTCCGATCCACTGCGCACGCACCTGTACACCCTGCGGCAGGTGCTCGACAAACCGTTCCCGGTGCACCTGCTGAAGACCGTGCACGGCGTGGGCTTCCGTCTGGAGGCAGACACGTGAGCGCCGCACATCGTCCGCGTCGTCGCCTGCGCCGCCGCCTGATGCTGGCCTTCTCCGGTTTCGCACTGCTGGTGGCGGTGCTGTACGGCTTCTACGTGGTGCTGTTCGTCTATCTGGTCGAGGACCAGATGTTCAACGGGCTGCTGGAGCAGGAAGCCAAAGTGCAGCTGCATCATCACGCGACGCAGGGTGGATGGGTGCAGCCGGCATTGCCGGGCATGGCAGTGCATGAGACGGCTGCAACCCTGCCCGACGGGCTGGCAGCCAGGCTGGCGGAAGAACCCTGGCGACGGGAGTTCGCTGGCGACCAGGGTCGCCACTACCATTTGCGGCGGCTCGAACCTGGCGATGCGTGGCTGGTGGCCGAGGTCAGCCAGCAGCTTGTGGTGCGGCCAATGCGTGGTGGCATCCTGCAATGGTTGGGCTGGTCCAGCCTTGGCGTGCTCGTGATCGCCATGCTTCTGGGCGCGTGGCTGGCGCGGCGGATGACCGCGCCGCTGTCGCGACTGTCTGACGTGGTCGCCGAAGCCAGTCCCTCCCATCTGCCGACCGGGTTCGCCGAAAGCCTGCCGGACGATGAAGTTGGTGCACTGGCCCGCACGCTGCAGGGGCTGCTGGTACGCATCGAGGCCTTCGTGGACCGCGAACGCGAATTCACGCGGGATGCCAGCCATGAGCTGCGTACGCCGCTGGCGGTGATCCGCAGCGCCTGCGAGCGCATGCTGGCGCGCGGCGACATTGCCCCGGACCATCGCGTGCAG
>DGIP01000179.1 GCA_002386405.1 Stenotrophomonas maltophilia
CATTCGCCGGAAAGGGTATGGGGGCCCGGCACTCGATTCACCGGCAGCCGCGTCTGCTGGCAGCGCGCGCGGTATGGCGCAGCCACGCAGGGCGTGGCTCTACGCCTTGGGTTTCAGGGAAGCCGCGAGCTCCGCCTTGAACTGCTCGAAATCCTTGCCGTCGGCCTTGGCTTCGGCGTGCGCGGCGTCTTTCAATGCATCCGAATACACCAGGCGCACCGGGGTTCCCTGGCGCTCGTGCAGTTCGGCGGCCTGCATGATCAGCGCCAGTACGCGGGCGGCACTGGGGGTCTGGCCGGCGATACGGCCGTCCATGCCCAGCACCCATTCGCCATCGCGGCGCACCACCCCGGCCAGCAGCGTGCGTTGCTGGTCGCGCAGTTCGGCATGTGGCTCCACCGGCGACGCATTGGCCTTTTCACGGTTGGCCGCTTCGGTTTCGCGGCGCTTGCGCAGGTCACGGCGCAGCTTGGAGGTGGTCGACATCAGCGGGACTTCCGGACTTCAACAGATGGGGAAAGGATAACGCACCGGCTCAGGCCAGGCCGGCCAGGGCCTCGCGGCGGCGCTCGCAGCGGCGCTCCCAGAACCAGAAACTGGCGCCGATGGCGAAGAACCCGGCATAGCCCAGCGCCAGGTGCAGCGGCGTGTGGCTGAGCAGCGGCGACACCACCCCGGCCACCACGGTGTTGATCATCAGCTGCAGGAACATCTGCATCGACGAGGCAAGGCCGCGCTGGTGCGGGTACATGTCCAGCACCGCCAGCGCCAGGATCGGGAAGATCAGCGCCATGCCCACGCCACCGATGAAGATGGGCAGCACCGCCCACGGCAGCGCGATCTGGCCCACGGCCGCCACGTAGGCCAGGTTGACCAGCGCCGATACCGCGCACAGGCTGAAGCCGATACCGACCTGGCGCGCGGCGGTCATCCGCCCGGCCATGCGGCCGGACAGGAACGAGCCCATGGTCATGCCGCCGATGGTGGGAATGAACAGCCAGGCAAAGCCACCCTCGCCCAGGTGCAGGTGCTGCATCACGAACACCGGTGCCGAGGCGATGTACAGGAAAATGCCGGAGAAATTGAACGCACCGGCCGCGGCCAGGCGCAGCAGGCGCGGGTTGGTGCCCATCTGCACATAACTGCGCAGCAGCGCCCTGGTGGACAGCGGCGTGCGTGCTTCCACCGGGTGGGTTTCCGGCAGCCACTTGCCGGTCGCTACCAGCAGCACCAGCGCGAACGCCACCAGGAACCAGAAGATCAGCGGCCAGTCGCCACCGCCGAGCAGGATCCAGCCGCCGATGATCGGCGCGATCGCCGGCGCAATGCCGAAGATCATCGAGACCTGGCTCATCAGCCGCTGCGCGTCGGCGCCGTGGTACAGGTCGCGGATCACCGCGCGGCCCACGATCACGCCCACGCCGGCGGTCACGCCCTGCAGCGCGCGGAACACCAGCAGCGTGGTCAGGTCGCGCGACAGCGCGCAGCCGATCGAGGCGGCGATGAACAGCACCAGCCCGCCCAGGATCACCCGGCGGCGGCCGAACGCGTCCGACAGCGGCCCGTGCGCCAGGCTCATCAGGCCGTAGAACAGCAGGTACACGCTGACCGTCTGCTGCACCGCCACCTGGTCGACCTGCATCCGCTCGCCCAGCAGCAGGAACGCCGGGAAGATGGTGTCGATCGAAAACGGGCCGAACATGGCCAGGCCGGCAAGCAGCAGGGCCAGGCGGCGGTTGGAGGGCGGAACGGGTGTCATCGGGTCTTCCGTCAGCGGCCGCGCGTGAACGCACGGAAGGCGCCGGCCGCAGCCTGCGGTGGCGCCTGATGAATACGAGGATCCAGCCATGATAGGCCGTCCGCCTGCCTGGCACCATGCCCGGGGGCTGGTTACGACACGGTCGGCGCCCCCTGTTCATGTGCCGGACGGGCGTTGCCGGGCGGGCCGCTGGGCTATAATCGCCGGGCTACATGGTGGGAGAAGCGGCGCTGTGTTTTGAAGCGCCCGCTGCCGAAGGCGCAACGCCCGTAATCGCTCAGGCCCGATACCACCCGCACCAAAACTCTGGAGAGACCGGCCAGTGCCGGCGCCGAAGGGGCACGAAGCACGCAGCCGCGCGCTTTTAAACTCTCAGGCAAAAGGACAGAGGGGCACCCAGGAAGACCGCAGGGTCCGGTGGATCGTTGTCGCCCACGACACGCCCCGTCCGCGCTTCCGAACGTGCGTGCCCACTCTTTTGGATGCCAGCCATGTCCCAGAACACCCCTACCCTGCGCGAGCTTGAATACCACCACGCGTTCGTCGAACGCCATATCGGCCCCAACGATGCCGAAATCGCGCAGATGCTCGACGTGGTCGGCCACGCCTCGCTGGACGCACTGACCGACGCCATCGTGCCGTCGGGCATCAAGTCGCCGGCCGCGCTGGCGCTGCCCAGCTCGCTCACCGAAGTGGAAGCGCTGGCCAAGATCCGCACCATCGCCGACAAGAACCAGGTGTTCCGCACCTTCATCGGCCAGGGCTACTACGGCACCCTCACCCCGAACGTCATCCTGCGCAACGTGCTGGAAAACCCGGCGTGGTACACCGCCTACACCCCGTACCAGGCCGAGATCTCGCAGGGCCGCATGGAAGCGCTGATCAACTTCCAGACCCTGTGCGCCGACCTGACCGGCATGGAAATCGCCAACGCCTCCCTGCTCGATGAAGCCACCGCCGCGGCCGAAGCGATGACCCTGGCCAAGCGTTCGGCCAAGAGCAAGTCCGACACCTTCTTCGTGCACGACGCCGTGCACCCGCAGACGCTGGAACTGCTGCGCACCCGCGCCGAGCCGATGGGCATCGTGCTGCGCGTGGGCACCCCGGCTGAAGCCATGGAAGCCGAAGCCTACGGCGTGCTGCTGCAGTACCCCGATACCTTCGGCCATATCGGCGACTACAAGGCGCTGGCCGATGCCGTGCACGCGCGCGGCGGCCTGGTGGCCGTGGCCACCGACCTGCTCGCGCTGACCCTGATCGCCGCCCCCGGCGAATGGGGCGCGGACATCGTGGTGGGCAACTCGCAGCGCTTCGGCGTGCCGTTCGGCTTCGGTGGCCCGCACGCGGCCTTCATGGCCTGCCGCGATGCCTACAAGCGCTCGATGCCGGGCCGCCTGATCGGCGTGTCGGTCGATGCCGCAGGCAATGCTGCCTACCGCCTCACCCTGCAGACCCGCGAGCAGCACATCCGCCGCGAGAAGGCCACGTCCAACATCTGCACCGCCCAGGTGCTGCTGGCGGTGATGGCCTCGATGTATGCCGTGTACCACGGCCCGGAGGGCCTGACCCGCATCGCCCGCCGCACCCACCGCCTGGCCGCGATCCTGGCCGCCGCGCTGCGCAACGCCGGGGTCAATGTGGGTGAGCAGTTCTTCGACACCCTGCACGTCAAGGACATCGACGCCAAGGCGATCCACGCCAAGGCCGCTGCTGCCCGGATCAACCTGCGTGCGATCGACAGCGAAGCGGTCGGCATCAGCCTGGATGAAACCGCCACCCGCGCCGACATCGTCGCGCTGGGCCAGCTGTTCGGTGCCAGCGTGGACGTGGAAGCACTGGACGCGGCCACCGCCGATGCCCTGCCGGCCGGCCTGGTGCGCACCAGCGCGTTCCTGACCCACCCGGTGTTCAACACCCACCACAGCGAACACGAGCTGCTGCGGTACCTGCGCTCGCTGGCCGACAAGGACCTGGCGATGGATCGCACCATGATCCCGCTGGGCAGCTGCACCATGAAGCTCAACGCCACCGCCGAGATGATCCCGGTGACCTGGCCGGAGTTCGCCAACATCCATCCGCTGGCCCCGGCCGACCAGGCCACCGGCTACAAGGAACTGATCGACGGGCTGGAAGCGATGCTGGTGGAATGCACCGGCTATGACGCGGTGAGCCTGCAGCCGAACTCCGGCGCGCAGGGCGAATACGCCGGCCTGCTGGCGATCCGCGCCTACCACCGCTCGCGCGGCGAAGACCACCGCGATGTCTGCCTGATTCCCGATTCGGCGCACGGCACCAACCCGGCCTCGGCGCAGATGTGCGGCATGAAGGTGGTGGTGACCAAGACCGACGGCAACGGCAACGTCGATGTGGAAGACATCCGCATCAACGCCGAGAAGTACAGCGACCGCCTGGCCGCGATCATGATGACCTATCCCTCCACGCACGGCGTGTTCGAGGAAGAAGTGGTCGAGATCTGCGAGATCATCCACAAGCACGGCGGCCAGGTGTACACCGACGGCGCCAACATGAACGCCCTGGTCGGCGTGGCCAAGCCCGGCAAGTGGGGCTCGGACGTGTCGCACCTGAACCTGCACAAGACCTTCTGCATTCCGCACGGCGGCGGCGGCCCGGGCGTGGGCCCGTGCGCGGTCAAGTCGCACCTGGCGCCGTTCCTGCCGGGCAAGCTGGGCGACAACGGCCCGGTGGGCATGGTCAGCGCGGCCAGCTTCGGCAGCGCCTCGATCCTGCCGATCAGCTGGATGTACATCACGCTGATGGGCACCGAAGGCCTGCGCAAGGCCACCCAGGTGGCACTGCTCAACGCCAACTACATCGCCAAGCGCCTGGCCCCGCACTTCAAGACGCTGTACACCGGCCGCAACGGGCTGGTGGCGCACGAGTGCATCCTGGACGTGCGCCCGCTCGAGAAGACCTCCGGCGTGGCCGCTGAAGACGTGGCCAAGCGCCTGATCGACTTCGGCTTCCACGCCCCGACCCTGAGCTTCCCGGTCGCCGGCACGCTGATGGTGGAACCGACCGAAAGCGAATCGCTGCACGAGCTGGACCGCTTCATCAACGCGATGATCCAGATCCGCGAGGAAATCGCCGCGATCGAAGACGGCCGCCTGGACCGCGAAGACAACCCGCTCAAGCACGCCCCGCACACCGCCACCGCCGTGTCGGCCAGCGAGTGGTCGCACGCCTACCCGCGTGAACTGGCCGCCTTCCCGCTGGCCAGCCTGCGCCAGCAGAAGTACTGGCCGCCGGTGGCCCGCGTGGACAACGTGTACGGCGACAAGAACGTGATGTGCGCCTGCATCCCGGTGGATGCGTACAAGGAAGACGAGGGCGTGGAGGTCTGATTCCTCCCGCCAGGTGATACGAAGACGGCCCGCGCAAGCGGGCCGTTTTTTTTGGGGGTCGGATCCCGGCAGACCATTGCGTAGAGCCACGCCCTGCGTGGCTGCGCGCATCCGGACTTGCCGATGGATTCATGCAAGAAGCAAGGCCAGAACGTCGCCACACTGCATGACCCTTCGCAACGGATCGATAACCATGGTGTACCAGACAAGCAGCATTCCAAGCCCTGCCAACGCGACGTCGCGAGTGCCTGCACAACCTGTTGCCGCAGACGCGCAACGCCACATCTCAGACCCGGGCATCAACCTTCGCAATGGCGATCTTGCTGGCCTGCCGACGGACATGACAAAAGTGCTTCAAGCGCACCGTGAACACTCGCTCTTCCGCACGATGCCGCCGGCGGGCGAACCGAACATGGATTCTCTGGCCCCGCCAACGCTAACCCTGGTCAAGTTCGACAACGGGGTGAGCCTGCGCGAGCAGATCCTGCGAAATGCGCGCTCCCCGAACGGCGGCGCGTGACGGGCTGACGGTTGCAGTGCTGGAAACGATACGGCCCGCTTTCGCGGGCCGTATTGGCTCAGATCAACCCGATGTCAATCGTGGTGGCGGTGGCGATTCCGGCGCACGCGGCGTGCCACTTCGCTGGTGATCGCGATCACCGCGGTCAGCGCAGCCATCGACAGGAACTGCACGCGGGTGTGGGCTTCGGAGAGCAGCAGGCCGAAGATCAGTGCCAGCACGCACAGGCCGAGCACGGTCAGGTACGGGTAGCCGGCCATGCGGAACGGCAGGCGGGTGCCGTCGCGGTTGGCGCGGTGGCGCAGGATCAGCTGCGACAGCAGCGAAATCGTCCACACCAGCAGGCAGGTGGAGCCGACGATGTTCAGCAGCACCGGCAGCACCTTGTCCGGGAACACCAGCTCCATCACCGTGGCGGCAAAGCCGAACAGCACGCTGGCCAGCACTGCGATGATCGGCACGTGGCGCGGGTCGGTCCAACCCAGCACCGCCGGGGCTTCGCGGCGGCGCGCCAGCGAATACATCATGCGCGAGGCGCCATACAGGTTGGCGTTGAGCGCCGACAGCAGCGCGATCACCGCGATCAGGGTGATGGCCGTGGCCGCGCCTGGAATGTTGGCCACCTGCAGCACGGCGGCGAACGGCGACTTCAGCGCGTCGCTGGTCCACGGCACCACGGCGATGATCACGCTCAGCGAGCCGATGTAGAACACCAGGATGCGCCAGGCCACGGTGCGGATGGCGCGGGCGATGCTGCGCTCGGGGTCTTCGGTTTCGGCCGCGGCCACTGCCACGATTTCGGTACCGCCGAAGGCGAACACCACCACCAGCAGGGCCGCACCGATCCCGGCCAGCCCGTTGGGCGCGAAACCGCCGTGTTCAGTGAAGTTGCTGAAGCCCGGCGAGACCACGTCCGGCAGCCAGCCCATCAGCAGCGCCACGCCGATCAGGATGAAGCCGATGATGGCAGCCACCTTGAGGATGGCGAACCAGAACTCGAATTCACCGAAGTTCTTCACCCCCAGCAGGTTGATCGCGGTGAAGAACAGCATGAACGCCAGCGCTGCCATCGGCACCGGGATCACCGGCCACACCGTGGCCAGCAGGCCGGCCGCGCCGACCGCTTCGGCGGCGATCACGATCACCAGCTGCACCCACCACAACCAGCCCACCGTGGCACCGGCGGTGGCGCCCATGGCGTCGGCGGCGTACACCGAGAACGCGCCACTGGTCGGCTTGGCCGCGGCCATTTCGCCCAGCGCGTTCATCACGATGATCACCAGCGCACCGGCCACCAGGTAGGACAGCAGCACGGCCGGTCCGGCGGCATGCACGCCCACGCCGGAGCCCAGGAACAGGCCGGCGCCGATGGCGCTGCCCAGGCCCATCATGATCAGCTGGCGGGGCTTGAGCGAGCTCCCGAGGCGGGTGTCGGCGGGTGCGGCGGCGGAGGCCGGAGTCTGGGATGCGGGCATCGGAATCGATTGGCGGGCAACAGGTGCGACACCATACCTTGTCCGGCCGGCGGACGGGATAGGGGCAACGCCCATGCCCCTGTAATCAGGCCTCGGCGCGCTCGGCGATCTGGGCGCGATAGGCCCGCGGCGACACGCCGACCTCGGCCTTGAACTTGCGGGTGAACGCGCTCTGGTCGGTGAACCCGCACGCCTGGCCGATGCTGGCGATGGTGTCGCTGCCGTGCAGCAGGTGCACCGCCATCTGGATGCGCAGCCGGGTCAGCACCTGCTGCGGGGTCATCTGGAACACCCGGCGGAAGGTGCGCTCCAGCTTGGACAGCGAGAACCCGGTGATATCCAGCAGGGTCTGCATGCGCACGTTCTCGGCGTAATGCGCGTTCAGGTGGGCCAGCGCCAGCCGCAGCTGCTCGTATTGCGTGCCCAGGCTGTCTTTCTGGCCCAGGTCGCGCGAAATGCCGATCAGCCCCCGGATCTGCCCGTCCACCAGCAGCGGCCGCTTGCAGGTCAGGCACCAGCCCGGCTCGCGGTTGGCGAACAGGTGCAGCTCCATGAGGTTCTCGATCACCTTCCCGGCCAGCACCTGCGCATCCTGGGTGGCGTAGTCCGCGCCCAGCCCCGTGGGGTAGATCTCGGCAGCGGTGCGCCCGATCACCTCCTTGCGCGACTTCAGCCCCAGCCGACGCAGCATCGTCTGGTTGATGTGCGTGTAGCGCCCGTCGCGGTCCTTCATGAAGAACAGTACGTCGGGAATCGCATCGAACAGGGCTTCGATGTCGGCAGGTTCAACGCGCATGCGGGGGCGGCAGGAGGGTGGACACGCCACCAAGGATACCTGCCCGGCCGCTGGCGTGAAGCGCAGGTGCATGCCCGGCCCGGTTCTCCGACCCGCGATTAACGCCCCGGCCGCCAGTGTGAGGCGTTGCATTTCCCCTGCCAGCCCGGAGTCGCCTGATGGCCACCAGCAAGCCCCGCACCAAACCCGCCCCGCCCGCCGACCGCCGTGGCGAAGGCGACGAACTACACCAGCAGGCAGGCGGTGGCCATCCGGCACTGACCACCAACCAGGGCATTCCGGTAGCAGACAACCAGAACTCGCTGCGCGATACCCCGCGCGGACCGACGTTGCTGGAAGACTTCATCCTGCGCGAGAAGATCACCCACTTCGACCACGAGCGCATCCCCGAGCGCATCGTGCACGCACGCGGCAGTGCCGCGCATGGCTACTTCGAACTGACCCGTTCGCTGGGGGAATTCACCCGCGCGCGCGTGCTTACCGAAGTGGGCGTCCGCACCCCCGTATTCACGCGCTTCTCCACCGTGGCCGGCGGCGCCGGATCGGTGGACACCCCGCGTGACGTGCGCGGCTTCGCGGTGAAGTTCTACACCCGCGAAGGCAACTGGGACCTGGTCGGCAACAACATCCCGGTGTTCTTCATCCAGGATGCGATCAAGTTCCCCGACCTGATCCATGCGGTGAAGATGGAACCGGACCGCGGCTTCCCACAGGCCGCCAGCGCGCATGACACGTTCTGGGACTTCGTCTCGCTGATGCCCGAATCGATCCACATGATCATGTGGGCGATGAGCGACCGCACCATCCCGCGTTCGCTGCGCACCATCGAAGGCTTCGGCATCCACAGCTTCCGGCTGTTGAACGACGCCGGTGAATCGACCTTCGTGAAGTTCCACTGGCGGCCCAAGCTGGGCGTGCAGTCCACCGTGTGGGACGAGGCGGTGAAGCTGCAAAGCGCGGACAACGACTTCCACCGCCGCGACCTGTTCGAGGCGATCACCGCCGGCGATTTCCCGGAATGGGAACTGGCCGTGCAGTTGTTCACCGAAGAAGAAGCCGACGCGTTCCCGTTCGACCACCTGGACCCGACCAAGATCGTGCCCGAGTCCCTGGTGCCGCTGACCGTGATCGGACGGATGGTGCTGGACCGCTGGCCGGACAACTTCTTCGCCGAAACCGAGCAGGTGGCCTACTGCCCGGCCAACGTGCCGCCGGGTATCGATTTCAGCAATGACCCGCTGCTGCAGGGCCGGCTGTTCTCCTATCTGGATACCCAGTTGAGCCGGCTGGGCGGCCCGAACTTCCACCAGATCCCGGTCAATGCGCCCAAGTGCCCGTTCGCCAACCACCAGCGCGACGGCCACATGCAGATGGGCATTCCCAAAGGCCGCGTGGCCTACGAGCCCAGCTCGCTGCAGGGTGACAGCCCGCGCGAAACCGCCGATGGCTTCCCCAGCCATGCCACCCCGGCCGATGACGGCCGCAAGGGCCGCGTACGTGCGCCGAGTTTCGCCGACCACTACAGCCAGGCGCGCATGTTCTTCCGCAGCCTGGAAGCGCCGGAACAGGCCCACGTGGCCTCTGCGCTGGTGTTCGAACTCTCGAAGGTGGAAACCGCCGCCGTGCGCGAGCGCACCGTGAGCCACCTGCGTAATGTCGACGAGTCGCTGGCCAAGCGCGTGGCCGCAGGCCTCGGCCTGACTGCCCTGCCCGACCCCGCCCCCACTGCAACGCCGGCCAAGGACATGCCGAAGGCGCCCGAGGTCCGCATCATCGGCCGCACCAAGGACCTGCTCAAGGGCCGTTGCATCGGCATCCTGTTCGATGAAGGCTCGGACGCCGGTTTGATCAGCAACCTGCGCAAGGCGGCTGAAAAGGCCGGTGCTACGGTGAAGCTGGTGGCGCCGAAGATCGGTGGCGGCAAACTCAGCGACGGCAAGCTGCAGGCTGCTGACGGCCAGCTGGCCGGCACTCCCTCGGTGGTGTTCGACGCGGTAGCGATCGTGCTCAGCAGCGACGCGGCCAAGCGCCTGTCCAAGGAATCGGCAGCGGTCGATTTCGCCGCGGACGCCTGGGCCCACCTGAAGGCGATCGCCGCCGATGAAGGCGCCCAGCAGCTGCTCAAGACCGCGCGCGTAGGCAAGGACAACGGCGTGGTTGAAGCCGAAGACGCGAAGGGCTTCCTTGCAGCGGCCGCCACCCGCCAATGGGCCCGCGAACCGAAGGTCCGCACCCTCGCTTAAGGAGACGCTGCCATGCCCCGTGGAGACAAATCGAGTTACACCGACAAGCAGAAGCGCCAGGCCGCGCACATAGAAGAAAGCGAAAAGGCAGAAGGCCGCAGCGAGAAGACGGCCGAACGCATCGCCTGGGCCACCGTCAACAAACAGGACGGCGGCGGCAAGAAGAAGACACAACGGTAGGGTTGATTCCCAAACAACCGCCGATGCCAAAGCCACGCTCATTAACGCATGGCCCAAGATCGAAGCAGCCTCCTGCAAGCCCCCAACAACACGGGGTGTCGGCAATCCCGGCACCCCGTAGTCGTTTCCGACGCCCGCTAAGCCGCCATACCCAGCACCGCGTTCGATTTCCGCCGCATCGCAATCGCATGCAGCACCGTCCCCCGCGACGCGAACCGAGACACCGCCCCTTCAGGCGCATGCGCCAACGTCAGCACCACCCGGCCCGGCCCGATCGACACAACCACCCGGCAGCCCACCTCCAACCCAGCCCTGCTCATCCACATGCCGCGCAGGAGCAGCGAAGGAACACACAACTCCTCCCCCTTCGCCCCCGACCGCCAGTCATACAGCGCACGGATCTTCAGGCTGACCGGCCCGATCCAATGCAACGCGTGCCCAGCAGACGCTTCAGTAGACGCAACAACCCCGGAAACATGCATATGCCACCTCCAACGGAAGATGTCCCTCGCCGGAATGGCGAGGGAGTCGGGAGGCTGAAATCCGTACCAGAGAACGGAGTGACGTGTTTCCCCCGGGGGTGTTGTATTTCGCCACCCTCCCGACGCAGAACGTCCAACTACTTTCCTCTGGTAGGAGATTTCAGTCTCCAGAGCACACCATGAGCGATGCAGAAAACGAAGGGAAATCGTTTGTTCCGAAGGATACAAGGAGTTCGATAGAGAGCATCTACGCTGCGACGCAATCAACACCAAGCGACATGTCAGCACACAGCTATTCCAAGCTTCTGCGCGCCTGAAAGATTGTCGGCGTGGACGACGCAGGAATCACAATCGCGTCGCCGCAAACATCACAAGTGCCGACCAACAGATCGCGGACTACGCCACGCCCGTCGCGGAATGGCACATCTCTGTACATGAAGCTCGCGGTGACTCTCCCGTCCCGATGACACAATGCCGAGACCCGTTCGCCCAGCGCGGGGGTTGCCATTGGCGTGCTCCAGAGATCGATGACTGGCATCAGAGCGGCTTACCCTGCATGTGCAGTCCAGGAATAGGAAATTGGTTTCTCCTATCGACCCGAGGGACCACGCCGAGCTCCCTCGGACAGACGCATTGACGACCCACGCCACCAATAGGCGATACTCCGGCATTACCGTAGGATGGGGAAAGGGGAACCACTTACATGAAATCTGCACGCACGCTGGCCTTGTTGGCCCTTCTGATGCCGTTGTCCGCACTGGCGCAAACGGCGCTCCACGATGGCCAGGGCAACGCCCTGCCGGACACGTCCACGGCGAAGTCCATCGAAGGCTTCTCCGCTTCGATGGTGGTTACCGCAGACCCGGAATGGCAACAGAAGTGGGAAAACCCGGTCAACGGGGTGCCGCGCTTCGAGCTGGCCACCGAGGTCAAGGAAGGCGGCTCGCTCTACATCCTGTCCTTCCTGACCAACCCGAAGCTGGATGCCGCCGGCATGGCGCAGGTGCGCTGCGACCTGCGGATCACCCGGCCCGACGGCAGCCTGAGCGGCGATGAGCATGACCTGCCCTGCTTCGTCACCCAGCTTGATACCGATCCCAACAGTGTCTATCTGTCTTCGGTGGGGATGAAGTTCACCGCTGAAGCGGGCGATCCGCATGGCACCTGGACGGTGGCGATCACCGTGCGTGACACCGTGCGCAACGTCAGCCTTCCGCTGCAGTCGTCCTTCGACATCCATTGATCCGGGCTCCCATGAATCGTCTGTTCTCGTTGACGCTGGCGTTGCTGCTCGCGGTTCCTGCCGTACATGCTGAAGACATCGCGCCTGCACCGGAAACTGCTTCGCCATTGAGCGAAAGCGAAACCGCTGCAGCCCTCGCACGTGCCGAGCAGCTGGGCCGGGCGATCTTCCTGCACGACCTGGCCGCCGAGCGCGCCACCGACGCACTGGTTGCCCAGCATCGCGCGTTCCGCAAGGACAAGCGCGTGCGCGGCTGGATCACCGAGGAACACGACGGACGCTATCGGGTCAGCTACATCGATGCGACGCCGGCCGTGCTGTACCGGGTCGAGGTCCTGCCCGACGGCAGCATCGACGGCCCGGTGGAAGTGCTGCCGGTACCCGCCGCGCTGAGCCCGTACGAGGCCGGCGCCGCCGCTGCCCGCAACCTGGCGATGACCGCGCAGGTGGCGTCCTGCGCCAGGACCTACAACAGCGTGGTGTTGCCCGGCGGCGATGACCGCTGGAGCGTGTACCTGCTGCCGGGCACCACATCACCCACGGCGGTGCCGCTGGGTGGCAGCCACCGCCTGGACATCGTCGGTGGCCAGATCGCCGCCAGCCGCGGGTTCACCCGCAGCTGCATCCAGCTCAACCGCGCGCCGTCCACGCGGGGCGCGAAGGTGGCGGCCATGATGGTGACCCACATGCTCGACGCCACGCCCACCGAGGCGCACGTGTACTGGAGCCTGTGGGCGCGCACGCCGATGGTCGTGGTCACCGGGGAAGACGCGATCTGGGAGATCGAGAACGGCCGCATCCGTCGCATGGCGGATGACGCCGATACCGGCACCGCCAGATGACCCGCATCCTTGGACTGTTCCTCTACGCATCCAGCCTGATTGCGCTGCTGGTAACGGGCGGGCACATCGCCCAGCTCATCCAGGCCTTTCCGGTAGAGCATCTGGCCAGCTATGGCCCAAGCATTCCTGCGGTTGCCGCCCTGAATGCGCGGTGGCTGCCGCATGCGCCGGCGCTGCTGTTCGGTGCCGCAGCCGTATCAGTACTTGCCGCTGCAGGAATCTGGCGCTCGCGGAACCAGGTATCCAACCGTCCCTTCGCGCTGGCCGCACTGGCAGCGGTGAACTACTTCCTCAGTTTTTACTGCGCCATGTCATTGCTGATTGCCTGGTTCCTGCTTCCTCGACTGGCCAACATGGGCTGAGCGCAGCGACGCTGCAGCACCAGAATGCAGAAGCCCCGCTTTCGCGGGGCTTCTGCTCGAAACTGATCCCAACAGTGTCTATCTGTCTTCGGTGGGGATGAAGTTCACCGCTGAAGCGGGCGAGCAGTTTTCGTTCGAGATGCGCTGACCGCATCGGTGGGCGTGGTATCGCCAGTCAGGGGCTTGAGCGCAATCCGGCAATGGCCTTGGCGATACGACCGATCACGTAGACCACAACGCCGCCGGGGATCAGCACCAGGGCGATGTTGGCCAGCCAGAGGAACTGGCCCATTCGTGGGCCCAGCAGCAGCCCCAGCGCGAAGATCGCTGCCCCCAGCAACATCATGCCCAGCCCCAACTTCAGATAGATGTTGGTGAGCCCGAAATTCCTGCCAGCCATGTGGCCTCCTTGCCTGTGTTGTTTTGCTGCCTTTTTCGGCGCACGTTGATGAAAGCACGCGGAACGCTTGAGCTCAACACCCAGATATCAGTACTTCGGCCGCTTGGGCTTCGGAGCCATCAATGCATCCGGAATGTGCAGTGACACTTTGATGCCAAGCTCATCAAGCGCATGCAACACCCTACCAAGCTGCACTGACGGCTTCCCGCGCTCAACGTCTCTCATGAACACATGGCTGGAATCAATGTATGCAGCGAGGTCATCTTGGCGGATGCTCTGGTTGCGCCGAACCTGGCGAATGATCTTTCCAATGTCTTCGGCCGTTTTGACTCGAATGTCGATCACCTGGACCCAACCATTTCGAAACCATCGTTTCGATTCGAGCTTATATAGAGGTCAGAACTCTTAAAACGAAACAGTTGCTTAGAAGCAGTCCGCCCTTGATCCATCACGGGTGGCTTGCCAATGCGGACCGCACCGCGTCACATGCCTCGATCAAATCGAGTACCAGACGTTCGGTCACATCGAGGTGACCCTCGTACTCTGCAATGTTGCGCTGCTGATGACATTTGTCGAGAACGCGCCAGACCCCGGCCCCCATTCCAAGTGTGTGCGGAAGGAGCTGAAACACGAGATAGCGGTTTGCGGGGCGAAAACCGTGCCGACGCAGGGCTGCCAGGCATAGCGCGTGCGCTGCGTTGTAGGCTAGATCGAAACGACTCTCCAGGGAGAGTTCCGTGCGGCGCGCATCCAGAAGACGCGCTTTGCCAGACCGCAGGAGTCCCTCAATTTCACGCGTGTCTGGCGGTTCGATGCTGAGTGATTTACCTCGCCCCGCTAGGTTGTGCAGCGCTGAGTTCATGCTCGCCTCCGATCACCCAGATCTTCGGCTGTGCCAGCACGCGCATCAAGAACGAATTTTCTTCGTGAATGCGTGCATTCCATTCATGGCGTGAATAGATGGTCGGATTGATCGTGCGCCCGAGCGCTTGATGCGATGTCTCAAGGTGCTGCATGACATCCGCGTAGCCCACTGTGTCGGAAACGATCATCAGATCGATATCGCTTCGTGCAGTGTCGCTCTGCTTGGCGACGGAACCGTATACGAAAGCGACGAGGATGTCGTCTGCGATGGGAAGCAACGCGTCCCTAAGGGGACCTGCCAATCCGACGGTCTTGCGGATCATCGAGACGAGCTCATGGTAGATGGGCGCGTCAGGGTTGGCCTGGTAGCGCTTCTGATTTCCCGAGCGACGGATGGTCAACAGACCTGCAGCGGTGAGCTTTGCGAGTTCACGCTGGACGGCGCCGGAGCCACTTCCGGTGGCTGTAATCAGTTCCGAGACGGCAAAATCCTGATTGGATTGACCGAAGATCAAGCCCAGGATCCGTTGCTGGGTCTGGGTGAAAAGAGCGTCGGCCAAGCCGGAGCGAGGCGGCGGCACTGTGACGGAGGTGGCCTTGTTACCCATATTGGGCATATTAATGCCCAATATGGGTATGTTCAAGCGGACCCGGCCAAACGCAGAAGCCCCGCTTTCTCGGGGCTCCTGGTTGCCAGGCAGGGCCTGGCACTACGCCGGATGGTG
>DGIP01000181.1 GCA_002386405.1 Stenotrophomonas maltophilia
CGGACCGGGTCAGTGCCCGGTCGCCGAATCGGTGCAGGTTTTCAGTCCGCGCGGCCGGCGAATTCGCCGGTCGCGGTGTTGACCAGCACGCGCTCGCCGTTGGAGATGTACTCCGGCACCATGATTTCAATGCCGGTGCTGAGCTTGGCCGGCTTCGGGCGCTTGGTGGCGGTGCCGCCCTTCAGCTCCGGCGGGGTCTCCACCACTTCCAGCACCACGCTGCTCGGCAGCTGCACCGCCACCGGCTGGTCATCGATGACCTGCACGTAGATGCCGGTCAGGCCGTCGGTGATGTAACCGGCGTCATCGCCGATGACATCGGCATCGAGGGTGTACGGGGTGTAGTCCTCATCGTCCATGAACACGAACGCGTCGCCGTCCTTGTACGAATAGGTGGACTGGCGGCGCAGCAGTTCGACTTCCGGCAGGTTGTCGTCGGCGTCGAAGCTGGCGTCCAGCTTGTTGCCACCCGGCACGCTGTACATGATGAAACGGAAGCGGACGTTGCCGCCGCGACCCTGCGGCGAGCTGCGCTCGATGTCGCGGATCTGGTAAACGCCGCCGTTGTATTCGACGACGTTGCCTTTCTTGATGTCGTTGGCTTTCATGTAATGAAGGTCGGTTCGTGGGAGGTAATGGTGCTTGCTTACTTGGGTGCCAGGCGCACCGCACCGTCAAGGCGGATGGTCTCGCCGTTGAGGTAGGTGTTGGTCAGGATGTGGCCGACCAGGCCGGCGAAATCTTCCGGCTTGCCCAGCCGCGGCGGGAACGGGATGGAGGCGGCCAGCGATTCCTGCACGGCCGGCGGCATGCCATCGACCATCGGGGTCCAGAAGATGCCCGGGGCGATGGTCATCACGCGGATGCCGAAGCGCGACAGCTCGCGCGCCATCGGCAGGGTCATGCCGACCACGCCACCCTTCGAGGCGGCATACGCGGCCTGGCCGATCTGGCCTTCATAGGCGGCCACGCTGGCGGTGTTGATGATCACGCCGCGCTCGCCATCGTCGCCGGCGGTGTTGTGCTGCATGCGGTTGGCTGCGGCCTTGGCCACGTTGAAGCTGCCCACCAGGTTGACCATGACGGTGTTCTGGAAGGTGGCCAGCGGCATCGGCGCCTCTTTGCCGAGCACGCGACCGGCGCCGAGGATGCCGGCGCAGCTGACCACGGCGTTCAGGCCGCCCAGGAACGCGTGCGCGGCGTCGATCTGCGCGGCCACGGCGGCTTCGTCGCTGACATTGGTGCTGAAGTAGCGGGCGTTGGCGGCGCCCAGCTCGGCCACGGCGGCGGCGCCCTTGTCGTCATTGAGGTCGAACAGGGCCACCTTGGCGCCGTGGGCGACCAGGTGCTGGGCCACCGAGAGGCCGAGGCCGGAAACACCGCCGGTAACGACGGCGCGGACGGAAGACAGCTGCATTGCACGATCCCGCAGGTTCAAGAGCCGCCGATTCTAGCGGATGCCGGCCCGTTCGCCGTTGTGCAGCGCAGGCGGGCGCTCAGCGGCGCGGCGGCAGGCGGCGGGCGAATTCGTCCGGGGACAGTCCGGGCGCGAACAGGAAGCCCTGGCCGACGGTCACGCCCATGTCGTGCAGGAACCGGCGCTGCTCCTCCGATTCGATGCCTTCGGCGACCAGGCCCAGCCCCAGGCTGCGGGCGATGCCGCACACGGCCTCGCACACGGCCACGTCCGAACGGTTGCCGGGCACGCCTTCGACGAACATCTGGCTGAGCTTGAGCCCGTGGATGGGCAGCCGGCGCAGGTAGTTGAGCGCGCTGTAGCCTTCGCCGAAGTCGTCGATGGTCAGCAGCACCCCCATCTCGCGCAGGCGGGCGAAGGTCTGCAGGGTGTCGGGCGCGTCCTCGATCAGCACCCGCTCGGTGAATTCCAGCTCCAGCGCGCTGCCGGGCAGGCCGTACTGGTCCAGCGCCTGGCGCACGTTGCGGGCCAGGTCCTCGCCGACGAACTGGCGGTAGGACACGTTCACCGCCACCCGCACGATGCCCAGCCCGTCGTCCTGCCACTGGCGCACCTGGCGGCAGGCCTCGTTGAGCACCCACAGCCCGATCCGAACGATGTCGCCGGTGCTTTCAGCGTGGCCGATGAAGATGTCCGGGCGCAGTTCGCCCAGCTGCGAGTTGCGCCAGCGGATCAGCGCTTCGGCCGCCACCAGCTGGCCGGTATGCAGGTTCACCTGCGGCTGGTAGACCAGGTGGAACTCGTCATCGTCCAGCGCGCGGTGCAGGCGGCTTTCGATCTGCAGGCGGTCGTGCTGGCGCTGCGCCAGTTCCGGGGAAAACACCTGCCAGCCGTTGCGGGTGCGCCGCTTGCAGTCGTACATGGCGATGTCCGCGTTCTGGATCAGCTGCTGCGGGCGTAGCCCGTCCTGCGGCGCGCGGGCGATGCCGATGCTGGTGGTGACCGAGAACTCGTCGCTGCCGAACCGGAACGGGGTGGAGAAGGCGCGGGTGATCGCCTCGGCCAGGCGCTCGGGCTGGTCGGGCTGGTCGCGGGTATCGCAGACCACCAGGAACTCGTCGCCGCCAAACCGCGCCACCAGGCCTTCGGTGCCAATCGCGGTGGAAATGCGCCGGGTGGCATCGATCAGCAGTTCATCACCGGCGTTGTGGCCGAGCAGGTCGTTGACGGTCTTGAAGCGGTCCAGGTCGATGTACAGCACGCCCACCTTGGAGTGGGTGGGGCTGCCCATGCGGGTGGCCAGATCGGTGAGCACCGCATCGCGGTTCATGATGCCGGTGAGCGGGTCGGTGCGGGCCTGGATGCGCAGGGTTTCTTCGGCGTGCTTTCGCGAGGTGATGTCCTGCACGGTGCCGGCGATGCGCGCGGCATTGACGTCGCCGGCCTCGGCCTCGCCGATCATGCGCACCCAGAACGAATGCCCGTCGCTGCGCTGGCCCTGCAGTTCCAGTTCGAACGGTACCTGGCGGTCGATCACGTCCAGCAGCGCCTGCTGCAGCTGCGAGCGGTCGTCCAGGCGCAGGCAGTCCATCAGGTGCGCCATGTCCTGCAGCGGCAGCTCCTGCCCGAGGATGCGCGCGGCTTCATCGGTGAGGTACAGGCGTTGCAGGCCGCGGTCCCATTCCCACCCACCGATGTGCGCCAGCGACTGGGCGCGGTCGAACAGGGTGTTGTTGCGCTTGAGTTCGGTGATGTCGCTGAACAGCCCGAACACGTGGTCGGGGCAGTCGCGTCCATTGCCGTACACCGGCACGTTGGTGGTGGAAATCCAGATCATGCGCCCACGTGGGCGGTGGTACAGGCCGACGATGGTGCTGCGGACGATGCGCCCGCGCAGCAGCGCTTCCGCTGCCGGCCACTGGTCGCGGGTGAGTGGATGGCCGTGTTCGTCCACACTGATCCAGTCGTCCGGGCTCAGCATGGCGGCCAGGCTGCCGCCATTGCCCTGCGTGCCCAGGATGCGGTGCGCGGCCGGGTTGGCCGAGATCACATGCAGGTCGCGGTCGAACAGGATCACGCCCTTGTCGATCGATTCCATCAGCAGCCGGTAGCGCGATTCGGCCTGCCAACGGCTGCTCAGGTCGCGCGCCACCGCCACGATGCAGTGCTCGCCCTGGTGCTCGAAGCCGGCCGAATGCACTTCCACCGGGAAGCGGCTGCCGTCACCGCGCATGTTGGTGACTTCGATGACGTAGGTTTCGCCCCGGCGCAGCGCTTCCCAGACCGGATCGAGGTGATCGTTGGGCAGGTCCGGATTGAGCAGCTCGATCGGCTGGCCGATGATGTCTTCGCGGGCCCGGCCATACGCGCGTATGCCGGCCTTGTTGAGGTCCAGCACCACGCCGGATTCGCTGAGGATGCTGACCGGATCGGGCACCGCATCGAACAGTGCCGCGTAGCGGCGCAGGGCCAGCTGGCGCTCGTCCATGGCTTCCTGGAGGGCCTGCTGCACATCGCGCAGCAGGGCGTGCAGGTCGTCGCCGGGCGGTTGCGCCAGCGCCTGTTCCAGGGCCGCCAACGCGTCGACGTGCCCGGTGAGGTGATCACCGACCGCAGCATCCGTGCGCGGGCGGCGTCGGCTCATGTCGCGGCCAGGGCCCTGCCGGCCTTGCTGCCGGTCTC
>DGIP01000177.1 GCA_002386405.1 Stenotrophomonas maltophilia
TGCGAGAACGGGGCCAAAGCGCTGACCGACCCGGGCCTGATGGCGCAGCCGCCGCTGCGCGCGCTGCAGGCCTACCTGTCCCAGCCCGACCCGCTCAAGCCGTGGGCGCTGGCGGCGGAGCTGGCCTCGGTGTTCGAGAAGTACCAGGCCTGGCGCCGCGACTGGCTGCTGCGCTGGGAGGCCGGCGCCGACCCGCTGGATCCGCAGGCGATCCTGTGGCGCCACATCGGCAGCGGGCACCAGTACCGCGCGCGCCGCATCCATGCCTACCTCGAAGGCTTCGAAGGCGCCGACCGCCCGCTGCCGGCGGGGCTGCCGCCGCGCCTGTTCGCCTTCGCCACCTTGAATGTCTCGCCCGATGTGCTGCGCGTGGTCGCCACCCAGGCGCGGGTTGGCACGCTGCACTTCTACCTGCCCACCCCGACCCGTTCCTACTGGGGCGACCTGCAGACCCTGGGCGGGCGGCTGCGCTCGGGCGCGGTTGATCCGTTCGGCAACGGCAGCGACGAGAACCGCCTGCTCCAAGCCTGGGGCGCGGCAGGCCGCGACTTCATGGCGGTGCTGGGCAGCTATGAAGTGGTGCATCCGTCTGGCGAGATCGCGGCCTACGATGACCCCGAAGAGGACGCGCGTCCGGACATGGCGCACGGCGGCCTCTCCGACAGCCTGCTGCACCGCCTGCAGCGCGACCTGTTCCACCGCCGCGCGCAACCGGCCGGTGCGCTGCGCCCGGCGCTGGCGCGCAACGATCCGAGCCTGCAGGTGCATGCCTGCCACACCCGCCTGCGCGAACTGCAGGTGCTGCACGACCAGCTGCGCGCGCTGCTGCAGGACCCGCGTTTCGATCCCCCGCTGCAGGCGCGCGACATCGCGGTGCTGGCGCCGGACATCGACCCCTACGTGCCGTACCTGGAAGCGGTGTTCGGCGGCCGCAGTGGCGGCGAAGACCACATTCCCTATGCCTTGGCCGATACCAGCCCGCTGACCGGCGAACCGCTGGCCGATGTGTTCGTGCACTTGCTGGGGTTGCCGGTGTCGCGCTTTGGCCTCAATGAAGTGCTGGACCTGCTGGCCAGCGCGCCGCTGGCCGAAGCGGCCGGGTTGGACGCGGCCGCGTTCGACCGCCTGCACGACTGGCTGCAGGCCGCGGGCGCGCGCTGGGGCTTGAATGCGGCGCACCGCGCCCAGCACCAGGCGCCGGACGACGATGCCTACACCTGGCAGTTCGCGCTGGACCGCCTGCTGCTGGGCCATGCCAGCGGCAGCGACGGCGACATTGCCGGGGTGGCGCCGTGGCCGGAGCTGGAAGGCAGCGCGCTGGACGCGCTGGACCGCCTGCTGCGACTGATGCGGGTGCTGGCGCGTTACCAGCGGGCGCTGGGGGATGCACTGACCCCGGCGCACTGGCGGCAACGCCTGCTGGCACTGTTGGATGCGTTGCTGCCCGAGGCACCGGAAGCGGCCAGCACCCAGCGTGCGTTGGAGCGACTGCGCAAGCTGATCAACGAGTTCGCACGCGATGCCGAACGCGCCGGATTCGCCGGCGCGGTACCGCCGGACGTGGTGCGCGCGCATTTCGCCGGTGCGTTGAGCGAGGCCGACACGCGCGCGCCGCTGCTCACCGGCGGCATCAGCTTCGGGCGCATGGTGCCGATGCGGCTGCTGCCGTTCCGGGTAATCTGCGTGCTCGGCCTGAACGATGGCGATTTCCCGCGACGCGACCCCGCGGCCGGGCTCAACCAGCTCACCGCCGAACTGGGTACCGACAAGCGCCGCCACGGCGACCGCTCGCTGCGCGAGGACGACCGCTTCCTGTTCCTGCAGCTGTTCGCCTCGGCGCAGGATGTGTTCTACCTCAGCTACCTGGGCGCCGATCCGCGCGATGGCAGCGTGCGCGAGCCCTCGGTGCTGGTCAGCGAGCTGATCGATGCCGCTACCGAATACCACGAGGACCCCTCAGCGGCGACCAGGCAGCTGACCGTGCGCCATTCGCTGCAGCCGTTCTCGCCGGCCGCGTTCGGTGGCGGCGATGAGCCGCGCCGTTTCAGCTATCGCCAGCAGTGGCACCCCGCCGCCGGTTCGCTGGGCAGCGTTCGCCGCGCGCCGCCGGCGTGGTTCGAGCAGGCGCTGGCGCCGCTGGAACCGCAGGGCGCGCCCGAACTCTCGCTGGACGCGCTGCGCCGCTTCCTGGTTGATCCTGCAGGGCAGTTCCTGTCGCAGCGGCTCGGCCTGCGCCTGCCCGATGATCTCACCACCGCCGATGACCTGGAGCCGCTGGTGCTGGCGGGGCGTGGGCTGGAACAACGCCTGCTGCAGCACGCGGTGATCGAGGCGACCCTGCAGGGCGATGACACGCCCCTGTACGCCCGCCTGCGCGCCCGCGCGCTGCTGCCGTCCGGTGCACTGGGCGAACGCCAGTTCCAGGCCCTGCAGGAGCAGACCCGCCCGTATGCGCTGGCGCTGGCCCAATGGCGTGGCGACAGCGATGCCGACAGCCGCCGCTATGAGGTGGAAATCGATGGGGTGCGCCTGCATGGGCGGGTGGACGACATCCACCCGCAGGGCATCGTGCGCCTGCGTGCGGGCAGCCTGAACGGTCCGGCCGCGATCCGGCACGGACTGGACTGGCTGCTGGCCAACGCCGCCGGCGATGCGCTGCCGCTGGTCGAATTCCACGACGGCGGCGACGACGGCGTGGGCCCGCACGTGCTGCCGGCCCTGCCTGCGCCCTCCGCCAAGGCCGCGCTGCAGGCGCTGCTGCAGCTGCGCCGCGACGGCATGTGCGCGCCCCTGCTGTACGGGCCGTACACCGCCTGGACGCTGTACCGCGCACCCGCCGCCAAGCGCGAGGGCGAAGGCTGGGCGCAATGGCATGGCGGCGACCGCCGCTGGGGCGAAGCCAGCGGCGATGCAGTGCAGCTGGCCCTGCGCGGCCGCGATCCCTTCGCCGACGCCGACAGTTATCAACAGCTGCTGCACACCAGCTTCGTGGTGTTCAGCGCGGTCCGCGAGGGCAGGGTATTCCAGGGCTTCAGCGACGAAGGAGCCGTGGCATGAGCGAGCTGATGCTGCAGGACGACCCGTACCTGTCGCTGCCGCTGGACGGCGTGCGCCTGATCGAGGCCAGCGCCGGCACCGGCAAGACCTTCACCCTGGCCACGCTGTTCACCCGGCTGGTGGTGGAGCAGGGTTACCGCATCGGCCAGATCCTGGCGGTAACCTTCACCGACGCGGCCACCCAGGAACTGCGCAAGCGCATCCGTGAGCGCCTGGCGCTGGCCGCGCAGCTGCTGGCGCGCGCGCCGGCCGCCGATGAAGCGCCCGAGGTGCAGCTCACCCGTTACCTGCTGCAGTGCGAACTGGCGCTGGGCCGGGAAACGCCCGCCGCGCTGGCGCAGCGCCTGCAGACCGCCGCCGATGAGATCGACCTGGCCTCGATCTTCACCATCCATGGCTTCTGCACCCGCGTGCTGCGCGAGCATGCGCTCGAAAGCGGTCACACCTTCGACCCGCCCACGCTGCTGCCCAGCGAACGCGAACTGCACGACCAGCTGGCCGCCGACCTGTGGCGCGTGCATGCCAACGACCCGGCCACGGTGGAGGCGTTGACCCGCCTGTGGTCCACGCCCGATGCGCTGGCGCGCGACCTGTCGGCGCTGATCAAGCCGTTGCCGCTGCTGCCCGCGCTACCGCAGCAGCAACTGGAGGATCCCAGCGCCGCGCTGCAGGCGGCCGCCGACGCGCTCGCCATTGCGGTCGACGCGCACGTCGAAGCCGCCCAGGCCAGCATCGCCAACGCCTTCGAACGCAAGATCTTCGACGGCCGCCGCGCGCGCCGCCCCAGCTTCGACAAAGCCTTCGCCGAGCTGCTGGCCGGGCGCGCGGCGCGCAGCTGGCCACGCAGTGACAAATCGCACCTGGGCAAGCTGCTGCCGGTGGCGTTGCTCGGCTTCTGCAAGGAAGACCAGCAGGGCCATTGCCCGGCCTCGCCGCTGTTCGATGCGCTGCAGGGTTGGTGGCACGCCGCCGATGCCTGCGAGCAGTGGCTGCGCCAACAGGCCCTGCTGCTGCTGCACCAGCTGCGCGGGCAGGCCCGTGAGCGGCTGGACGAGCTCAAGCGGGTCGGCCGCGTGCAGACCTACGACGACCTGATCGACGGCGTGGCCGCCGCACTGGAAGGCCCGCACCGCGCGGCGCTGGTGCAGCAGCTGCGCGCGCAGTACGCCATTGCGCTGGTGGATGAGTTCCAGGACACCGACGACCGCCAGTGGGGCATCTTCCAGCGCGTGTTCGGCGATTCGCCCGAAGCCCGCGAGGCCGGGCTGGCGCCGGCGCTGTTCCTGATCGGCGATCCCAAGCAGGCCATCTACGGGTTCCGCGGCGGTGATATCCACACCTACCTCAAGGCCAAGCGCGAGGCAGTGGCCGCGCCGGCGTTGAACCGCAACTTCCGCTCGCGCCCCGGCGTGCTGCGCGCGCTGCAGGCGCTGTATGACGCCGCGGGCGAACGCGCGTTCCTGGAAGCGGACATCGCCTTCGAGCCGGTGCTGCCGGGCAGCACCCGCAGCGATGCCGATTTCCTGCGCGATGGCCAGCCCGCACCCGGGCTGACCCTGCGCCTGCTGCGCAGCGACGATGGTGCCGACCTCAAGGCCGACCCTTCGCGCCAGCAGGCCACCGATGCCTGCGTGGCCGCGATCCACCAGGTAGTGCTGGATGGCCGCGAAGGCCGCGCGCTGCTGCGCGGGCAACCGGTGCAGCCGGGCGATATCGCCGTACTGGTGCGCCGCCACCACGAAGCGACCCGCATCCAGCGCGCGCTGAGCGCGGTGGGCATCCCGGCGGTCGCTGCCGGCAAGCAGAGCCTGTACGCCACCGCCGAAGCCCGCGAGCTGCGCGTGCTGTTGCTGGCGCTGCTGCAGCCGGCCGATGAAGGCCGCCTGCGTGCGGCGCTGTCGACCGTGCTGCTGGGCGAGAACGCCGCCTCCATCGACGCGATGGAGCGCGACGGCGACCCACAGCGTGCGTTCCAGACCCGGCTGCTGCTGTGGCGCGAGCGCTGGCTGCGCGGCGGGCCGTTCGCGGTCATCGCCGACCTGTGCGCCGAACACGCCGAACGCCTGCTCGGCCTGCTGGATGGCGAACGCCGGCTCACCAATTACCTGCAGCTGGGGGAGCTGCTGCAGCAGGCGGCCGGCCAGGCGCTGGGCATGCACGGCCTGCTGGATTGGCTGCAGGTGCAGATGGCGCATGCCGACCAGGACGACGAACAGCAGCTGCTGCGGCTGGAATCGGACGCGCGCCGGGTGCAGATCATCACCCTGCACAAGAGCAAGGGCCTGGAGTACCCGCTGGTGTTCCTGCCGTTCGTGGGCATCGACAGCGGCGGCGGCACCACCGATTCCAACTGCACCGTGTACGCCGATGGCCGCCGCGAGCTGCACTGGAAGCTGGACAAGGACGAGGCCTGGAGCGCGGCCAGCGACCGCAGCGCGCAGGAACAACGCGCCGAAGACGCGCGCCTGCTCTACGTGGGCCTGACCCGCGCCGAACACGCGCTGTGGATCGCGGCCGGCGACCTGGCCGGGCTGGCCAAGACCCGGCTGGCGCCGATGCTGTCGGACCTGGATGCAGTGCGCGCGCACCCGGACATCGCGGTGATCGAAGGCCCGGTGGAGCCGCGCCCGGCGCAGCTGCCGGTGCAGCGCGAAGGCGAACTGCCGCCGGTACGCGCGATCACCCGGCGGGTGCCGCACGACTGGTGGGTATACAGCTTCACCCAGCTGGCGCACGCCGATGCCGGGCACGACACCGATGCGGTGGCCACCGAAGCGCCGGCACCGGCCGCCGATGAACCCGCCGGTCCCGAGCTGCCCCTGGAAGTGGAACCGCCGGCGCCGGGCGAACCGCAGCCGGAGCTCGACCCGCGCTTCATGGGCAGCCGCTTCGGCAACGTGCTGCACGATGCGCTGGAGAACACCGATTTCGCGCGCTGGGCCGACTGGCGGGCGGGCGACCCGGCACCTGGCGACGAGGCTGACGTGCTGCGCGAATCACTGCGCAACGAAGGTTATGCCGATGCCGACCTGGACGACGGCGTGGCAGTGCTGGTGCCACTGGTCGGCCAGACCCTGACCGTGCAGCTGCCCGAAGGCGGCGCGCTGCACAGCCTGCCCGCGCATGAACGCCGGGCCGAAATCGAGTTCCACTTCGCCATGCAGCCCACCGCCGTACCGGCGCTGCTGCAGCTGCTGCACCACCACGGCGTGGCACTGGACCGCCGCAGCTTCGGCACGCGGCGCCAGCTGGAAGGGCTGATGACCGGCAAGATCGATCTGACCTACGTGCGCGATGGGCGCTGGTACGTGCTCGACTACAAATCCAACCGGCTGCCCGGCTATGACGCCGCGCGCATGGCCGCCGCCATGCAAAGCAGCGAGTACGACCTGCAGGCGCTCATCTACACCGTGGCACTGCATCGCTGGCTGCGCTTCCGGCTTGGCAGCGGCTACACACAGGAACGCGATCTGGGCGGCATCCGCTATCTGTTCTGCCGCGGCCTGGAAGCGGGGCGCGCGGACGCGCCGGGCGTGCATGCGCAGCGCTTCGCCCCGGCCCTGGTCGAGGCGATGGATGCGCTGTTCGCCGGTGGCCCGCAGCAGCATGCCGAACTGGTGGCACGCGCGCGGGGTGAGGCATGAGCCTGCTTGACGCACTGCTGAAGCAGGGCACCCTGCGCACCCTGGACCATGCGCTGGCGCAGAGCCTGCGCCGGCTGCAGCCGGACACCCCGGATGCGGTGCTGGCCGCGGCTGCGCTGGCCTCGCTGGCGGTGGCGCAGGGCCACGCCGGGGTGGACCCGGCTGCCCCCAGGAAACTGGTGGATGCCGAGCTGGACTGGCCGGCACCGGAGGCGTGGCTGGCGCAGTTGCAGGCATCGCCATGGGTGGCATCGCCCGAACGCGATGACGCGCTGGCTGCCGATGCACCGCTGGTACTCGAACACGGCCTGCTGTACCTGCGCCGTTACCGCGAATACGAACGCCGCCTGGCGCTGGGCCTGCAGCGCATCGCCGCGCATTCTTTGCCGGCGCACGATCCGGCCGGGCTCGCCACGCTGTTCGCCCAGCTGTTCCCGCAGGCGCTGGACGGCATCGACCACCAGGCGCGCGCGGCGGCAGTCGCGCTGCGCCATCCGCTGGTGCTGGTCACCGGCGGCCCCGGTACCGGCAAGACCACCACCATCG
>DGIP01000056.1:0-271 GCA_002386405.1 Stenotrophomonas maltophilia
CACGCCGGAACAGCTGGCCGAGGCGCCGCTGGAAGGCATCGGCCTGCCGCGTACCCGCGCGGCCACCGTGCGCGCGGTAGCGGCCGCCGTCGCCGACGGCAGGCTGGACTTCCATGCCGGCCAGCGCCTGGACACCTTCATCGAACGCTGCGTGGCCCTGCCCGGAATAGGGCCGTGGACCGCGCACTACATCGCGCTGCGTGCGTTGGCGCTGCCCGATGCCTTTCCCGCCGGCGACCTGGTGCTGCAGCAGGTACTCGGCGGCGATACC
>DGIP01000056.1:537-2704 GCA_002386405.1 Stenotrophomonas maltophilia
CAGGTACTCGGCGGCGATACCCGCTTGAGCGAGCGCGCCACCGAGGCCCGCTCGCAGGCCTGGCGGCCCTGGCGTGCCTACGCCGTGCTGCACCTGTGGCATCTGGCCACGTCCGCTTCGGAGTAACCGCATGAACCTGCTCTACGACACCTTCGACAGCCCCATCGGCGCGCTGACCGTGGCCGGCGACAGCCAGGGCATCCACCACATCCTGTTCGAGAACAACCGCTACGACGCCAAGGGCCGCGCGCAGTGGCAGCGCGATGCGCATGCGCTGCGCGATGCACGCACGCAGCTGCTGCAATACCTGCGCGGCGAGCGCAGCGCATTCGAACTTCCCCTGGCCCCGCACGGTACCGAGTTCCAGTTGCGGGTATGGAGGGCGCTGGCCGACATTCCGTTCGGCGATACCTGGAGTTACGTGCAGCTGGCGCGCCACATCGGCCAGCCCACCGCCAGCCGCGCGGTCGGCGCAGCCAACGGGCGCAACCCGCTGCCGATCGTGCTGCCCTGCCACCGCGTGATCGGCAGCAGCGGCGCACTGACCGGCTTCGGTGGCGGCATCGAAACCAAGGCCGCGCTGCTCGACCTCGAATCGCGCACGCAGCCGCTGTTCGCCTGACCCTGCCATTGGTTGTCTTCGCCGCGTCACCGCGGCGAACTATGATGGACGGATGATTTCCGTCCGCCTGTCGCTGGCGCTTGCCGCCGCCCTCGCGCTGAGCAGCTGTGCCAGCGTCCCGCCCACCCCGCCGACCGCGCCCATCGCGGATGCCACCGCCGTGGCCGCCCGCGCACCGAAACTGCTGCTGGTGTCGATCGATGGCCTGCGCGCGGACATGCTGGACCGTGGCATCACCCCGAACCTGCAGCGCATCGTGCACGACGGCGTACGCGCGCAGTGGATGACACCGTCGTACCCGTCGCTGACCTTCCCCAACCACTACACGATCGTGACCGGGCTGCGCCCGAACCACCACGGCATCATCCACAACAGCATGCAGGAAGAAACGCTGGGCCGGTTCCAGCTCAACCTGCGCGATGCGGTGACCGATTCGCGCTGGTGGGGCGGCGAACCGATCTGGGTCGGCGCGGAAAAGGCCGGCCTGCGCACGGCCACCTGGTCGTGGCCGGGCAGCGAAGCGGCGATCCAGGGTGTGCGCCCCAGCCAGTGGCGCGTGTACGACGCCGACGTTCCACTCGCCGACCGCGTCGACCAGGTCCTGGGCTGGCTCGGCCAGACCGATGCCGATGCACCGCGCCTAGTCACCCTGTACATGGAGCAGGTCGACAAGGCCGGGCACCACAACGGCCCGGATTCGCCCGAATACGCCGCAGCCATCGTCGCCGTGGACACCGCCATCGGCCGCCTGCTTGACGGCCTGGAGGCACGCGGGCTGGACGCCACCACCAACCTCATCGTGCTGTCCGACCACGGCATGGCCAGCGTGCCGGACGGCCACACCATCGCGGTGGAAGACATGGTCGATCCGTCCATCGCCAAGGACGTATCGCTGGGCCAGTCGATCGGCTTCGCGCCGCTGCCGGGCAAGCAGCAGCAGGCCGAGAAGATCCTGCTGGGCGCACATGCTACCTACGACTGCTGGACCCGCCAGACCCTGCCCGAGCGCTGGGAATACGGCAGCAACCCGCGCATCCCCCCGATCGTGTGCCAGATGCACGAAGGCTGGAACGCACTCAGCCGCGAGCGCCTGGCCAAGCGCGAACCCGGCGACCGTGGCTCGCACGGCTACGACAACGCCCTGCCCTCGATGCGCGCGATCTTCATCGCCCGGGGTCCGTCCTTCAAGCAGGGTGCCAACCTGCGCGGCTTCGACAACGTCGACGTCTACCCGTTGATGACGCGCCTGCTCGGCATTCCGGCCGCCCCGAACGATGGCAATCCCGAGACGCTGGTTCCTGCGTTGAAGTGATTTCGATTGCTGATCTGTTATCGCGAACGGCAGCGTTTCAGTTCATCCGTGTTGGGGAGGCCGGCGGGCAGCCCCGACAGATGGTCGCGTGCGGATACGAAAATCAGACACGCATGGCGTGTCCCTACGCGGCTCGTCTTTGATTTCCCGTGGCCACCGACACACCGTCGGGGGCCGGCGGGGGCGGGGGTACGGGGGCTTTGCGAAACATGGATGTTTCGCAAGAGCCCCCA
>DGIP01000057.1 GCA_002386405.1 Stenotrophomonas maltophilia
TATCCCGACCCGAATTCGCGCTGGCCTCCGGCACCGACGGGCTGGACGACATCCGCCTGATCATCGAAGGCGCGCCTGCGCACCTGCAGCCGGGCGGCTGGCTGCTGATGGAACATGGTTGGGACCAGGGCGAACCGATCCGCGCGCTGCTGGAGGGCGCCGGATTCGTCGATGTGGAAACCGCGCTGGACCTTGAACAGCGCGACCGGGTGAGCCTGGGCCGGTGGCCCGCCACCCAGCGGTAGAATGAGCGACCGTGATTCCACTGGAGCTCCACCCATGCGCACGCTGTACCCGGCCATCACCCCTTACGACGTTGGCAGCCTGAAGGTCGACGACCGCCACACGCTGTATTTCGAACAGTGCGGCAACCCGCAGGGCAAGCCGGTGGTGATGCTGCACGGCGGCCCGGGCGGCGGCTGCAGCGACAAGATGCGCCAGTTCCACGACCCGGCGAAGTACCGCATCATCCTGTTCGACCAGCGAGGTGCCGGCCGGTCCACCCCGCACGCCGACCTGGTGGACAACACCACCTGGGACCTGGTGGCCGATATCGAGAAGCTGCGCGAGCACCTTCAGGTGGAGCGCTGGCAGGTCTTCGGCGGCAGCTGGGGGTCGACCCTGGCGCTGGCCTATGCGCAGACCCATCCGCAGCAGGTGACCGAGCTGGTGCTGCGTGGCATCTTCATGCTGCGCCGCTGGGAACTGGAATGGTTCTACCAGGAAGGCGCCAACCGCCTGTTCCCGGATGCGTGGGAACACTACCTGGCACCGATCCCGGCCGTGGAACGCCACGACCTGATTTCCGCCTTCCACCGCCGCCTGACCAGTGACGATGAAGCTACCCGCCTGGCCGCGGCCAAGGCGTGGAGCGTGTGGGAAGGCGCCACCAGCTTCCTGCACGTGGACGCCGACTTCGTGAACAGCCATGAAGACCCGCGCTTCGCGCTGGCCTTTGCGCGCATCGAGAACCACTACTTCGTCAATGGCGGTTTCTTCGAGGTCGAAGAGCAGCTGCTGCGTGATGCGCACCGTATCGCCGACATCCCGGGCGTGATCGTGCACGGCCGTTACGACGTGGTGTGCCCGCTGCAGAATGCGTGGGAACTGCACAAGGCCTGGCCGAAATCCACGCTGGAAATCAGCCCGGCGTCGGGCCATTCCGCGTTCGAAGCCGAGAACATCGACGCGCTGGTGCGCGCCACGGATGGTTTCGCCGCCTGATGTCCGTACCCACCAACGGTGGGTACCTACCGGGGGACGGATGGTTTCGCCGCTTGATGCCCGTACCCACCAACGGTGGGTACCTACCGGGGGGGGCGGATGGTTTCGCCGCCTGATGTCCGTACCCACCAACGGTGGGTACCTACCGGCGATACGGTTGCGGTAGGCCACGACCGTTGGTCGTGGCTGGCTCACCAGGTGCCGGCGGACAACGCGTCCGCCAGCACTTTCAGTTTCGGCGAGGCCTGCCGCGACGGCGGATACACCAGCGACAACGCCCGCGTGCGGCCCTCGAACGGTTCCAGCACGCGCTGCAGGCGGCCGTCGGCCAACGCATCGGCGACCGCGAAATCCATTACCTGCACGATGCCGACCCCGGCCAGTGCGCCTTCCACCAGCGGATCGCCGCTGTCGAATACCATCCGCGCCGGCGCGGTGAACTCGCGCAGCCCATCGCCGTCGCGGAACTGCCAGTCCACCAGCCGCCCGCTGCGCAGGTTGCGCACCGCAAGGCAGGCGTGGTCCTGCAGTGCATCGACGGTCTCCGGCGCGCCATGCCGGGCGATGTAGCCGGGCGAGGCCACGGTCACCCAGCGCAGCGGCCGCAGCGGCCGCGCCACCATGCGCACATCGCTGATCGGCCCGGTGCGCAGTGCGGCATCGAAGCCTTCCTCGACCAGGTCCACCAGACGGTCGTTGAGCACCAGCTCGAACTGCAGCTGCGGGTAGGTGGCCATCAGCTGGCCGGTCAACGGCACCAGCACCTTGCGCCCGAACATCGACGGTGCAGTCAGCTTGAGCACGCCCGAGGGCGTGCAGGGGCGGTCGCCCAGCCGGCGCTCGGCATCCTCCAGCCCGCACAGCAGGGGCGTGCAGTGCTCCACGAACTGACGCCCGTCCGGGGTCAGGCTGACTGCGCGGGTGGTGCGCTGGAGCAGGCGCACGCCCAGCTCGCTTTCCAGCCGGCCGATCGCGCGCGACAGCCCCGATTGGCTGATGCCCAGCTGCCCGGCGGCCGCAGTGAAACTGCGGGCTTCGGCCACCTGTACCAGCATGCGCACGGCATTGAGATCCATGGCGGTGTCCGATTAATGCGAAAATGCATGACAGAAATCGAAGTATCCGGGTTTATTTGTTCGACGTCATCAATGAGACTGCCCGCCTCCCCCTCGTACCGACCGGCATGACCCACTCCTCACCTGCCTTCCCGCCCCGCCTGGCGCTGACCCTGCTGGCCACGGCCCAGCTGATCATCGCGCTGGACGCGACCATCATCTTCGTGGCCCTGCATGAGATGGGGGTGCAGCTGGGCATCAATGCCCAGCAGCTGCAGTGGATCGTCAGCGCCTATACGGTGGCCTTCGGCGGCTGCCTGCTGCTGGGCGGTCGTGCCGCCGACCTGCTTGGCCGGCGCCGGGTGTACCGCAGCGGCATGGCGCTGTTCGCATTGGCCTCGCTGGTCGGCGGACTGAGCAACAGCGGCGGGGTGCTGATCGCCGCGCGTGCGGTGCAGGGCATCGGTGCGGCACTGCTGTTTCCGGCGACGTTGTCGTTGATCAGCACCCTCTACGCCGAAGGGGCGCCGCGCAACCGGGCGCTGGCGATCTGGTCGATGGCCAGTGCCGGCGGGCTGGCGCTGGGGACGCTGCTGGGCGGCGTGCTCACCCAGAGCTTCGGCTGGTCCTCGGTGCTGCTGGTGATCGTGCCGTTCGCCAGCGCCTGCGCGCTGCTGGCGGGCTGGTGGCTGCCGCGCGATGCGGCGGTGCTGCGCGGGCGCTCGTTCGACCTGGCCGGCTGCCTCACCGTGACCCTGGGCGGCAGCCTGCTGGTGACCACGCTGGTGCAGGCGCCGGAGTGGGGCTGGACCGCGCCGCGCACGCTGGGCTGCCTGGTGGCCTCGGCGGTGCTGCTGGCCGCCTTCGTGGCGATCGAACAGCGCAGCCGCGACCCGTTGATGCAGTTCTCGCTGCTGCGCCTGCGCAGCCTGCGCGCGGCGATGCTGTTGACGATGGTGTTCATGAGCAGCTTCGGCGTGCAGTACTACTTCCTGGCGCTGTACTTCCAGGATGGCTACGGCTGGAGTGCGCTGCAGGCCGGCCTGGCCTTCCTGCCGCCCACGCTGGTGTGCACGTTCGGCATCCGCATCAGCGAACGGATGCTGCGCCGGCGTTCGCCGCGCCAGGTGCTGGCGCTGGGCATGGGCGCCGGCGCGATCGGCATCAGCGCGATCGCGGTGGCGCTGCCGTATGGCGCCACCTACTGGGCGCTGCTGCCGGGGATCGTGGTGCTGAGCATCGGCCAGGGCATGACCTGGACGGCGATGTGGATCGTGGCCGGGCGGGGCGTACCGGCCGCGCAGCAGGGCGTGGCCTCGGGCATGGCTGCGACCGCGCAGCAGATCGGTGGCGCGCTCGGCCTGGCGCTGCTGGTGATGCTGGCCAACGCAGGCCGCAGCGCCAGCAGCACCGGCACCAGCCCCGAAGCACTGCAGGGGCTGGTCCACGCGCAGTACGGCGCGGCGCTGTTCGCGTTGCTGGGCGTGGTCGTGGCGTTGTGGCTGCGCCCGGAGAAAACCGGTGCCGCCGTGCCGGTTACGGGGTTGACCGCACCGTAACCTCCAGCGCGGTGAACACCCGCGCCAGGCGTTCCGCCCACGCGCGCTGCCCGGCCGCATCGGCGATCAGGTCCTGGCGGATTTCCAGCTCCACGTGCAGCAGCCCGCGGCCTTCGCCATGCACCGGCACCGCGTAATCACTGGTGCTGCTGACCGAGTACGGTTCGTTGTCGCCCACCACCAGGTCGCCTTCATCGCGCAGTGCCTGCAGCAGCGCATGCGCCAGGCGCGTGTCCTGGTGGTACAGCACCCCGGCATGCCACGGCCGGTCAGCACCGTTCATGCGCGGGGTGAAGCTGTGCATCATCACCAGCAAGGTCGGGCGCGCCTGCCCGGCGCGTGCATCCAGCTCGGCGGCAATGCGCGCGTGGTAGGGCGCGTGGATCGCATCGATGCGCTGCTGGCGCTGCGCGGCCGACAGCCCGGCGTTGCCCGGCACCACGGTATGGTCGCTGACCTCGGGAATCAGCGTCGGTGAGGCCAACGGACGGTTGCAGTCGATCACCAGCCGCGAATAGGTCTGGGTGATCGCCCACGCGTCGAGCAACCCGGCCAGTTCGCGGGTGACCCCGGCAATGCCGATGTCCCAGCCGATATGGCGGTCACGCTCGACCTGCGGCAGGCCCAGGTTCGCCAGCACGTCCGGCACCTGCTGGCCGGCGTGGTCGGCGATCAGTACATAAGGTGAGCGCCCCTGCGGGTGCAGCACGGTGAAGGGCGCAGGATCCTCTGCGCCAAGCAGGGGCGTGGCCGCCAGCGGATGCGTACGCGAATCAGCCACGCGCGGTCCCATCCAGGTGGTGCTCGATCATCCACAGGCCGGCCCACAGCTTGGCGTCCAGCTGGTAGCCCTGGCCCATCTTCTCCACCAGCCAGGCGGCCGCGCGGGCACGCGGTACCTCATGCACGGTGATGTCCTCGCTGGCATCGCCGCCGCCTTCGCCCACCTTGCGCAGGCCGGTGGCGCGCACGAAGGCGATCTTCTCGCTGCTGGCACCGGAGGACGTCGGGCCGATCATCAGGACTTCGGCATGGTCGGCGGTCCAGCCGGTTTCTTCTTCGAGCTCGCGCACGGCGGATACCTCGATCGACTCGCCGGCGTCGATGTCGCCCACCAGCCCGGCCGGCATCTCGATCGTGTTGGCCTGCAGCGGTACGCGGAACTGCTCGACGAACAGCACGTTGTCGTCGGGGGTGACGGCGATGATGATCGCCGCCAGTCCGCCGGCATGGGTGCGCTCGCTGTACTCCCACGAACCGCGCACGACCATGCGCTGGTACTTGCCTTCGTAGACGACCTTCGGGGCTTGCGTGTTGGGGCTCATGCGAACTCGCTGGCGGGAGGGGAAATGTCGGGAATGCCGGCCGCGTTGAACAGCCGGCGCCGGGTAAGCGGACCAAAGCGCAGCGCCTCGCACAGCCCCTGCAGCATCTGCGGGTCGGCACTGGAGCGGCTGAAATCGGCCTGCGCCGCATCCAGCGGTGCATCCAGCGCGATGGTGGTCAGCTGCCGCCACAGCAGCGCATGCTCGCGCTGCTCGCGCAGGCGCACCGCCATCTGGGCGGCGCCGCGCAGGCGCAGGAACGGCACTTCGTCCAGTCGCTCGTACAGGGTGTCCAGGCTGCCGAAGTGGGCCAGCAGCACGGCGGCTGACTTGGCGCCGACACCGGTCACCCCGGGAATGTTGTCGACCGCATCGCCGCACAGCGCCAGGTAATCGGCGATCTGGTGCGCATGCACGCCGTGGCGGGCCTTGACCCCGGCCATGCCCCAGCGCTGGTTGCGGGCGTAATCCCACTGCTCGTCATGCTCGAACAGCAGCTGCGACAGGTCCTTGTCGGCCGAGATGATCACCCCGCGCATGCCGGCCGGGCGGCGCGCGTGCAACGCGCTGCCGATCAGGTCGTCGGCCTCGTACTCGGTGTGGGCCAGCACGGCCAGGCCCAGCGCGCTGCACAGCGCCTTGCAGTGCGCGAACTGGCGGCGCAGTGCATCGGGTGCCGGATCGCGGTTGGCCTTGTAGGCGGCATACAGGTCATGGCGGAAGCAGCTGTCCAGCGCCTCGTCGAAGGCAATGGCGATGTGCTGCGGACGCTCGCGTTCGAGCAGGTCGAGCAGGAAGCGGGCGAAACCATGCACCGCGTTGGTCGGCCAACCCTGCTGGTCCTGGAATTCATCGGGCATCGAATGCCAAGCCCGGAACACGTACAGGCTGGCATCCACCAAGTAGAGAGGCGTGTGCACTCAGCCCACCCAGTCCTGCAGCAGCGCGGCCGGATCGGGGCGCTCGCGTTCGGGCACGGCGGTCCTGGGCGTACCGATATGGATGAAGCCGGCAATCCGCTCATGGTCGGCCAGGCCCAGGTGCGCGTGCACCGCCGGGTCGAAGGCCATCCAGGCGGTCAGCCACTGCGCACCAAAGCCCAGCGCCTGCGCGGCCTGCAGCAGGGCGAAGCAGACGCAGCCGGCGGTCATCAGCTGCTCCTGCTCGGGCACCTTCGGGCTCGGCGTGGGGGCGGCAATGACGGTGATGATCAGCGGGGCATGCGAAAAGCGCAGCCGGTCCTTTTCCACCTGTGCATCCGAGGCGGTGGGGTCGCGCTCACGGCTGCGCCGGGCCAGGAACTCGCCCAGCTGCAGGCGGGCATCGCCGGCGATGCGCAGGAACCGGTAGGGCACCCGCTTGCCGTGGTCGGGCACGCGCACGGCCGAGGCCAGCATCCGCAGCAGGGTGGCCGGGTCCGGTCCGGGCGCGCCCAGTTGCAGGGCGGGAACCGAACGGCGGGCGTCCAGGGCTTGCAGCGCAGGGGAGTCGAGCATGGGGTCTCTATCGGGCATCGGGGTGGCCCTGATTATAGTCGGGGCAGTTTGTGACCCTGCTTATGGCGATCTCCTGCCCATTTGCGACAAACCGTGATGAACAGCACTTAATTAGTGGCACTCCTTCACGTCGCTGTACTCGCTTCCCACCCGCGCTGGCCTTACGATACAAGGCCTGCCGGCACCCGGGTCATGAGGTTCAAAGTGCGGACTGTTTCACTGTCCCTGACCGGTGGGCCGTCCTACCATCCGTGTGCTGGTGTCTTGGGGACGCCCGTGCCTGTTGTATCCATGCTGCATCCTGTACCAGCGAGGGTGGGGAGCCTTTTCGCATGATCGCCACGCCCAACGTATCGGGACAGCCGGGTCGCGACCCGGCGCTGTTGAAGCTTGCACGCGAGGCCGCCGTGCCGGGCCTGGCCGAGTCGTTCGCGACCGTGATCGCACGCTTCGACGATGTGCTGTTCGACCGTGCCGGCACCGCTGGCGCGTCGCAGCTGCTGTTCCTGGATGGCATGCGTGAACTGCGTCGGCGCCGCGAGGACATCGTGGCCGGCTTCCGTGGGCACCTGGCCAAGGCCTGGGACGCGCTGGAGCACGCTGAGCCGCTGTCGGCCGAAGCCATGCTGGCCGGCCAGGGCGAGGAAGGGCTGAGCCTGGTCCCCGAGCACGTGCTGGAATCGCGGCTGGCGGTGCGCAACTTCGCCACCGTGCTGCTGCGCGACTGGAAGCCGGTACTGGGCCGACTCGACCGCCGCCTGGGCTGGATCGCCGGCGGGCTGGAACTGAACGCCGATACCAATCCGATCAGCCCCGAGCACATCGGCGTGGCCATCCATGAGGCGTTCGCAGACTGTGAACTGGCGCCGGAAGTGCGCCTGGTGCTGATCAAGCTGTGCGAGCGCGACCTGCACGCGCCGATCGGCAAGCGTTACGAGAAACTCGACGAACAATTGGCCGCTGCCGGTGTGATGCCGCAGATGGCCGCCCCGCGCCGCGCCGCGCCGCGTCCGCCCTCGCCCCGGCAGGAGCTGGACGAGCTGGTCGAGGCGCTGGAAACCCAAGGTGCTGCTGCCGACGACGGAG
>DGIP01000054.1:0-232 GCA_002386405.1 Stenotrophomonas maltophilia
CTCAGCACCACGGCGCTGGCCGCCGGTGCCGGGGTGGCCCTGGCCAGCCATGGCCTGAAATCGGGCACGCGTGCCCTCCTCAACACTTCGCCGGAGCCGGCCAGCAACTGGGTGGCCTCGGCGGCGGAAGACACGGTAGTGGTGGGCGGCCTGGCGTTGGCGCTGGCGCACCCGTGGCTGGCATTGATCGTCGTGGTGGCGTGCAGCCTGGTCGGCGCGCTGGTGGTCTGGC
>DGIP01000054.1:443-9921 GCA_002386405.1 Stenotrophomonas maltophilia
CGCGCTGGTGGTCTGGCTGGTCTGGCGCACCCTGTGGAAGGGCATGCGCTGGCTGCTGCGGCAACCGGCGGGCAAGCCCGGGGCACTGGCCGACCGCGATGCCGCATAATCGCGCCGCAGACTGGGAGTACTGATGGCCGTCCAAGACAACGCTGTTGCATCCGCCCGCGCCACCCGCGCCGAAACCCCGCCCGCCGATCATTGGCAGCGCTGGGCCAGCGCCGACGCGCCCGCCGTGGCGCCCGCGCCCAGCAACGTGGTGCCGCTCAACGCTGCCGCCGCCGCTGCCGTGTCCACCCCGCCGGTGCTGCCGCCGTCGCAGTGGCAGCAGGACGATGCCAACACGCCGCCGCTGGGCAGCGAGGCACCCTACCGCGTGCTGATCGTCGAAGACGACCGCTCGCAGGCCCTGTTCGCACAGAGCGTGCTGCATGGCGCCGGCATGGAAGCGATCGTGCACAGCGACGCCGAAGGCGTGCAGCAGGTGATCAACGAACAGCGCCCGGACCTGATCCTGATGGACCTGCACCTGCCGGGCCTGGATGGCATGCGCCTGACCGCGCTGATCCGCCAGCAGCCGGGCCAGCAGCTGCTGCCGATCGTGTTCCTCAGCGGCGACCCGGACCCGGAGCGCCAGTTCGAAGTGCTCGACAGCGGCGCCGACGATTTCCTGAGCAAGCCGATCCGCCCGCGCCACCTGATTGCCGCCGTGTCCAACCGCATCCGGCGCGCCCGGGCGCAGGCGGCGATGCAGCCGGGCGCGCAGGGTTCGCCGGCCATGAACAACCCCGAGACCGGCCTGCCGACCCGCCACCACGTGATGCAGCAGCTCAGCACGGCGCTGGCGCACGGCGAGCATGGCGGCCTGTTCTTCATCGAAGTGGCCAGTGCCCTGGGCCTGCGCGAACGCTACGGCTATGCCGCGTTCGAACGGCTGATGGTGCAGGCCGCGCAGCGGCTGGCCGACAACGCGCACCCGCACCTGCTGGCGCGCCTGAACGACAACAGCTTCCTGGTCGTGGCCCGTGGCCTGGACGAGGAATCGCTGGACGCGATGGCGCACCAGCTGCGCGATGAACTGTCTGCACGCTCGTTCGTGATCCGCGATGAGGAATCGGTGCACCTGCGCGGCGTGGTCGGGCATGCCCAGCTCTCCGGCGGCTTCGGCGATGCCGGCACCGCGCTGGAAGCGGTGGAGCGCACCACGCTGCAGGCGCGGCTGTTGCCCTCCGGGGTGGCCGCGCACGTGCGCCGCGAAGACGTGGCCGCGCAGGAACACCTGGCCATGCTGGAAGGCCAGCTCGAACCGGCCTACCAGCCGATCGTGGCCGTGGCCGGCGGCAACACCGCCCAGTACCAGGTGCTGCTGCGCCTGCGCCAGGCCGATGGCAGCGTGCTCAACGCCGGCCAGGTGATTCCCGCTGCGGAAGCGGCCGGCCGCATCGCCGACCTGGACCAGCAGGTACTGGACCATGCGCTGGGCCTGCTGGATCTGTACCAGCACGCCACCCAACCGCTGAGCCTGTTCGTGTCGCAGTCGCTGCGCACCCTGGCCCGCGATGCCTTCGCCGACTGGCTGCTGGAAACCCTGCAGCAGCGCCAGCTGCCCGGCAGCGCGCTGGTCATCGACGTGCGCCTGCCTGACGCGTTGATCCACACCGTCACTCTGCAGCAGTTCTGTTCGCGCATGAGCGCGGCCGGGGTGCGCTTCTGCCTGAGCCAGTTCGAGCCCAGCGGCGAAGCCAATGCCCTGCTCGGCCAGTTGCCGCTGGCATTCGTGCGCATGGCCGCCCGCTTCTCCAGCAGCCATGCCAACCAGCAGACCCGCGATGAACTGCGCGGCGCGATCGATGCCGCGCACCGCGCCGGTGCGAAGGTGGTGGTCGACAACACTTTCCTGTCGCCGGCGCTGCAGCAGCCGATCGCCTTCGGTGCCGACGTGGTGCTGCATTCGACCACCAAGTACATCAACGGCCACAGCGATGTGGTCGGTGGCGCGGTGGTTGCGCGCGACCCGGCCCTGCATGAACAGCTGGTGTGGTGGGCCAACGCGCTGGGCCTGACCGGTTCGCCGTTCGATGCCTTCCTGACCCTGCGCGGGTTGCGCACGCTCGGTGCGCGGTTGCGCGTGCACCAGGAAAACACCGCCGACATCGTGAAGCTGCTGGCCGCCAGCGATGCGGTGGCCAACGTCTACTACCCGGGGCTGGCCTCGCACCCGGGCCACGCCATCGCCGCGCGCCAGCAGAGTGGCTTCGGCGCGATGCTGTCCTTCGAGCTGGCCTCGTGCCCCGGCGATGACCCGCACGCGGCGGTGCGCGCCTTCGTCGACGGCCTGCGCTGCTTCACCCTGGCCGAATCGCTGGGCGGGGTGGAGAGCCTGGTCGCGCACCCGGCCACCATGACCCATGCGGCGATGACAGCCGAGGCCCGCGCCCATGCGGGGATCAGCGAAGGGTTGCTGCGCCTGTCGGTGGGTATCGAAGCTGCGGAAGACCTCGTCGCGGACCTGCAGGCAGGCCTGGAACGCGCGCAGGCGGTGATCGACCGCCAGGCGCAGCTGGCCCGCCGCAAACAGGTGGATGCATGAGCGCGGTGCTGCCGTTCGCGCGACCGACGCCGCGCCGTTTGGCGCTGCTGGGCACCGGTACCGTGGGTACCGCCTTCGTGCAGCGCTACCAGAGTCTGCAGTCGCGTGGCATCGAACTTCCCCAGTTCTCGTGGCTGGCCAATTCGCGCACGGCACGCGCCTGCGAACAGCAGCCGGCGCAGGCCCTGGAGAGTGCCAACGATGCCGCGCGCACGGTGCCGGCGCTGCAACCCTGGGCCGAGGCCGAAGGGCTGCAGCGCGGTGACGTGGTGGTGGACGCCACCGCCAGCGACGATGTGGCCAACTGGCATGAGCAGTGGCTGGCGCGCGGCGTGCACGTGGTGACCGCCAACAAGCTGGGGCAGGGCGCGCAGCTGGCGCGTGCACAGGCCATCGCGGGCAGCGGGTTGGACGGTGGTGCGCGTTACGGTGACAGCGCCACGGTGGGTGCAGGGCTGCCGCTGTTGAGCAGCCTGCGCGCGCTGGTGGCCGGCGGCGACCGCATCCACCGGGTGGAAGGCGTGCTGTCGGGGTCGTTGGCGTGGCTGTTCCATCACTACGACGGCCAGCGTCCGTTCTCGGCATGGGTGCGCGAGGCAGCTGGCGCCGGGTACACCGAGCCGGATCCGCGGGTGGACCTGTCCGGTGAGGACGTGCGCCGCAAACTCCTGATTCTTGCCCGCGCCAGCGGCATCGCGCTGCGTGCCGAACAGGTGGCCGTGTCTTCGCTGGTGCCGGACGCACTGGCCGCGCTGTCGACCGCCGAGGCGATCGAACAGCTGGCACTGCTGGATGCACCGCTGCAGCAGCACTGGCAGCAGGCACGCGCGCAGGGCGGCTGCCTGCGCTTCATCGGTGGATTCGACCACGACGGTGCCCGCGTCGGGCTGCGCATCGTGCCATTGGACCACCCGCTGGCCGGCGGCGCGCAGACCGACAACCGCGTGGCGATCCACAGCGATCGCTACAACGCCCAACCCTTGTTGATCCAGGGCCCGGGCGCCGGTGCGGAGATCACCGCCGCAGCATTGCTGGACGACGTGTTGTCGATTACTCGCCCTTCAACGCCTTCAACAACGCCGCGTTGAACCGCTCCGGGTCCTGCACCTGCGGCGAATGCCCCAGGTCGTCGAAGCTCACCAGCGTCGCTCCTGGAATCGCGGCGGCAGCCGCCTTGCCCAGCGCCGGGTAATCGCCCAGGGTGGCTTTCAGCGCGGGTGATGCCAGGTCACGTCCGATCGCGGTACGGTCCTTCTGGCCGATGAACAACGTGGTGGGAACCCGCACGTTGGGCAGTTCGTACACCACCGGCTGGTTGAACACCATGTCCGAGGTCAGCGCCTGGCTCCAGGCCACGGCCTGCTTGCCGGGGCCGGCGTACATGCCGGCCTGCATCCGCGCCCAGTGTTCGTACTCGGGCGTCCACTGGCCGCTGTAGTAGACGTCAAGCTGGTACTTCTTGATGCTGTCGAAACTGGTCTTCAGTTCGTTGGCATACCACGCATCCACGCTGCGCCACGGCACGCCCTTGGCCTTCCAGTCTTCCAGTCCGATCGGATTGACCAGTGCCAGCTGGCGCAGCTGCTGCGGGTACATCAACGCGAACCGCGTGGCCAGCATGCCGCCCATGGAATGACCGACGAAGTCGACCTTGGTGCTGTCCAGCTTGAGGTGGGCCAGCAGCGCTTCGGTATTGGCGGCCAGCTGCCCAAACGAGTACTGGTAGCGCAGCGGCTTGCTGGACTTGCAGAAGCCGATCTGGTCCGGGGCGATCACCCTATAGCCGGCCGCGCTCAACGCCTTGATCGTGTCGCGCCAGGTGCCGGCACAGAAGTTCTTGCCATGCAGCAGCACCACGGTGCCGGCCATCGGCACCCCTTCCGGCGAAACGTCAAGGTAGGCCATTTCCAGCGGCTGGCGCTGCGAATCGAAGCTGAAGGTCTTGACCGGCCAGCCGTAGTCGAAGGCCTGCAGGCGCGCATCATAGGTATCGGCGGCGAACGAGGTCAGGGGCAGGCAGGCAAGCAGGGCGGCGGCCAGGATGCGCATGGCGGTCTCCAGTGGGGGAACCCCGAGGATAACCGCCTGCGCGGCCGATCAGCACTCGATGACGTTGACAGCGAGTCCGCCGCGGCTGGTTTCCTTGTACTTGTCCTGCATGTCGCGGCCGGTATCGCGCATGGTCTTGATGACCTTGTCCAGCGACACCTTGTGCTTGCCGTCGCCACGCATCGCCATGCGCGAGGCGTTGATCGCCTTCACCGCGCCCATCGCATTGCGCTCGATGCAGGGAATCTGTACCAGGCCGCCGATGGGGTCGCAGGTCAGGCCCAGGTTGTGTTCCATGCCGATCTCGGCGGCGTTCTCGATCTGGCTGGGGTTGCCGCCCAGCGCCGCGACCAGGCCGCCGGCGGCCATCGAACAGGCCACGCCCACTTCACCCTGGCAGCCGACTTCGGCGCCGGAAATCGAGGCGTTCTCCTTGTACAGGATGCCGATGGCAGCCGAGGTGAGCAGGAAGTCGAAGACGCGCTGTTCGTTGGCGCCGGGGCAGAAGCGGTCGAAGTAATGCAGCACGGCCGGCAGCACGCCGGCCGCGCCATTGGTCGGTGCGGTCACCACGCGGCCGCCGGCGGCGTTCTCTTCGTTGACCGCCAGCGCGTACAGGTTCACCCAGTCCAGCGTGGTCAGCGGGTCACGCATGGCCGCTTCCGGCTTGGACGACAGCTCGCGGTACAGCGCCGGTGCGCGGCGCGACACGTGCAGGCCGCCGGGCAGCGTGCCTTCCTGGCGGATGCCGCGGGCGCAGCATTGCTGCATCGCGTCCCAGATCTCGCGCAGCTGGTCGCGGATCTCGTCTTCGCTGCGCCAGCACTTTTCGTTCTCGAACATCAGCTGGGCAATGCTCAGGCCGCTGCGTGCGGTCTGCGCGAGCAGCTCGTCGCCGCTCTTGAACGGGTAGGGCAGCGGGGTTTCATCGGGCACGATGCGGTCATCGGCCGCGTCGTCCTGGTTGACCACGAAACCACCGCCCACCGAGTAGTAGTCGCGGGTGGCGATCACCTGGTCCTGCGCGTCGTACGCGGTGAAGCGCATGCCATTGGTGTGGTAGGGCAGCTTCTGGCGCTTGTTCAGGCCCAGGTCGCGCTTCTCGTCGAAGGCGATCTCATGGGTGCCCATCAACCGGATGCGCTTGCTGCTGCGGATCCGCTCGAGCGTACCGGGAATGATGTCCGGGTCGATCTGGTTCGGGCGCTGGCCTTCCAGCCCCAGCAACACGGCCTTGTCGGTACCGTGGCCGCGGCCGGTCAACGCCAGCGAGCCATACACGTCGGCGCGGATGCGCACCACGTCCTGCAGGCAGCCCGGGTCCAGCAGCCAGCGGTGCACGAAGCGTTCGGCGGCCTTCATCGGTCCTACGGTGTGCGAGGAGCTCGGGCCAATGCCGATCTTGAAAACGTCGAACGTGCTGACAGCCATGATTGCCAAACTGCGGGTATCGGATGGAGCACTATTCTATGCTGTCCGCGCCCGCCACCCTGGCTGCAACGCAACATATGAGCCTTATGTTCATCCTGTACCAACGCGACGACTGCCACCTGTGCGACCTGGCCCTTGCGGTCCTGGCCCAGGCCCGGGTCCCCGGGCTGGACAGTGTGTTCATCGACGATGACGCGGCCCTGGAGGCGCGCTACGGCAGCCGGGTGCCGGTGCTGCGCGATGGGCAGGGCCGGGAGCTGGACTGGCCCTTCGATGCCGCCAGCCTGTCGGCGTGGATGGCCGGACCCCGGTAGCGCCGGCCGTTGGCCGACACCCCCGATTGCCGCACCGCCATGGCGCTTACTTCGCCTGCAGCTTCACCACGGTGCTGATTGCGGTGTCATCCGGAATGGTCTTGGTGTCCTTCCAGTCACCTTCACCCACGCCGAAGTCCAGGCGCTTGACCGTGGCCTTGCCGGTCAGCACCGGGTTGGCACCGGGCTTCCATTCAAACGTGAAGGTGACCGGCTTGGTCACCCCGCGCAGCGCCAGCGTGCCATTGGCCACGTACTTGTTGTCGGCGGTCTTGGTGAAGCCCTTGGCGGTGTACGTGGCGGTGGCGAACTTGGCCACGTCGAAGAAATCTGCCGTCTTGAGCGTTGAATCGCGGTCGCCATTGCCGGTCTCGGCGCCTGCCAGCGGAATGGTCACGTCCAGCGTGCCGGCGGCCGGGTTGGCCGGATCGAAGCTGATCCGGGTCGAGAAGCCGGGAAACTTACCGGTGAACACTTCGCCGTCGTACTTGGTGGCGAAGGCCAGGTGGGAGCCGGCGCCCGGCGCCTGCACGTAATCGGCGGCGAGCACCGGGGCGGTGGCCATCAGGCCGGCCAGCGCGGCGGCCACGGCGGCGGGGGAGGTGAGCTTGATGTTCATCGTCAATCCTTCTGGGGGGAGGCGAGCCAGCCCTGCGGCAGCATGCGCGCAAGCGTGGCATCGCGTTGGAAAAGATGGTGGTACAGGGCGGCGCCGGCGTGGGCGACCACTACGGCGATCAGCAGCCAGAAGCCCCACTCATGGATGGCGTGGGAGATGTCACGCGCGCCCGGGTTGGGGGCGACCAGCTTGGGCACGTCGACCAGCCCGAACCAGCGGAACGGCCGCAGGCCGCTGGCCGAATCGTAGATCCAGCCGGACAGCGGCAGCGCGAACATCAGCACGTACAGCAGCCAGTGGGTGGCCGAGGCGATGCGTTCCTGCCAGGTCGGCGTGCCGGGCACCGGTTCGGGCGCGCCGGCATACAGCCGCCAGCCCAGGCGCAGCACCACCAATGCCAGCACCGTAATGCCCAGCGACTTGTGCGCGGTGTACACCCAGAAATACTTCGGGGTACGCGGCAGTTCGCCCATGGTCAGGCCAACGATGCCGAGCACGAGGATGAGCAGGGCGATCAGCCAATGCAGGCCCTGGCTGACACTGCCCCAGCGGTCACGGGTGTTTCGGGTGGTCATGGCGAGCGTTTCCGGGCTGGCGGAGAGGATGGGGTGTCGGAGTCGTCGACCGGTTCCGGAGTTCCCGGCGCGTCGACGGACGGTGTGTCCTGCGGATCGGTGGCACTGCGGTCGCGCAGGGCTTCTGCTTCGATGCGCAGCTGTACCTGGTCGCCGATCATCGACGGCCAGGCATCCACGCCGAATGCACTGCGGCTCAGCGTGGCGGTGGCGGAAAAACCCGCAGTACGACGGAACGGCGGCATCGGGTGGCGCTTGACTGCGTTGAGCGTGACATCGAGCGCGACTTCATGGCTGACGCCACGCAGGGTCAGCTCACCGATGACCCGTGCATGGGTGGCATCGACCGGTTCGATGCGGGTGGAGACGAAGCGGGCCTCGGGATGGCGTTCGGCGTCGAGCAGGTTGCGCGCCAGCGCGGCCTTGTTCCATTTGTCATCGCCCAGGTCAAGCCGTTGCAGCGGCACGCTGACCGTGAGCGTGGCGCTGCTCCAGTCGTCGGGATCGAAGGAGAGGCTGCCTTCGCTGCCCGATACCGTGCCCAGTGCCTGCGAGAAACCCGCGTGCTCGACCGCGAACAGGACCCGCGTATGCACCGGGTCGAGGCGGTAGGTATCGGGCGCGGCGCTCACCGCCCACGGGGCGGTACACAACAGCAGGGCAAGGGTCAGGCGCTTGGTCACGGCCGGCTCCGTTCAGGGCTGGGCCGATCATACGCGCTGGTCCGTGATGCCTGGCAGCACCATGGCTGCAACAGATCGTGGTGCGCCCAACGGGGTGCGAACGGGGCGTTGTGCGGCGCACTGTGTGACAATCCCGGGCAACAGGGAGAACTCGATGGCGTTGAGCGCGCGCGGTTGGCGGGCAGGCATCGTGCTGCTGGCACTGGCGTTGCATGCGGTGCCGTCGGCGTTGTGGGCCGCAGGGACATCGGCAGAAACACCGCGCATGCGCCGCCTTGGCGCCGCCGAAGGCATGCCCTCGCGCATGGTGCTGGCGCTGGCGCAGGATCGGCAGGGCTACATCTGGGCCGCCACCGACGATGGCCTGGCCCGCATCGACGGCGTGGGCCTGCGGGTCTGGCGCAATGAACCCGACGATCCCGGCTCGTTGCCAGGCAACGAGATCGAGACGCTGCTGGTCGATCCGCTGGATCGAGTCTGGGTGGGCAGCAACGGCGTTGGCCTGAGCATGCTGGGGCCCGGGCGCGACCGCTTCGAGCGGTTCCCCGACCTCGACGCGCGGTGCGAGGGCCAGTTCTGGTCGCTGGCATATGCGGGCAAGGCCCTGTGGATCGGCACCAATCGCCATGGCATCTGCCGGCGGGAGGAGGATGGAACGCTGGTCCGCTACCGGGCCAACGCAGCCGATCCGGCCGCGCTTCCCGACGACACCATCTACAGCCTGCTGTCCGATCCCGAAGGCCATGTCTGGGTTGGCACCGGCAGTGGCGTGGCGCGCTGGGATGGGCGCGGCTTCAGCCGGATCGCCCCGGCCGTACTGGGCGGCAAAAGCGTGTTCCGGTTGACCCGCGACCCCGATGGCACGGTATGGGCCGGAACCGAGGGCGGGCTGTTCCGGATCAGTCCCGATGGCAACGCGCGCCCGGCGCCGTGGAAGGTGGGCGCCGATGTGCGTGCTGCTTCGGTGCTGCATGACCGCAACGGCGGTTACTGGCTGGGCACGGCCGACGGCCTGTATCGCGGCGATGACACGCAGCTGCGCCTGCTGGCCGGCGATGCGGGCAGTGGATTCCTGACCGAGCGCAGCGGCGTGCTGGACATGCTGCAGGACCACGAAGGGGGGCTGTGGGTAGCCATGCTGAGCCAGGGGCTGGCTTACCTCCCCCCGGACTGGAAGCGTTTCTCCACTTGGTACCAGCTGGATGGCAAGCCTCTGG